>JAHEFF010000088.1 GCA_024640315.1 Woeseiaceae bacterium
GCAGCGACAACCATTGTGATCGCATCCGGAACCGGCATTCCCATCTCGACGACACATACGTTGGTTGGTGCAGTGCTGGGCGTTGGCCTGGCTCGTGGTATTGAAGCAATCGATTTGCGAGTAGTCGGCCGAATCTTCGTTTCGTGGGTTGTAACGATTCCTGCCGGGGCTTTCCTCTCTATCGTCTTCTTCTTTATATTCAAGACAGTGTTGCCCTGACATTGCGTTCTCGCCAACAGGGCTCAGGCATGGGAAATGACGTTGTCTGAATCCGGCGGCGGGTCACTTAGCCAGACCGCGCGACGTTATACGCTGGGACTTATCACCGCTGTTTATGTTTTCAGTTTTATTGATCGCCAGATTCTTGCGATCCTGTTGCCAGCCATCAAGGACGATTTCGAGGTTAATGACTGGGTTCTGGGTTTCCTCGCCGGACCCGCCTTCGCGATCTTCTACGTCACGCTTGGGATACCGATCGCCGTACTGGCCGATCGCTGGAACAGGCGCAACCTGATAGCTCTCTCGCTGACGATCTGGAGCGGAATGACGGCGCTTTCGGGTGTGTCCGCAAATATTGTGCAGCTCGCGCTGGCAAGAATCGGAGTCGGCGTCGGCGAAGCCGGATTCGCACCGCCCGCCCATTCCATGATCGCGGACATGTATCCGCCTGAACGTCGTGGCACGGCAATGGGGATTTTTACCTCCGGGATTGCGCTCGGCATCACAATTGCCTACGTCGGTGGTGGCTGGATGGCGCAGAATATTGGCTGGCGCGAGGCTTTTTTCGTGGTGGGCATACCGGGCGTGCTGCTGGCGCTTGTGTTTCGCTTTACGGTCACCGAGCCGCGGCGCGGCTTATCGGAAGACCGTGTGGACGATGGCGAAAAGCATGGCGTGATGCACGTCGCGCGGTATCTTCTGCAGAGAAAATCCTTTATTCATCTCTCCCTCGGCGCCGGCCTGGCATCATTCATGGGTTACGCAGTCTTGAGCTTCTTTCCGAGTTTCCTCGTTCGGAGTCACGGTTTGAATCTTCAGGAGATAGGAATCTACCTGGGCTTGATCATTGGTGCCTCGACCGGGACAGGCTTTATCGGTGGTGGCTACCTTTCAGACCGAATCGGATCCGGTAACCAGAGGCGTTCTTTGCAGGCTATTGCCGGCATGTTGTTGCTTGGCTGGGTATTTGTCTTTCCGCTTTACCTCGCGAAGAGTGCCTACCTGGTAATTGGCTTGTTCTTCCTGCCGTCTGCCCTGTCGAATACCTACCTGGCGACTACGTTTGCGCAAGTGCAAAGCCTGGCTGGCCTGCGTATGCGCTCGGTTGCCTCGGCTTTATTGTTGCTTGTGATCAATGTTCTCGGCCTCGGATTTGGTCCGCTGGTCGCCGGATTTCTGAGTGATTATCTCGCGCTGGAATTCGGCAACGAATCGATGCGTTACAGCCTGCTTGCCATAGCAGCGATCACGGGGCCGTGGACCGCCTGGCATTTCTTTGCAGCCAGTCGGCACATAGAAAAAGATCTTGCTCGAGTCGGCGAAATCTAGACCGCGCGCATGTACCAGTCAAAATCCGCATTGCTGATGATATTGTGAAATCGTCGCGATTCGTCGCGCCGTTGCATTGCATAAATCCTGCAAAAATCTTCGCCGAGATATGTTGGGAAGATCTTGCTTCGCTCAAACTTGTCGATGGCAGCGTCCCAGCGATTAGGGATTTTTCGTTTCAGCGTGATGACTTCACCTTCCTCGACCATTCGGCCTGGATCGCACTTGTTCTTCAAACCGTAATGCACGCCGGCGAGAATGGCTGAAGTGACCAGGTAGGGATTGGCGTCCGCACCGGATGTTCTGTGTTCGAAGCGCAGGTTTTTTTCGTCCGACACCGGTACGCGCAATGCGACATTGCGATGATTCGATCCCCAGTTTGGTTCCACCGGCGCGAACGACTCCGGTCTGAGCCGGCGGTACGAGTTCGCGTTAGGTGCAAAGATCGCAGTGCCTTCGGCCATCGTCTTCGCCAGTCCGCCGATCGCATGTCGCAGGCGTGCAGAGAAGGGCGGCGACGCCATTTTGTCTTTGCCATGAGAGAAGTAATTTTTCCCGTCCCGGTCTACAAGGCTCATGTGAATGTGCAATCCTGAGCCGGAGTCTTCCTCGAACGGCTTTGCCATGAAGCAGGCAACGAAACCATGCTGCCTGGCGATTGATTTGATTGCGCGTTTCAGCAGCGCGCCGTGATCGCAGGCAAGGACAGGATCGTCGACGTGGTGCAGGTTGATTTCGAATTGGCCCGGCGCAAATTCGGACGTTGTCGTGCCCGCCGGGATGTTCTGCGCCTTGCAGGTCTCATTCAGGTCGTTCAGGAAGCTCTCGATATCCCACAGATCGTCTGGATGATAGACCTGCGGCCCCGGTTGCGGCCGGTTGACCCCCGGCACCTTCGACATTCGCGCAGTCGGACAGTCGGCATTGGCATCCAGCAGGTAGAACTCCAGTTCTGTCGCCATAACAATGCTGAGGCCCATCTTTTTGAGCGGTGCTGCTGCACGTTCCAGAACGTGCCTGGGATCGGCGAAGAAGGGATCACCGTCGCGGTTATAGAAACGGAACATGGCTTGCGCAGACGGATTATTTGCCCAGGGAACCGGCGCGAGACTGCCGGGAACAATACGCGCATTGACGTCGGGATCACCGTCACCGGCGGACCACGGGATGCCGTCCACGACATCGCCGGTTGAGTCAATCAGTACGGTGCCACCGGGAAGGCAGAATCCGTCGCTGAATACCTTGGCGAATTCATCGCTGCGAATCCGCTTGCCGCGCAAGATACCTTGTACGTCCGCAATCAATAATTCCATGACGTCCGTATCCGGATATTTTCGCTGGAATCGTTTCAGTTCAGCCTGTAAAGGCTCTGCTTTTTGCCGGGGCATATCTTTATCCGTGGTTCAACTGGCGCTAATTAAGCATGAATTTTTCGGCGTGCACCAGACGCTGACTGCCGAATTCCACTATGTCGGCGGCTCGCGTTTCGGGAGCGAAGCAGTCATAATATGAAACCGAAAACCATATTATGATCTGGACACCATGAATCAGACGCGTCCACCGCAAGGCGCACAGGCAGCTCTCCGCGCCGTCAGACTGCTGAAACTATTCACTAACGAGCGACCTGAAATGTCGCTTGCCGAGCTTTCCCGTGCCTCAGGCCTGAATAAAACCACTACGCATCGGTTACTGCGCGCGCTCCAGAGCGAGTCGTTGATCGACCGCAATCCCGCGACCAGTGCTTATAGCCTGGGGGCAGGGCTGATGGCGCTTGGCGTTCAGGCGCTGGCGAGCAGTGACCTTCGGCGACGTGTGCGCCCGGTTTTGCGAACGCTGGCACGCGATACCGGCGAAACAGCAACACTCGAAGTGCCATTCGAAGACAGTATGCTGATTCTCGATGAGGTTGCCGGCAGCCATGTGCTGGGCTCGGCCGGCAATATCGGCACTCGCTGGCCAATTCACGCAACGTCGACTGGCAAAGCCTGGCTCGCGTTCGACGAATCGGGAATTGACCGGCTTGGAGACAAACTCAAGCCGCTGACACCTCATACGATTACGGACAAGAGTGCGCTGCAGCTACAGCTCGCGGAGATCAGGCGACGTGGATATGCGATCACGGTCGACGAAATTGAAGAAGGCTTTACGGCAGTGGCAACGATCATTCGTGGCGTTCTCGGCGACGTGCAGGGCGCATTGTCAATCGGCGGGCCAACCCAACGACTTACCGCGGCGCGCAGAGCAGAGCTTGGCACGGTCTTGAGCCGGGCTGCGCAAAGGCTGAATCCGGAATTCTGACTGCAGTGCTACGAAGCGCGCAGGTGAATGGTTTCGGGCGGTACGGATCGCAATACCCCAAATTTCCGTGAATCCTGAGCGCCCGCTGACAATGTGAACCCGCCATATACAAGGCCGCAAAGACTGACGTATATTAGCGTCGAAATTGCACACAGGAGTCATGGGCCTTCTCCGGCCTGCGTATGTATACCAAGCCGCTAATTGGAGTGCCATCGGACCGGCGGATTCTCGACCCGCACCCATTTCACATGGTTGGAGAGAAGTATGTCGCCGCCGTAAGGGATGCCGCCGACGGGCTGCCGTTTATGATCCCCGCGCTGGGCGACAGCGTCGACGCCGACACAATTCTTTCCCGCGTCGATGGATTGTTGCTAACGGGAAGTCCTTCAAATGTTGAACCCCGCCATTATCAAGGCGAGCCCAGCCGACCCGGGACGATGCATGATCCCCACCGCGACGAGACCACGTTAAGATTGATTGATCGTGCGCTCGAGACCGGAGTACCACTTTTCGCGATCTGCCGGGGCTACCAGGAGCTGAATGTCGTCCTTGGCGGAAGTTTGCACCAGCATGTCGAAGAGCAGCCCGGCTATCACAACCACCGGGAAGATCCTGACGATCCGATTGACGTGCAATATGGTCCGTCGCACGAAGTCCACCTGGTGGAGGGCGGTATGCTGCACGGACTGGCGGCTCAAGACACCGTCACCGTGAATTCACTGCATTCGCAGGGTATTGCTCGCCTGGCAAAAGGGTTAACAGTGGAGGCGGTTGCAGATGACGGGCTGGTTGAGGGTTTCGTAGTGGATGGCGCCAGCGGATTTACGCTTGCAGTGCAATGGCATCCTGAGTGGAAGGTCACAGAAAACAAATTTTCAATGGCAATTTTCAAAGCATTCGGTGACGCGTGCCGTGAGTACGCAAGCCAAAAAAAAGGTGACTCGTGAGTGAACATGATCAGATTCAAACCTGGCTGAAAGAGCATTCGATCGAGGATGTTGAGGCATTTGTGCCCGATATGGCCGGAGCTGCACGCGGCAAGGTGTTGCCTGCAGGAAAATTCGGCACAGGTGAGCTAAAGCTGCCGGAAGGAATTTTTGCGCAGACGATTTCGGGCGACTACGCGGTCAACAAGGATAATGTTGAAGACCGTGACATGTTGCTACGGCCTGATCCGGCGACGCTTCGGCCGGTTCCATGGTCATCTGACCCAACCGCTTCGATATTTCTCGATTGCACTCACCGGGACGGCTCTCCTGTCGAATCTGCGCCGCGCTATGTTCTGAGGAAGGTTCTTGATCTTTTTAAGAAGAAAGGCTGGACGCCGGTGGTTGCACCCGAGGTTGAGTTCTACCTGATCAATCCTCATTCCGATGCGAATGAAGAGGTCGAACCACCTGAGGGCAGGCTGGGCTGGACTGAGACCTCAAAGCAGCCATACAGCATCGATACGATGAACGACTTCGATCCGTTCATCAACGATGTATATAAATACTGCGAAGCGCAGGATATCAGTATCGATACGCTTTCTCAGGAAATGGGCCCGGCCCAGTTCGAACTCAACTTTTTGCATGGCAACGCGCTCGACCTGGCCGACCAGGTGTTCCTGTTCAAGCGAACGGTCCGCGAGGTAGCAATTGCTCACGAGATGCACGCCACTTTTCTTGCCCGGCCCATTTCGGAGGAGGCGGGCAGCGCATTGCATATTCACCAGAGCGTTGTCGACGACGATGGCAATAATATCTTTTCCAATGACGATGGCAGTGCGAGTGATTTGTTCATGTCATATATTGGCGGGCTACAGAAATACATGCCGCAGGCATTACTGATATTTGCCCCTTATGCAAATTCGTACCGGCGATTCCTGAGTTACTGGGCCTCGCCCGTAAATCTTGCCTGGGCCATAGACAATCGAACGGTTGGGCTACGCGTACCTGATTCCGCGCCAGAGGCGCGTCGCGTCGAAAACCGGCTTGCCGGTTCGGACGTCAATCCCTACCTCGTTCTCGCCGCCACGCTTGCCTGTGGCTATTTGGGTATGACCGAGGGCCTGAAAGCAGACGAACCCATCCAGGGCAGCGCCTACGACCTGCCGTTCAGTCTGCATCGTTTTCTCTTCGAGGCTATCGAAGCGTTCGAGGGAAGTGAAGCGCTTCGCCGCATACTTGGCGATAAATTTGTTTCAATCTACGCCGAGGTAAAGAAATGCGAATGTCAGGAGTTCATGGAAATAGTCACGCCATGGGAGCGTGAAGTGCTGATGTTCAACGTCTGACGACACGCCTGAACACCCGGGGTCAGAG
>JAHEFF010000051.1 GCA_024640315.1 Woeseiaceae bacterium
CTTTGTGGCCGGAATATTATACGTGCGAATCGTCCCAATTCGCTCTCGGGAAACTCCATGCACACCAATGTGACGTCTGACCGTGACTGGCGCCCCGTTTGACCAACATAATGCTGAAATGAGCTATGCGATCCTCATTTGCCCGGTACTCCTTCCGGTCCTGTTCTGGGCCTGGTACCACTATCACAAGGACAGGCACCTGCCAGAGCCTGTCAGCCACCTGTTTGGTGCCTTCTTGCTCGGTGGCGTCGCATTCGTTCTTGGCAAACTGATGTATCAGGGGCTTGGGCTTGTCGGCCTGCGTTTCGACGCATTCTGGCTTGCAGAGACGAACAAACCCGGCCTCTTGCTCTATGCTCTGTTCGCGATCGGCCCCGTAGAGGAACTCGCCAAGCTTTTCCCTTTTTTGATTGTGATCCGGCATTTTCCTGAATTTGACGAACCCGTCGACGGCATAATCTACGCTTCATTTATCGCGCTTGGATTCGCCGCTGTCGAGAATTTTTATTATCTGCAGTTCATTACGTCTGGAGAGGCGCTGGCTCGCGGCTTTGCCGGGCCGGTCGTCCATATAGTGTTCGCCTCAGTCTGGGGTTATTACATCGGCCAGGCCTGGCTGCGAAAAGAGCGTCTGCTGCGGACCATATTTATGAGTATGGGTGCTGCCGCGGCTTTGCACGGACTTTACGACTACCTGGTTATTGCCCTCCCAAGATTCGCACTGGCGACTTCGGCAATGCTGGTACTCAGTCTCTGGCTTTGGCGCATATTCCTGATACGTGACCTGCACGCGCACGCGCGCCAGTCAGGGCAATATCAATTGCCGGGCTGATCGAGCTGCTCTCACTATCTTGCGCGGTCGTAAGGATTGCAAGTGTCGCGGGGATCAACCCCGCAATCGGGCTCTTCGAGAGTCAGACCAGGCTGCTCCTCCTGCATGAGCTCCTGAAACCGCTCCTGGATTTCCACCAGGGAAAGTGAAACGTACGACTGTGATCCTGAAGTATCCATACTGGCTGCCGTGTTCCTGCGTTTATCTCCCAGTCTGTCGCGGTTTGGCGACAGGTCCATATGTCGCAGTATAGAGACAGGGGCGGGCCCGTTTTGTGACCGAACTCTCAGTTTTTCGCCGACTTTTCCACAGATTCGGGGCCTTATGTAAGCTCGCGACTAATTCGCCGCATGACCATATCGGCGGCTCGATTCGAAAGATGTCAGGAGGACCGGATATCTAGTAACGAACCAGGGCGGAGCCCCACGTAAACCCGGCTCCAAAAGCCTCAAACAGAAGCAATTCTCCGCGCTTGATCCGACCATCCCGAATCGCGACATCCAGGGCAAGCGGTATCGATGCACTTGATGTATTTGCGTGCTCGTCGACGGTGACAATGACCCGTTCCATCGGCAGTCCGAGTTTCTTCGCAGCTGCTGTGATTATTCTCAGGTTTGCCTGGTGCGGCACCAGCCAGGCGATGTCGTCCTGTTCTACGTTGTTCCCCACCAACGTCTCACGAGCGATTGAGCCAAGCGTTGCGACCGCTTTGCGAAATACTTCACTACCCTTCATCTGGATAAACGCCGCCTCCTGCTGAACGACATCGTAGCCGCTCGAAATGCCGGCAGGAACGTGCAGAAGCTCCTCGAATTCACCTTCGGAATGAATGTGTGTGGAAAATACACCGGCTTCATTTGAAGCGCGAAGGACAACGGCACCGGCGCCGTCCCCGAACAGTACGCAGGTTGAACGGTCGGTCCAGTCGAGGATCCTGGAATACGTTTCCGAGCCGATGATTAACGCGGTGCGCGCTCCGCCAGTCGCGATAAACCGATTGGCGATGTCCAGTGCGTATATGAAGCCCGAACAGGCCGCATGAACGTCAAATGCAGGTATTGTCTTGAGACCCAGCTTGCGCTGGACAATGCAAGCTGTGCTTGGAAATACCTTGTCAGGTGTGGTGGTCGCAACGATGATGAGATCAATCTCCGAGGCATCCAGATCTGCCGCTTCAATTGCTTTTTTTGCCGCGTTAACGCCCATATCCGAGGTATTCTCGCCCTCCGCCGCAATATGGCGGCGTTTGATGCCGGAACGCTCACGTATCCACTCGTCCGTGGTGTCAACCATCTGCTCCAGGTCTTTGTTGGTCAGCACGCGTTCCGGGAGATAACCACCAGTGCCGGCGATTCTTGCAAAAGTCATTGGGTGGAGTTCCTTTCGAGTTCCGGAGCGTTTCGAGCCTGCTAGCGCCTCATGAAATCGGCTAGTTCGCGGATTGTGGGATAGTCGAACAGGTCGCTGATGTCGAGCTTGCCGGGATATTTCTCGTCAACGGCGAGAACGATTTCCGTGAGTGTAAGAGAACTGACGCCAACTTCAAACAAGTTGTCGTCCGGCCCGATGATTCTCTCTTTGGAAAACTCGCGGCAAATGAGCTCCAATTCACGAACAAGCGGGTCATCATCAAGTCCCTCGTCGTTGTCGACTGTCGCCTGAAGCTGCGAAACAAGATCATCAAATTCGCCGTCCAGATAGGCACTCGCGAGGTGCGAGCGTTGCACTTTGCCGCTGGTTGTCTTGGGAATGCGGGAAACCGGGATTACATGATCGATTTCGAGGCCGGTATGCTCCCCTACGATCGCATGCACGTCCTCAACAATCTTGCGGAAGGACTCGACATCCTGACGAAACAGAACGAATACCAGCAGCTCTTCGGTCTGATTTGACGTAGGTGTGACGCCGCAAACCACGACTTTGCCCAGATCGAGCCCGTCGAGTTCTGCAATGACCTCCTCTATATCGTGTGGATAGTAGTTTTGACCATTCACGATAATGATGTCTTTGGAGCGACCGGTGATGACCAGCTCTCCGCCGACAAAGACGCCGCAATCACCGGTGCGCAACCAGGCATCGTTTGTAAACAATGCGGCACAGGCTTCTTCATCGTTGTAAATGCCGGTCGTTACATTCTCTCCACGGATTTGAATATTGCCAACGATGCCATCGTCCACGACCTTGTCCTGGTCGTCCGTAATTCTCACTTCGCTGAATCTGATCGGCCGACCGACTTTGAGGAAACTGACTGCGTCCGGACTCCCCTCTTCACTCGCTTCATACGGTGATCCAATCTTCAGGCTGTGACGATCCACCATGATTCGCGAGTATTTGCTGCCGAGCTCCGGAAATGTCACCGCCAGCGTAGCCTCTGCGAGCCCGTAGACAGGAAACATGGCGGTTCGTTTAAGTCCGTATGGCTCCATAGCATCCAGGAATGTCTCGCACAGGTCCCACGAAATCGGTTCAGCTCCGTTCAGGATCAGCTTGACGGAAGATAGGTCCAGGTTGTCAATGCCCTTGCGTTCAAATAGCTTAAGAAAATGTTTGTAGCCGAAATTCGGCGAGCAGAGCTGCGTTGACTTCAGCTCGCTGGCTTTTTGTAACCATAGTAGCGGGCGGCGGACGAAGACGCTGGTATCCATGATTGCGTGGTCCATACCCGCACTAACGGCACACAGGTGATATCCGATCAGGCCCATGTCATGCGTCAATGGCATCCAGCTCAGGGATCGCTCATTTTCATTCCACTGAATGCCTTCCAGGATGCCGCAAATATTGGAAGTCAGATTGTTGTGGGTCAGACAGACGCCTTTCGGCTCGCTTGTGGATCCCGAAGAATACTGAATGAAAGCGATACTGGCCGCATCGGGGTTGGCGAGTGCTCCAACGCCAGCGTCAACGATATCGTCGTCGGTCACCACTTTATTCGTCAGGATATCCTGAATATCCGAGAGTTCATTTTCTGTCGCAAAGTTTTGCAGCCGAACGAGCAAATCGGGTTCCGCGTAAAGTGTTCCGTTTCGTAACTGCGCCAGAATTCTGAATAGCTTGAAGCGGTGCTCATCACTGATGCCGACGGCTACTGGCACAGGCACAATGCCGCCCAGAATAGCCGCCCAGAATGCGGTGACGAATTTTTGATTGATTCGCGTAAAAATAACCAGCTCGTCACCGGGCTTCATGCCGTGCGCCTGCAAAGAGCCAAGCAAGCGGGTGGCGTCGTCCCAAAGCTGACTGAACGGCAGGACCGACTCGTCCTTTTCGCCATCGATGAAACGAATCTCGCGAGACTTGTCACGCGCGTCCCGAAGGATGTGCGTCAGGCTTTCGTAGCGTTCCATCTAATCTTGTTCGCGCAAGTGGGGGCGCAGAATGATGCTGTTTTTTGTGCGCAAGTTGATACCGAGATCCAATTCCGGTTCCTGATCACTTTCCAGTGTCATATGAAATCTTTGAATGAGCAAGCCAAGATGCACTTTCATTTCGAGAAACGAGAAATATTCGCCGAGACAGCGTCTCGGGCCGAGTGAAAACGGAAAATACGGCCGGTCGCCCTTTTTGTGTGGGCTGTCCGGACCAAACCGTGCCGGATCGAAGCGATCGGGATCCGGCCAGTATTCTTCAGTGCGATGCAGGATGTAGGGCGACAGATAAATGTCCGTTCCTTCAGCCACGTCGTAATCGGCGAGCGCATCTTCTTTGATAGCGCGTCGGCTGAACAACCAAACAGGGGGGTACAACCTGAGCGTTTCCTCCAGCAGCTGCTGCCCGTAAACCGCCTCGGCCAAAGAATCCTGATCGATTTTACCTGGATCGCCCATCAGCCGCCTTGCTTCATCCAGTAATGCGGACTCGGCCTCCAGGTGCCGGGCGATGAGGAACCAGGCCCAGTTGAGAGTGCCGGCAGAAGTTTCATACCCTGCGACAATCAGGGTCACCAGTTCATCCAGCAGCTCTTCGTCGCTGAATCCTGCGCCGGTTTTGTCAGTTGCCGACATATACATCGCGAGAAAGTCAAAATCATCCTGCGTGGCACGCTGACGGCGGGCATTGATCACGCTCATGATCAGGTTGCGGGACTCGCGCACCTGTAGCACGATTCTCAGGTTGCGCTCGGAATCTTTGCTAAGGAAAGCGAATGGATTCTCACCGGCGCTGAGGATATGTGATTCGTAATCTGCGCCAAAAATGCAGCGCAGAATCAATTCCAGAGCAAAGTCACTCATTTCTTGCGTGATATCGAGCGTCTCTCCAGCTCTTGCCACCTCTTCCCACGTGGCGGCCCGGCTATTCGCACAATCGATCATCAGTCCGATCAGGCGATGGACGTTCTGACGGGTAAACGCGGGCTGGATCATTCGTCTTGATCGGCGCCAGGTCGCGCCGTCACTGACTATCAGTCCGTTACCCAGCAGCATTTTGACGCGCTCGAATCCCGGCCCCTTTTTGTAACGACTGTGGTGTCGAACCAGAAGTCTGCGAACTTCATTCGCGTCGTTGACAAACCACGCCAGCCGGCCGTTCGGTTTCCGCACGGAAACGATATTGCCGTATGCCGTTTGCAGCTTCTGCAGCGTTGCAAGCGTCTCCGGGTCCACACCAAGCGTGAGAGCCTCATCCGGGCCTGGCGGCAGGCGAGTTTCTTGAGTAGGCAGATTCATGAAAATTCAGACGTTTATGTGGGTCGGGAATCGACTGGTGGCAGCACGCCACGCGCAATATTACATTGACCCGCGAGCAACCGATACTGCAAACTCCTTCGCCAGCGGACTGGCTGGCCGACAAGCGCACCCCGTATGTTCATATTCAGTTCATTTGTGCTCCGGCAATCTGTCAACATGGCCGGTATTGCAGCAAACCTGAGCGTCCCGATTAGCACGAGCCAAACAATGAAGGAACCTGATACTCGCCCGGATTACTCAGATATCGAGTCACGTCGAAGTTCGCGTACACGGCGCGAAATGACGCCCGGACGCCGCGCATACTATTTCCTCGGCACGCCTGTGGTCAGGTTTGTCATCTGGCTCTTTTCGGCAACCTACCGTGTCCAGAAAATCATCGGCGAAGACATTGCGGATCGGATTATTGCCGACAAGAAAGTCGTCTATGCCCCTTGCTATTGGCATCAGCATCACATCCTCTGTTCGCAGATGATGCGATCATGGATTCGGCGTGGGTTCAAAACATGCTTCCTCGTTTCTTCTTCGGTGGACGGCGAGGTTCCGGCCAGAATTGCACGTTCCTGGGGTGCGGCAGTGATTCGCGGCTCCGCAAATCAGACTGGCGCGCTGGCCCTGCGCGATATGCAGGATATGATGAGAAAGGGCATTGGCATTGTAACGACGGCAGACGGGCCGAATGGCCCTAAATATGAATTCAAGGCTGGCGCCGTATTGATGGCCCGAATCGGCAATACGCCACTGGTGCCGCTGGCATGCGCGGCCGACAGGGCCTGGTACCTGGATCGCTGGGACGATTTCATGATTCCAAAACCGTTTGCTCGCGTTGTGCTCGCCGTCGGTGAACCTATAGCGGTGCCACGCGGCACGTCAATGGAAAAGCTCGAGGACTACCGCCTGCAAATGCAATATGCAACTAACGCGCTGATGGCAGAGTCAAAGCAATTGCTCAAGCAACGGAAGGAATAGTTGGTGCGAATTATGGCAAAACTATCAAGTGTCATGCCATGGCTGATCGGGCTTTTGCTGATGCAATTTGGCAACGTCGCGCTTGCAGATCCAACGCTGACGCCGCATACGGCGGAATACAAGATCAAGATAAGTGTACTCGGCGGCGAACTTCGCACTCGTTTGCAGGAGATCGAGAATGGCTACCGGGCCGAGTCTTCAATAGAGGCAACCGGCATGTCGCGCATCATCGCCCGAGGTGCGATTCGCGAGAACTCGGTATTCGTTGAGTCTCCGGACGGTCTCCGGCCAAAAGAATTCAAATCTGACGACTCCCTTTCGAAAGGCGGCGAAACCATTGATTTCCAGTTTGACTGGGTGGCCAGGGAAATCACCGGAACGATCGATGGAACTGACTTCCACACTGGCATAACGGGCTTGGTTCATGATCGGGTGTCTTTACAGTACGGCCTGATGCACGACCTTATGAATGGCATCCACAGAAGTGAATACTCATTGCAGGATGCGGAAAAATTCAAGCCGCTGCAGATTACCAATATTGGTACCAAAAAAGTCAAAGTGCCGTTTGGTACGTTTGAGGCTGTAGGAATCCAGCATCAGTCAGAGGGGTCGACACGTTTCACGACGTTATGGTGCGTGGAAGAACTCGGCTTTCTGCCCGTCATTATCGAGCAACATCGCAAAGGGAAATTACAGGTTCGCGCAGTGCTGACTGACTACTCGCCCGGCCCCTGAGAGCGCGCCGGGTCGTACCTCAGGTCAACGCGATCGCTAGCTGCATTGAGAGCAACATTGCTGCCGTAATGCCGGCACTCAACATCAGCGCTGTCCCCCACCTCGCGAGTTTTCGCGGATTGGCGATGCACGCAAACATCGGCGCAGCGGGTAGCAGCAGCGCATAGGCAACAGGCAGGTAGAAGCGGGCAATTCCTGGATAGCGGTAAATCCAGATCTTGAATTCCGCGGTCTCGAGCATCCGCTTGGCGATCTGTTGCTGATCGCCGATAGCATTAAGCGCAAATTCGCCCGCTTCGCGTTCATGGATCCCGCGTGCCAGGGCCTCTGCCCTGAGATCCTCAAGGTGATCATTCAGCTCCGCAACAATTCGCCGAACGTACCTGGGGGCAACGCCCGACCCAAGCAGTTCGTTTCGCAGTGTTTCGAAGGTCTGCTCAGGCATCTGCAGTCCCCCCTAATGCTGCAGTAACGCCCGACTGTATCCGCAGCCATTCGTCCTGTAGCCGACTGAGCCGCGTTTTGCCTTTTGCATTCAGGGAATAATAAACACGCGTTCGTCCAGCCACCTTCTTGCGCTTTGCTTTGAGTGCGCCGCCACGTTCCAGCGAGTGCAGGACCGGATATATGACGCCCTCGCCCAGCGAGATGCTTTCACCGGTGACAATCTTGATGGCTTTGACCAGCTCGTAGCCATACATCTCACGCTGTTCAAGCAGTCTGAGAAGTAGCAGCTCGGGAACACCGCTCATGAATGGTGGATTGGTCTGACCCATTGCGGAATGGCTTATCGGCTGGCGCGGAATCTGAAAACGATACCTTGAACAAAAAGGTATGTCAATATATACATCGGCATTCTAGGTATGTACGATACCTGTTAGTTCAAGGCGTTGCGATCGGAACAGATATTGCTCCCGAGCAAAATCGAAACCTGAGCAGCAATGTGTTCTGGCGTCATTTCGATGACACCACTGGAGGCGAGGTCTGGTAAGCCTACTATCCCGCCGGGTATGCCCGGCTTCGCCTCCAGATTTCAGGCTTCAGTTCCGCCTGTCGAACAATTGCGTGACCGACTCGGTTTGACCGTCATTGCTACGAAAAGTGATGCTACGCTCGAGTACTGCGTTGTTGTTCAACAGTCGGTACCGCTCGGTCAGTTTCATGCCATTCCGATCCAGAGAATCGACCACAAGCTGGTCACCTTCCCAGCCTGTGACCCTTTGCGCCTGTATTTCTCCCACACTGACAATGCGGTTTTCTCCGAATCTGAATTCTTCAACGACGGATCGATCAAAGCTGATGAATAGCCCGTCAGGTGTCTGGGTCACTTTGAGGGATTTGCCTGTTTCGAGAAACACGTGAACAAGTCCGCCGCGCACGCTCCCTTGCGATGAACTGCGCCGGGTCGTTGACTGGCGTTGGCTTGGCTGAAATATTTCATCGTCCTTGACACCGTCCGTTTTGCGAATGGCTTCCCGAACACGCCTTTCGATTTCCCGCGAATCGTCCTGTATATCCCAGGTCCCACTCAGATCTATGCCCGGTGGAACGGTTCCGTCTCTTGGTTCCAGCACTTCCTGCGTGCTACAGCCGGTCACCACCAGTGCGCAGGAGGCGAGAGCCAGGAATTGTCTGATCACTTCTTTGGTAGCGGTATGAATTCTGTTTCTCCGGGGACCTCAGGAAATTTCTTGTCCAGCCAGTCTTGCTTCGCCTGGTTGAGCCGCTCGCGCGAACTGCTGACGAAATTCCACCAGAGGATACGTTCTCCTTCCAGCGTTGCGCCTCCTGCCAGCATGACTTTCGAGCGTGCTTTGGCCACGATTGTCGCAGATGTCCGCTCGTTGAGTACGGCCATATTTCCCGGAGGCAATGAATAACCGTCAATCGTTATCTCGCCGTTAACAGAATAGACGGCCAGTTCATCGACGTTTCCCGGCGTATCCAGCGCGGCGCCCTCCTCCATGTCAACCTCAACATAAATCGTCTCGCTGGACGCTTGAACTGGCGAGCGGCAGCCGTATGCCTCGCCTACGATGATTACGATATTCACGCCTGGCAAAGAGACAGACGGAACATCGCTTGCAGGATAGTGCTCGAATCGGGGCTCCGATTCTTCCAGCCCTGTTGGCAGGGCGACCCACGCCTGGATGCCGTGGAGGTGCGAGCCGCTTGCAACCAGGTCCTCCGGCGAGCGCTCGGAATGGACGATACCCCGGCCAGCGGTCATCCAGTTCACGGCACCGCGGGTAATTGGCTGCTCGTAACCGAGGCTGTCCCTGTGCACGATGACACCATCGAACAGGTAGGTGATCGTGGCAAGACCAATATGCGGATGTGGTCGGACACTGATCCCTTTACCAGGCGGAAAATCAGCTGGTCCCATGTGATCGAAAAATATGAAGGGGCCAACCCGTTGCCTTTGTTTGTGCGGCAGTGCCCTGCGAACCTCGAATTCCCCGAGGTCCGTGGCCCTGGGCTCGATAACGAGCGAAATGGATTTGGGTTGAACAGCGCTCACTGACTAATTTGCCTTATTGCGTGAAAAGATTGCCCTGCATGCCGGTATAATCCTTATCGCCTAAATGGGAGTAGCACGCAATAGTGACAACAGAAAACAACGACAAAGTCGTCGCCGGAACATGGAGCGGCGACCTGACTCCTCCGGATTCAATTCCCTCCAAAGCAGACGTCGTGATTATTGGCGGCGGAATTGTCGGGGTATCGACCGCCTGGTTCCTTGCTCGCCAGGGCGTGGATGTGGTGCTGTGCGAGAAAGGTTATATCGCGGGTGAACAGTCTGGTCGCAACTGGGGTTGGGTTCGGCAGCAAGGGCGCGACCCACGCGAATTACCCATGATGATTGAGAGCATCCGCATATTCAGTGAACTGGAAGCGGAGATTGGCGAAAGCGTCGGATTTTCGAGAGGCGGATGCCTGTTCACTGCGAACAGGGAAAAAGATTTGCAGGCGTTCCATGAGTGGGTGGAAATAGCGAAGGATTTTGAGCTGGATACCCGGGTAATTGACGCGACAGAGCTCTCGACGCTGGTCGATGGCGCGACGCCGAACTGGTATGGCGCTATGTATACCGCGAGCGACGGCCGTGCCGAACCACACAAAACGACACCGGCAATTGCGCGGGCCGCTGTGCGCGCTGGCGCAACGATTGTGACCTCCTGTGCGGTGCGCGGCATCGAATCTTCCGCAGGACGTGTCTCCGCGGTTGTAACGGAGCACGGCCCGATTAGCACGTCGGTGGTGCTTTGCGCGGCGGGGGCCTGGACCTCGATGTTTTGCCGCTCCATGGGCATCTCTGTTCCGCAGCTGAAAGTCCGGGGCACTGTCGCACGCACCGCTCCGGCGGAGAAAGTTCTGGAAAGCAACATATTCGATGATCGCATCGGTATTCGGCGGCGCGACGACGGCGGTTATACGATTGCCCATGGATCCGTACTTGATCATGGCATCACCCCGGCGACCTTCCGCTATTCGTTCAAGTTTATCCCGGCACTGATGCAGGAGATAAAGGTTCTGCGACTGCGATTTGGCAAGGACTTTTTCGATGAGTTGGGTATGCCGACAAAATGGGCGCTCGACCAGGCATCGCCGTTCGAGAGCAATCGTGTCCTGAATCCGGAACCCAGCAAGCGGGTTCTCAGGGGCATCCGAAGAAATCTCTATGAAGTATTCCCCAAACTCGCAGGTGTTGACATTGTCGAGGCCTGGGCCGGAATGGTGGAAACCTCACCGGATGTTGTGCCGATGATTGGCGAAGTCGGCGACATTGCAGGCTTTCACATCGCGACAGGGTTTAGCGGCCACGGTTTCGGCATCGGGCCAGGCGCCGGCAAAGCCCTCGCAGCTATGCTGACGGGGGGCGAAAATTCAATCGACCTGACGCCCTTCCGCCTGAGTCGGTTTTTTGACGGTACACCCATTCGGCCGATGTCGACAATTTAGGGTCTGCGATATGCGCGCAATTTTTATGCTGGCATCCCTGTTGCTGTCATTCGCGGCGACTGCGGACAATCCCCGGACACTGCGGATCGACTATTACCATAGTGGAAACGCCGATAACGAAATATTCAGCCTGGACCGGGTTGTGCTCGAGCCACTGCCATTTTCGGGGAACCTGAATCTGCCTGTCGATCACACGCTGCGTGGAAAGTATTATTTTGAGATCGTCGACCCGGTTACAGGCGAGACCGTGTGGTCGAGAAGCTTCAGCAGCATCTACGGCGAGTGGGAAACGACGGGTGAGGCCAGAGAGATGAATCGCACTTTTCATGAATCGGTGAGGCTGCCCAACCAGGAAAGCGAATTCGACCTGGCGCTGAAGAAACGCGGCGACGGGAACAGGTTCGTCGAAATCTGGCGAATACGTGTCGATCCCGATGATTACCTGGTTCACCGGGAATCGGCCGCCTACGCGGATGAAGTTGTCGCGATTGAAGTCAATGGCGATCCGGCAACCAAGGTCGACGTCCTGTTGCTTGGCGATGGTTATATGGCGGACGAGCAGGACGCGTTTGTCGCAAAGGCGCGCGAATTGACCGAATTGCTTTTCGCGACTTCCCCGTTCAGGGAAAGAAGGGAAGATTTCAATGTCTGGGCACTAGCGCCGGCAGCGAACGAGTCCGGCGTTTCGCGTCCATCAACAGGGACCTACAAAGACTCGCCGTTAGGTGCAACCTACGACGCATTTCGAAGTGAGCGTTATATCCTGACGAACAGCAACAATGACTGGCGCCGTATCGCGTCATCGGTACCTTACGATTTCGTGGAAATATTGACGAACAGCGACATCTACGGCGGTGGCGGCATTTACGGACTGTTCAGCACCGCGGCCGCCAATAGTGAGTGGGCCGGCTACCTGTTCATCCATGAGTTTGGACATCATTTCGCCGGACTGGCCGATGAGTATTATACGAGCTCCGTCGCCTACGAAGCGCCGGCAGAAATTATCGAGCCATACGAGCCCAACGTAACGGCCCTCCTCGATCCTAAGAATCTCAAGTGGAAACACCTGGTAGATGCAGATACGCCGCTGCCGACGCCCTGGCCCAAGGAGGCCTACGAAGAACATTCGCTTGCCTATCAGACGAGACGCGCCAATATGCGGGAGGAAAATGTGGCGGAATCCGAGATGAACAAGCTGTTCGCTGATAATCAGCGCATTGTCGAAGGCATGTTTTCGGCAGCGCCTTTCGCCAACTCAAGTGGCGCCTTCGAGGGGGCGCTGTACCAGTCGAAAGGCTACTACCGGTCGGCGCAGAATTGCATCATGTTCACGCGAACGGAAGACTTCTGTCGTGTGTGCGCGGCGGCGATCGAAGAGGTTATCGACGAATATACGCGCTAGACATTTTCGACTCTTACGTGATCGGCCAGTCTGCGCGCAAATGGCCCCTTTCTCGACACTTTGAGCTTTTCAAGCTGCAGCCAGTTGGCGACTTCGCGAAGCTCTCTGGCAAGCTCGTGTGCCGCCCGGTTTGCGTCGATGTCTTCTTCGGCGTGGCTTGCAAGAATCAGCAAGGTATTGTTTTTCCGGTCCGCCTTGAGATCCACGCGCGCGACGATACGATCATCGAGCAGGAATGGCAGCACGTAGTAACCCCACTTCCGTTTGCTCGCGGGCACATAAATTTCAATTCGATAATGGAAATCGAAAAGTCGCTCGGCGCGCGGCCTGAACCAGACGACCGGATCAAATGGAGACAGTAATGACGCAGCCGATATCCGTCGTGGAAGCCTTGCACCTCGCGACAGGTAAGCGGGAGCGCTCCAGCCGTCCACGTCGACTTCCACGACGTCCCCTGCCGCGACAAGCTCGGCAACGCGCGGAGCAGCTTCCTTCGCGGACATGCGGTAATAGTCGGCAAGGTCGTGCAGCGTCGCTATGCCAGAGGCTTCTGCGGATCGCCGCAACAGCTCGCGTTGGGCTTCTTCCCGCGACATTTTTCGATTCCTGTGATGGTCGTCGATCAGGTGTTCAGGGAGGTCGTAAACTCGCTGAAAATTTGGCAATCGATCGGCTACTGCCACATTGCCGTAGCCGAAGTGATACTCGAGTGCCCAGCGCGGAACCGACCGGTGCCAGTCGCCTGGTTTCCGCTTGGGACCAGCGAATTCCGGCATGTCTTGAGACGTGACGGGTGATTTCTTATTAATAATTTCAATAACTTGTTCAAGATATTTTGATTTTCCCTTAAGTTTCATGATCGGGCTGTTCGGGTACGGTCGATACTCCTGACGGCGATGCTCAAGCACCGGCCAGAGTTCTGTTGGGACTATCGACGCCTCGTGCGCCCACTGTTCAGTAAAGTCCCTGCCCTGGTAGACCAGTCTATGGAACCTCGAAACCTTGTAGGCGCCAAGCCTTGAGAACAGCACCATCAGGTGTGCCGGCACGAGCACGTTGACGTAGTCGAGTTGCAGAAGACCAAGTCGCTCGATGACCCGTCGAATGTGACCCGAGTTGATTGGGCCGCGCGGCCGTTCCCGATCAAAACCTTGCGCTGCCAGAGCAATTCGCCGAGCTTCCGGTAGTGAGATTTTCTTTCGTGGCATCTATGCTATCCGGATGCAGTGACAGTCGACCAAGGAACGAGCATGGGCACAGAATATACGGAAATCGATGAACGTATTCAGAACTGGATCGGGCGACAGCATATGTTCTTCGTCTCAACGGCGCCGACGGCAGCGGATGGCCTGGTGAATTGCTCGCCAAAGGGACTGGACTGTCTGCGAGTACTCGGCTCTCGGGAAATCGCCTACGTGGATACCGGTGGCAGTGGCATCGAAACGGTCGCCCATCTCAAGGAGAACGGGCGCATTACGCTGATGTTTTGTGCCTTCGAAGGTCCGCCGAAGATCTTTCGTTTTTATGGTCGGGGATCCGCGATCGAACCGCACGACGATCGCTTCAATGAATTGCTGGCGAAATTTCCGCAGATGCCTGCCGCGCGCAACATCATTTACATGGACGTTGAACGAATCATTGATTCCTGTGGTTTTGGGGTACCACTTTATGATTTCCGGCAACACCGCGATTCGTTGCCGAACTACTTCAACAAGCAATCCGAGGAAGACGTTCTGAAGTACCGCCATGACCGCAACAGCAAAAGTCTTGAAGGGCTTCCCGGGCTCTCTTTTCCCAAAGGCGATTCCTGATCAGGTAAGCCCCTTACCTACTTGACCGGCTTTGACGGACAATTTCTTCGCCAATCTGCTCTCAAAGTCGCGGCTGTGGACTGTATTCAAGAGGTTCCATTCACCGGTGCACTCTTCTGCGGTCAGTGTGACGCATAACCAACCATGATCTTCGATATCCAGGAATCGCAGATCAGGATTCTGTTGCAGTATTCCGTCCCGAACTCCATTCGGCTCCCTGGACGGAAAGTAGCCGGAAAGAGTGGGTGATGTGACTGATGTGGTCATCATTTCGACAGCGACCGGTTCATCGCCCGGGAAGCGGACAAGATTAGCCGCCATTGCGGTATGCAGATCGCCACTCAGCACCACCGGATTGCTCGCCAATGCGCCGAGATCCTGGAGAAAATCCGCTTTGGCAACAGGGTAGCCGTCCCAGACGTCGAGTATCTGTGGCCTGTGCGATTTGCTGCTCGCGATCACCATGTCCATTTGTTCGGCCGCGAAATAGGACGGTGCGTTACGGTCGATTAGTGGTTCCAGATCCGGCGGCCCCATCGTCGCAACCATCACCTGCTGGCCTATCAGCTGCCATGTCGTATCGTTTGACTTGCGCAACCGGTCCCTGAGCCATGCCTCCTGTTCTGCGCCGAGCATTCGACGATTCGCGTCCTGCAGCGCCTGGCCCACCGACTCCGGTGTGACGTCATTGCCGACGTTGGGTTGCATGTCGCGGCCGAACAGGCGAGTGTCGAGCATCAGGATACTGGCCAGCTTTCCCCAGCGAAATTCGCGGAAAATCCGGGTTTTTCCGCCTTGCGGTTCGCCTCGCACGGGCATCCACTCGAAATAGGCCTGCAGTGCAGCATCCCGGCGCGCCACCCAGCTACCCTCATCATCGTTATGATTTTCTGCACCATCTTTCCACGAGTCATTGGCAAACTCGTGATCATCCCAAATCGCAACAATGGGTAGCCTGGCGTGCATTGCCCTGGAATCGGTGTCTGCTTTGTACTGGGCATGACGAGCGCGGTAGTCGGAGATTGTCAGTATTTCACCTTGCGGCTCCGGCACTCTGTCCAGGGCAGTAGCGTTTTCAGTGGCATACTGACCCAGGCCGTATTCGTAAATGTAGTCGCCGAGATGCAGGACCAGATCCAGGTCATCCCGCAGCGCGATATCGCGGTATACGTTGAAAAAACCGGCCGGATAGTTCGAACAGGAAACCACGGCAAATTTCGCAGCGCCGGAGGCGACTTGGGGCAGCGTGCGTGTCCTCCCGGTCTGCGACTCCTGGCCGTTGCAGGTAAAGCGGTAGTAATACCAGTTCCCGGCTTCCAGCTCAGTAACATCGACCTTGACAGTGAAGTCGCGGGACGCGCCAGTCTCGAAGACACCGTTGGCGACAACATCCAGCATGGCCTCGTCTCTTGCGACCTGCCAGGCCACTTCGACGTCGACCGCAAATGCCGTACTCACCCGCGTCCAGATAATCACGCTTCTAGCGGTCGGGTCGCCACTCGCGACGCCGTGGTGAAAGGCCGTCTTCGGCCGGGCAAATGCCATCACGTCACGCAATCCAGCCAGGCCCAGAGACATGGCGATACTTAGGGACTGGAGAAATTTTCTACGCTGCATTTATGACGTCCACTGCTCCGAGACCGCATAATAGCCTTCATTCATGCAGCCTGTAGAGATTTGAATGAGCCTATTTCGGCCTGCCGTACTTGTCGCGTGTTTTGCCTGCCTGATTCTCACAGGGAACACCCTTGCGCAAGACGCAAGTTCGATTGAAGGGGTTTGGGTAAACGGCGATGGTGATGGCTGGATAGAGCTGGAGATTGTCGGCCCGGAGCTGATTGGCCGCATTCTTGGTTCGCCTGCCGACCCGCTGAACAGGAATCCATCGAGGCTCGATACTCAAAACCCTGAGGAAAGTTTGCGTGACAGGCCGCTCCGGGGGCTTACTATTCTTAGCGGCTTTCGGTACGAAGGCGACGGACGTTGGGATGGGGGGCGCGTTTACGACCCAAACAGCGGCAACACGTACCAAGGGACCATCACGGTAGTTGATAACGTGACGCTGAAGCTGCGCGGGTTTATCGGTATTTCGTTGTTTGGGCGCACCGAGGTCTGGGTACGAAGGGCCGACAATTAGTCAATGTAAATTATTCGATATCAATTCTTAGTTATTGATATTGATAGTATTTAGTTTACCTCTCTTACCGGCATCGATTTCGATGCGGCCGTCAAAACGGCAAGTGACGCGGCGCCATACAGCACCAGCCCGGCCCAGACTGCGCGCATTCCCGCGCTTTCGACGACGCCGAGAAGATCCAGGGCGAATACTCCGGCGGGCATTAGCACCAGCAATCGTGCCATTTCGAAACGCGTGGCATAGCCCCTGCCCTCGCTGATCAGCCCCAGACCAAACAGGGTTGTCCACAGCATCACGCACGGCACCAGCACGGCGGCAACACCTTCGCGGGCATACAGCCCGCCGATCCACAGAATCCCAACAGCCGCAAACATGAACTGGCCGACAATGTAGCTGCGCATTATCGGCGTTATTGGCGGATCGAACTTGTGAAACTGCTCCAGGTCGGCGGCTTCTTTCGGGTACTGTTCTGCAACGTCGGCAGGCCGCCACCCGGTTCGGCGAATCCACACGCCGATTTTGTCTTGCCATCGACGGGTCCGCGCGGCGTCAAACCAGAGGTAGCTGTACACCTGCAGATTGGCCCAGAACGGATTCCAGTTGGCGAGCGGTTTACGTACCCCGAAAACCACTGGTTCCTCGTCCAGTTCCTCCTGGAATGTGCCGAATAACCGGTCCCACAGAATCAGGATGCCCCCGTAGTTCCTGTCGATATAGATTTCGTTTTGCGCATGGTGGACCCGGTGATTTGACGGCGTCACGAACACGCGATCCATCCAGCCCAGCTTGCCCACCAGCTGGGTGTGTACCCAGAACTGGTAGATCAGGTCCAGTGCGTTGACGGTCACGAAGACCTCGAATGGCATACCAAGGACGAACAGCGGCAGATAGAAGATCCAGGTAAACAGGAAGCCGGTGCTCGTTTGTCTGAGCGCCGTCGACAGGTTGTAGTCCTCGCTCTGGTGATGGACGGCATGAGAGGCCCAGAGAATCGAGATCTCGTGGCCCATCCGATGTGACCAGTAATAGCAGAAATCGAAGCTCAGGAGCGCTAATGCCCACAGAGCAAGCCCGCCCGGTGAAAGGTCGAACCACGAAGGGTCGACATCGATGACTGCAAAGTTCTGCAGTATGTAGGCCCAGATGACCGCAGGCAGCAATCTCGTGAAGTAGCCGATCGTGGTGCTGAGTGTCCCGGCGCTCAGGCTGTTGATCGCGTCATTAACCCGGTAGAGACCGGATCCACGATACCGGTCGATTGCCAGCTCAATGAGCAGGGCCAGGAGAAAAAAGGGAACGGCTAACGCGATCAGGTCCATGCGGCGGGAATTGTACCGGAGGATCCCCGGAGTGAGGACCGACAGTTGAGAAATCTAGCCCGCCAGCCGGGATGCTGCGGCGCGGTATTCCTGCTCCATTCGCAGCACGAGGCTTTCGACGGATGGGATGTCATGAATGGTACCGACCCCTTGTCCGGCACCCCAGATGTCGCGCCAGGCTTTGGCCTCGCTGCTGCCAAAATTCATTTTGCTCTTATCGGCTTGCGGCAGGTTGTCCGGATCCATACCCGCGTTTTCGATGCTGCCTTTCAGATAGCTGCCACTAACGCCGGTGAAAAGCGACGTGTAAACGATATCCGCAGACTTGCTCGCGACAATCATTTCTTTGTATTCAGTCGGTGCATTCGCCTCCTGCGTCGCAATAAATCGAGTGCCAATATAGGCCAGGTCTGCACCGATCGCCTGAGCCGCCAGCGCGTCATTACCCTGGCTCATGCTGCCAGACAGAATAATCGTGCCGTCGAAGACCTCGCGAACCTCTTTGACCAGCGCAAACGGGCTTGTGGTCCCTGCGTGACCACCGGCGCCGGCGCAGACCGTGATGATGCCATCCACGCCCTGCTCTATCGCCTTCATCGCGTGCCGAAGATTGATGACATCATGAAAAACAACGCCACCGTAACTGTGCACGGCCTCGACGATCTGGGCGGGAGGACGAAGGCTCGTAATAATGATCGGCACTTCATGCTTTACGCAGGTTTCCATATCGTCCATCAGTCGGTCGTTACTCGCGTGGGCAATCTGGTTGACAGCGTACGGTGCTACCGGTTTGCCGGGATTTTCTTCCGCATACGCGCCGAGTTCCTCTTTGATTCGCCCAAGCCACTCGTCGAGCGCCTTCTGTGGCCGCGCATTCAAAGCCGGAAAGGAGCCGACGATTCCGGCTTTGCACTGAGCGATGACCAGTTCCGGGCCCGATACAATGAACATGGGCGCACCGATCACGGGAATTCGAAGATTTCCCTGCAGAACTGCTGGTAATGACATCAATGGCTCCACTTTGGTGTCGAAAACGCGGGGATGCTAGCACGGACGTGATCCTGATCACACTTGAGACCAACGCCGGTTGTTAGACTGACGCCACTATGTCAGAAACCGCACAACACCGGACCGAAGGCCACGATACGACACTGTCCGCCGTCAACGCGTTGTCCACGCTTGATTTGACCGGGCTTTCTTTCGTTCAGCTGCGCCGCTTGCACAAAGTTCTGTTGCAGGCAGCGGCAGAGGTCGCAAAAGAATCCGATCGCCGGTCAGATGCTGACAATTCCGGCGACACCGTCAGGGTCCCCTCTCCAAAATTGTAGCTCCGGGCCAGGCGCGTTCAGGCGGTCTCAAGCCAGCATAAAGCTCGCTTCCGCATCGGCCACCAGTTCATCGCCGTCTGCCAGCCTGGCCTCGCCTCTCAGGACGATCAGCCTGCGCCGTTCGTTCTCGATCCATCCGCTGAGACGGATTGTTTGCCCAACTTCCAGCGCGCGGCGGTAACGAATCTCACAGCGGGCGGTATGCGCCTTCCTGTTTTGCAGGTAAAGCACGTTGGCCATGACATCGTCCAGCGCTGAATAGATGATGCCGCCGTGCACGGTGTTTTCGAAACCAACATGATTCTCGTTGGCTGCAAACTGACCGGTTACCCGACCATCATTGAGTTCGAACTTAATCTTCAGACCGACAGGATTCATCGGACCGCAGGCAAAGCACATCGGTGCCGCTTCTATCGAGTTGTCATCCGTCACGCTGGGACTCCGCTGTCACTCATTTACCATTTCAGGATAAACCGGCTTCCAGCGATAGTCATCGATTTTCGCGGTCAGTTTGGCGCGCTTGAGTTGCTCCGCGACCCCGTCTTGCATCGCGCGTTCGGCAACGGCGACTGCGACGTTGCCACAAATGTCCCAAAGCCGGCTGACTTCGGGCATCAGGCAGCGCTCGGCTATTTCCGTGTCGCTCAGGCTGTCTGCGAGTGCTTTTGATGCGGCGCCAATCATCCCGTCTGTTACTTCCGATGCACCGCTGACAATAGTCCCAAGTCCTAAGCCCGGAAATATAAATACATTGTTTGCCTGACCAATTCGCTGCATGCCGTGAGACAGCTCGACGTCCTCAAACGGGCTGCCGGTCGCGACCAGCGCTTTACCGTCAGACCAGCGCAAAACTCGCGCCGGTTTAGCTTCGCTGATCGAGGTCGGATTCGACATCGGCAGGATAATCGGGTGCTCTGCGGCGCTGGCCATGGCACGAACAACCCTTTCACCGAATGAATTCGCCTGGCCTGATGTGCCAATAAGAACATTCGGTTTGTAAGCCTTTATGACTTCGACAAGTTTGCGTCGTTTCGACTCGTTGAGTCCCAGTCCAAGCACCCATTCTTCGGGCCACGCAAGTTCCGCTTTGTAGTCCTGAAAATCATGCTTGTCACTCAAGACGCCGCGACTGTCCATGGCCAGGACAGAACGCTTCAGTTCGTCACCTTTAAGTCCATGAAAACCAAGTCCACCCAGGATTTTGCTCGCAATTCCGTAGCCTGCGGCGCCGGCGCCGAAGATCAGCACACGGCTGTCCGTGATATCCCTGCCGGTAATGCGACAACCTGCATGTATACACGCATACGCAACCGCACCAGTTCCCTGGATATCGTCATTGAATGACGGAAGAACCTTGCGGTAACGATTGAGGACCGTCAGGGCATTGTCTTTGCGGAAGTCTTCCCACTGGATTACGACGCTCGGGAAGACCTTTTTCGCCGCGGCGACAAATTCGTCGACCAGTTCGAGGTATTTATCGCCACGAAGACGTTTCTCCCGAAAGCCGAGATAAAGCGGATCTTCCAGGAGATCTTCGTTATTGGTTCCGACATCGAGGCTTATCGGCAGCGTGCGAGCCGGGTGAATACCAGCGCCCGCGCAGTACAGCGAGAGTTTGCCAACGCTGATTGCCATGCCTCCGGCACCCTGGTCGCCAATTCCCAGGATGGCTTCATTGTCCGTAACGACCATGAGTTGCACATCTGCAAACGGCGCGGCATGGCGCAGGACCTGCTCGATACGTCCAGCGTGGTCCGGCGTTATCCAGATGCCTCGCGCGCGGCGAAACACGCGACTGAAATATTTGGACGCATGCCCTACGGTCGGCGTGTAGACGATGGGCATCAACTCTTCGAGATTTTCGGACAGCAGTCGATAGTAGAGGTGCTCATTGCGATCCTGAAGGGCCGCGAGATCAATGTGTCTGCCAACGGGGTCCGGGTTGAACATGATCGATCGGAACACCCGTTCAGCCTGGGTGTCGATATCGTTGATTTGTGCGGGTAACAATCCGTCCAGGTGAAATCTTTCGCGTTCTGCCGCGGTGAAACCGGTGCCCTTGTTGTAAAGAGGATAACGAAGAATCGAAGTGCTGCGCTTTGGCACACGAAGCCGGTAGCCGCCCTTTGTCCTGGTCAGGTCGAATTTATCCATGCGCTCGCTTCCACCCGTACATCAGGGTACCTGCTGATCAATGACAATTTGTGTCGTCTCGATCGCGGCCGTTTCGATCGTTTGCTGCCCAAACCAGTCGCCGGACTGCGCCACCGGCTGACCACTAAGGGAGACTCGGGCGACGATTTCCAGCTGTGCAAACCCGGACGGAACTCGCCCCTCAATCATCGCGTCCGAATCGTTAATGGATACGGTCGCAGGCAATTCCGACAATCGCTTTCGTACCGCAGCAATGGGCGGTCCGGGTTGATTGGGAACGCGTGCAATAATGAATACGACGGCATCAGGAAGCTTAGCGCTTGCCGCGGCGTCGCCGAGTGAAACACTGATGGTAATTCCTGCATCAGACACTGCAACCGGAGTCGTAGTCGGAGGCGGTTCCGGAGGGGCTTCGCCACGCAGCTCTGCAATTCTTTGCGTCAGAATTTGTTGCACATTTGGCGGCGGCGACGTTGCCAGCAATGCCTCCCAGCGATCGGCAGCGAGAACATTATTACCGCGTTGAGCAGCTGCCAGACCCGAATAGAACAAAGCCTTGGGGTTATTGGGTTCAAGCGCCAACGCACTTTCGAACAATTGACCGGCTTTCCCAAGAATTGTCTGTGGGTCGCTCATCAGCACCGCTTCACCGAGGTCTGCCAGCGTCGTGCCGTTATTGGACGATTCCAGCTCGGCTGCTTTTTCAAATGCGGTGATGGCGCCGGGAAAGTTTTGCATCTGCTGGTACGAACGACC
>JAHEFF010000052.1 GCA_024640315.1 Woeseiaceae bacterium
AGTCGAACAGATCCGGGTGTGCCGCGAAAAACTCGTCAAGCAGCACAAGGTTTTTTTCGATGATCGCGCGGTTTCGCGAAAGGATTTCTTCGCTTGCGTGCAGCGCGATCAGCGCGAGTACTTCGCTTGGACCCGAGTTGCAGATCGACAGATAGTGCTTCGTCCGTTCCATTTTGGAAATTACTTCACGATCTTTGCTCGCGATCCAGCCTATGCGAAGCCCCGGCAACCCGTAAGCCTTGGACATGACATTGAGTGACAAGCCGCGCTCATAGATGTCGGCAACCTGGGGAAGACGGATCGACTCGTTGCGTTCGAGTAATCGATAGACCTCGTCGGAGAAAATATAGAGTTCGTTTGCCCTGGCGATGTCGATGATCTGTTCCAGCACCTGCCTGCTAAAGACTTTTCCTGTTGGGTTGTGCGGGCAGTTGATCGAGATCACTTTGGTGTTCGCCTGCACGGCTGCCCTGAGTTGCGCTATGTCGAGATCCCAGTTGTTGTCCGGATCCAGGGCGACGCCGGTAACGTCGCAGATGGATCCGGGAACCGTTTCCGCGGCCTGGTAGTTTGGCGTAATGACGATGGCGTGGTCGCCTGGCGAGAGCAGCACCTGCATGGCGGCAAAAATGCCTTCTTCGGCGCCGGCAAACGTCAGAACATCGGCCTGATCAATATCGTCATAGGTGTCGGCGATCGCACGGCGTAGCGCTGGCATGCCGAAGGTTTCGGTATAACCGAGGCGCAGCTCATCCCAGAGGCAGCGATCCTTGTCGCCGGCCATGGCGAGCAATTCGCGAACCGACAGGCTTTCCATATCGGAGGCGCACATGTGATACCGGGCCGTAAACTCCCAGCGCGAAAAGTAGGTTTCCAGCCGGAAGTCAGGCAGCATTAGGCGCGATCTGGCTGAAATTACGTATTGTCAATTGAGGCTCCTTGTCTAGCATCGACGGCTATGAACAAAATCTCTGCCCGGCAGACAATAAGGCGGCTGCATGAAATCCGCAATCAGTACGGCCCGGGGCCGGCGGCAGAGAAGGCCGGGCTCCTGAGGTCGCTGCAATACCTGACGGTCCGCACAGCGTCGGATCTCGGAAAGTTGCATTTGTCACTCAGCTTTATCAGGGCGTTCCCGGATTCGAAAGAAATTTATCAGAGTGCGTCTGCGATGCTTGCCGACTTTCACACCCTCATCCCTGCCTTAAGCGATAGTCAGCAGGAAAGGCTAGCAGACACAGGCCTGGCGGCGACAGACGTTCATTATCATTTTTCCTACGAAGTGGCTGCGTGGCTCGCACGACGTTTCCAGGGAGTGGCCGCCATCGACTGGGATGAGTTACATGACACCAGTCGGCTGGATGAATTGCTCGAACACCTGCTGCATCACTCCGAGGCAGATTATTTTGACAGCGGTCAGGTGAGTACCGAGGAGTGGGTCGGTATCGCCGCCAGGCACCAGCCGGGAACCGATTTCGACTGGCTGATGTCGCAACTTGATGATCGCAGGCATCACAGTCGTTTCTGGACTTCTCTATATAATGCGGCCGAGATTCCCCTGCGTTGCAGTCTTGCCGAATCAGCTGTTTCGCGCACGAGAAACGTTTATCCGGTAAGCGCTGTTCACTACAGAAAAAAGAACATGCAGTCTCGTGTGAGCAAGGCAAAACAGGAAATCTCGAAACCTCTTAGGTCGCTCTGCCTTTTCGACAGGCGTGACGGGAAGCGAATGATCGACGTTGCGATGAGTTCTCTCGCAGTACGCCACCGGGAAACCAACCATTTCAATTACGCTAATCCTGAAGAGGTCTGGCTGGCGGATGTCGGCAGGGGTGTCAGTATCGCAGCGACCGGGCTGCTGCCGGAACATCGCTATCCACTGGAAACCACCATGGGATTTTTGATCCTGTCGAATGGCGCACCGATCGGTTACGGCGGTTCAAGCATGTTGTTTCGGCAGGCAAATAACGGGATCAATATTTTTGAGGAATATCGCGGCAGTGAGGCGGCATGGCTCTGGGTACAGGTCATGCGTGTCTTTCACGCCATGTCGGGCTGTACCCGTTTCATTGCCAATCCCTACCAGTTTGGCGGCGACAACCTGGAGGCATTACGCAGTGGCGCGTTCTGGTTCTATTATCGACTCGGCTACCGGCCGGTACAGCGAGATATTCGGGCGCTCGCCAGGGATGAATTCGTCAAGATCCGCAAGACAAAGGGATATCGTACACCTCTCGCGGTATTGAAGGAGCTGGCAACCTGCGACATGCATTTGACATTGCCGGGAGCCCTCCAGGTTGAATATTTCGACGAATCCTGGATCGAAATCTGTGCTTTGCTGGCGACCCGTCAGCTCGCGTTGACCGGCCATCGATCCCGCAGACGGGCACAGGATGAAATCGCGAGGCGACTCGTAGAAGACCTGGGCATCGACTCGATGGACCAGTGGGCGCAGGAAGAACGCAAATGGTTCGTCCGGCTTGGCCCGATCGTCGCAGCGACCCGACCCGCCACATGGTCGGCCCGCGATCGTCAGTCGATGGTTAAGTTGATGCGTGCCAAGGGTGGAGATTTCGAACGTGATTTCTTGAAACGCGCTTTCAGGCACAAGCAGTTCTTCAGTGCTTTGAAAGATGCCTGCAGGCTTGCTGCCCGGTCATTGCCGACTGACTAATTGCCACCAGGGCGCGTTCAGATCTTCCTCGCAGTTTTGTAATTGTCCCCACCACTCACGTGCACGGCGATCTACCCGGCGCGCTTTTCCCTTTAACCAGGCTTTCTGTTCAAAGGTTTTTCGTGCCCAGCCGCTCTGACCCTCGTGGTAGGCGAGGTATTGATTGTAGGGGTCCCATTTTGAAATACCGGCGGACTTTTTCGACATGTTCGTGTACCAGCCAACAAAATCGATGGCATCCTCGAAGTCGTCACGATCTGCAGACTCTTTGCCGGTTTCTTTCAGGTACCGCTCCCAGGTGCCATCCAGTGCTTGTGCGAAACCGTAGGCATTCGATGGGCGCTTCCAGGGAATAAATCCCATGAGCTTCCGGCGAGGTGGCCGGGCATTGAAAATGAATGACGACTCCTGCCGCATGATCGACATCTGAATATGTTTGGGTGTCCCCCAGCGTGCCTCCGACTCTTTCGCCGCGTCGTACCAGCCAGGTCTTTCTTCGAATATCGCGCAGATATTTTCAACATCGTCGGGGCGCAGATGTGAAAAAGGGTCGGCAACGAGAAACCAGATGCCGGCCGAGGCTAAGACACTGGCATAGACGCGAAGCCGTATGGACTTCGATGCGTTTCTCGAAAGTTGTGACATGTAACTGATTTAATAACGAATATCTCTGCCCAAGATTCATAGTATACGCAGAATTTTCGAAAAAGCCGGAATTTTCGACAGGTATTCGGCTGCGCGACCGTCTATTCAGGTGAGCGCATTGTGCGCGGTAAGGGAGGTCGTCATGCGACATATCAGGATTACGCCCGTGCCAGCCATCGCCGCAGGAATACTTCTGCTGTTGATGTCAGGCATTTCAATTGCCGAGCCAGGTTGTTCTGCCTCGGCCCACATACAACGACTTGCGTGTGAATACGATTTGCGCGATGACTTTTATACGTCAAACGCGATCTGTCAGGATTCGGCAAATCCGGATTTGGCATGCTTCGACGACGCGGAAACCGATTTCGACGAAGGACTGGATGAGTGCAACGAGTATCTGGACGCAAGGCTTGAGCTTTGCGAGTCACTGGATGATGCGACCCATGATCCTGCATTCGGTCCGGACTTCGCCGCAGATTTTGTCGATCCGCTTGAAATCGGCAGTACGGTTGCGCCGAATCGGTGGTTTGCACTGGTCCCCGGCAATCGCTGGCTTTATGAAGGTGACGGTGAGTCCATTGAGGTTGTCGTCACCAGCGACACGAAATTAATCGACGGAATCACCTGCATTGTTGTCATCGACACGGCGATGGAGGACGACGTGGTTGTCGAAATTACCAACGACTGGTACGCGCAGGACGTTAGCGGCAACGTTTGGTACTGCGGCGAGATCGCGGAGAACTTCGAAGAGTTTGATGGGGATGACACGAATGGCCCTGAACTTGTCGACATCGACGGTTCCTGGAAAGCCGGACGGGATAACGCAGAGCCCGGCATGTTGTTGCCGCTAGACCCTCAGGTTGGCGATGTCATTCGCCAGGAGTTCGCTCAGACCGACGCCGAGGATGTCATCGAAATCCTTGCCATCGACGCGACCGAGACGTCGCCGGGGGCAAGCTGTGACGGAGATTGCCTGATGACGCGCGACTTTACCCCACTGGAGCCTGATGTCGAGGAGCACAAATTCTACGCGCCTGGCATTGGCCTGATCGCTGAGATCAAACCGGGTACCACCGAACGCGTGGAGCTGGTTGAATTCGAAGGAGTAGGACAATGAACAGGACAAGAATTCTTTTGCTCGGTCTGAGCATATTCTTCGGGCTGGCCGCCTGCAGCAGCAGTAACAACCCGGCGCCGGTTGTGCCGCCACCCCCGCCGCCGCCGACGACAGGTACCATGAGCGGTGTCGTCACGGACGGTCCGGTGATTGGAGGTACTCTGTTCGCGTTTTTGCCGGAGCAAGTCCAGGCGGCGCTCGACAGCATTGATCCGGCAGGTGATCGTTTGGCCGCATTGACCGCGGCGAATTCATTCGTGACCCTGACCAGGGATCCCGCTGACGGCGACCAGTATGAAATCGTCGTCCAGGAGGCACAGGCTAACCGTCCCGTGTTCCTGGTCTTCGATAACACCGATGCACAAGACGAAGCATTTAAAGATACGCCTGCGAATCTCGAATCGGTTGTGATGCTCGGCGCCGCCGGATCAGTCGATCGAGTGAATGTCTCGTTGCAGACGACACTCATTGCACAGCAGGTGAGGGCCATGCTGGATCCCGACGGTGATGAGGCCATCATCGACGATGCGGCGATTCAATCGGCGATCACGGGTGCGACGACCAATATCCTGAGCGCATTTGCGACCGACGGCCTCGGACGAGATTTGTATCCGGCAGGATTCGATCCGATCAGTCACGATGACGACGACGAAGTGCATGCGGCATCATCGGCAATCGGCTCGCTGTTACGGTCCGCAGGTTTCATGGTGGGCGCATCAATGGATGAACTGATCGCGGTGCTGGCTGCAGACGCTGCGGACGGAGTGCTGGACGGCAATATCCCCGTTAGCCTGACGCCCACGCCGGAAGAGGAAGTGCTTGCTGCGGCAGTTAGCGACATCGCTTTTGCCGGCAGCGACGACGATATCGCTGTGTTTGCCGTAGGTCCCTGTTCAACGGCGGCTGTCTCGTTGCAACAAGCCTGCGCCGTCGATGTACTCGATGACCTGTTCGAGGGAATGGCGATTTGCACGGATATTCTCGATGATGAAGATCGCACCGATTGCATGGCCGAAGTTGACCTGGCCGTTGAGGAGACGACCGATGAATGCGACGCGGTATTCGACGCGCGTCTGCAACTTTGCGAGGAGTTAGGGGATGTCGGCCATGACCCGATGTTTGGCGAGGCATTCGCGGCCAACTTCGTTGATCCGCTCGAGATTGGCGGAACTGTTACGCCAAACCCATGGTTTCCGTTAGTCACCGGTAATCGCTGGGCCTATGAGGGCGATGGCGAATCCATTGATGTGGTTGTCACCAGCGAAACAAAGCTGATCGACGGCGTCACCTGCGTTGTCGTGGTCGATACGGCAAGTGAAGACGGTGTCATCGTCGAAATCACTCGGGACTGGTATGCCCAGGATGTCGACGGCAACGTGTGGTATTGCGGCGAGATTGCCAGAAATTTCGAGGTATTCGATGGTGACGACCCGGAAACACCGGAACTCGTCGATATTGAGGGTTCCTGGAAGGCAGGCCGTGATGGCGCAGAGCCGGGCATCCTGTTGCCTTTTGATCCGCAGCCAGGTTCTGTCATTCGTCAGGAAGTTCACTATGGCGAAGCCGAGGACGTCATTCGAATCGAAAGTGTGACGGCGACTGAGACGTCGGCCGGTGGTTCCTGCGACGGCGATTGCCTGATGACCAGCGACTTCACGCCACTTGACCCGGACGTTGAAGAAAACAAGTTCTACTCGCCCGGCATTGGGTTGATTGTGGAAATCGATGTCGAGACCGGCGACAGGGTGGAACTCATGGAGTTCACCCAGGCGCTGTAAGGCTTGTCCCCCAAAGTCGCCCCATCCACCGGTAACTCGATTTGTTCAGGAATCGAAACGCGCACACAGGCCGGAGGATGGGGCGGCACCTTGCAAAAAAGAACCGGGCATCCGGCCGGTTCCTGCCGTTCAGTCGCAGTTTAATCTCGATAATTTGGCTCTTTCTCCGGGCGCCGACTAACACGATAGTCCAGTTTCGTGTAAATTCGGTACGTAATCGCCCGGAGAGCGCGAGCACACCGGTTACCACTAAAAGAATAAAGAGAGATTTCCTATGTCTCCATTCGTAGTCATCAACCTCGTCGTTTTTGCCGGCATCATCGTATTCCTGACGCGTTTTCGGCGACCAAAATATTCGCTTTCCCGGCAGGTCCTGATGGGGCTGATTGCCGGTGTTGGTTTTGGGTTTGCGATGCAATTTCTTTACGCCGGCAACCCGGACGTGATGAGCGGAACGCTGGAGTGGACCAACGTCGTCGGCACGACCTATATGAATCTGCTGAAGATGATCGTGATGCCGCTGGTTCTTGTCATGATGATCGCTGCAGTTGTGCGCATGCGAGAAGTCGCTGCGCTCGGCAAGATTGGCGGTATGGTAATCGTCATTCTCATCGGCACGACGATGGTCGCCGCATTTGTGGGTATCCTGATGGCAAATGTCTTTGGCCTGACGGCGGAGGGATTGACCGAAGGTGCCCGTGAGTTGGCCAGAGTGGATGTGCTGCAGGCCCGCCAGGAAAACATGGCAGACCTCGGTCTTGCCGACATGCTCATTCGTTTCATTCCAAGTAACATCTTTCTCGACCTGACCGGCGCAAGACCCACATCGGTTATTGCCGTCGTCATTTTCGGCATCCTGTTTGGCATTGCGTCGTTGCTCGTTGGCAGGGACGACCCTGAGACAGGCGAGCGAATTCATAGCGCGGTCGATACCATTCAGGCCATCATCATGAAGCTGGTCCACATCATCATGGCGTTGACCCCGTTCGGAATCCTCGCGTTGATGACCAAGGTTGTGGCCGGATCGAATGGTCAGGATATCCTGAACCTCATCTCGTTCGTTATTGCCTCATACATTGCCATTGCGATCATGTTTGTCGTTCACGGGCTGTTATTGCGACTCAATGGCGTCGACGTTCTGAATTACTACAAAATCGTGTGGCCGGTGCTGACGTTTGCGTTTGGTTCGCGAAGCTCGGCGGCCACAATTCCGCTAAACGTCGAAACCCAGGTCGAAGAGCTAAACGTGCCGCAACCTATCGCTAACCTTTCTGCCTCGTTTGGGGCCACGATTGGCCAGAACGGCTGCGCTGGCATCTATCCGGCAATGCTGGCCACGATGGTTGCTCCCACAATGGGTATCGATCCGTTGAATCCCGCATTTATCGCGGGCCTTATCGGCATCGTGGCTATCGGCTCTTTCGGGATCGCCGGCGTTGGCGGCGGTGCAACGTTCGCGGCATTGGTTGTATTGCCCGCGATGGGTATGCCCGTGGCCATCGTTGGCCTGCTCATTTCAATCGAGCCGCTGATCGATATGGCGCGCACGGCGCTGAACGTAAATGGCTCAATGACAGCAGGTGTGCTGACAGGCAAGTTTCTGAAGGATCTGCCATACGACGCGCCGGCAGCGGAGCCTCAGCCTGCTGCAGCCGATTAAGGGTTCTGCAGGTATTGCGTCACGACGTTGGCGGCGGCGCGCAACAACAGCTCACGCGCTCGCTCGATTGACTCATCCATAGGCAGGCCTTCGCCGATGACGACGTAATCCCTGATGCCTGCTTCCAGGCACTGGTCTGCACCGGATCCGGCGGTACCGACGAGGGCGATGGTCGGTATCCCGGCGCGAGCTGCTGCTGCTGCGACGCCCATGCAGGCTTTGCCCGACATTGACTGGGCGTCCATCCGGCCTTCGCCGGTTAAACAAAGATCTGCATCCTGTACCCGCGAATCGAAATTGACCGCGCCGAGGATCGTATCGATGCCGGAAGTGAGCTTCGCGTCCGCAAAAGCCGCCAGGCCTCCACCCAGACCGCCTGCGGCACCTGCGGATGGCATTGCACTGAGATCAATACCGAGGTCTTTTTGTACAACGCGGGCCAGGTGTTTGAGGCCGTCGTCCAGTTGTTTTACCTGGTCGGGACTGGCCCCTTTCTGGGGCGCGTAAATGTATGCTGCACCTTGAGGGCCGGCAAACGGGTTCGTGACATCGCATAGTACGACGATGTTCTGTTTTTCGATCACCGGGCTCCTGTTGTCAATGTCGATACGCGCGACTTTTTGGAGCTGTGCGCCGGAAAGCGGCTCGCTGATCAGGGTCCCGGCAGTGTCGAAAAACCGCACACCGATAGCCTGGGCCATGCCGCAGCCGCCATCATTGGTGGCGCTGCCACCGATACCGACCATGATCCGGTCCGGCGCAATACTGCTGGCGTCGACAAGCAATTCGCCAACGCCAAATGTGCTCGAGGCCATTACATCTCGTTTCCTGTCGGGACTGCTTTTCGGACCAATGGCAATTGCCGTTTCGATATAGGCGAAATTGCCGTTGTTGAACTGGCCGATGGGTACGTCAATGCCGCCACCCAGCATTCCATGTACACGTGAATTTATGGTCTGGCCACCGATAGCCGCCTGCAGGGCAGCCAGCGTGCCTTCGCCGCCGTCGCCGACCGGACAGCAGTCAATGGTAGCGTCCGGCATCATGGAGCGAATGCCCGCAGCCATGGCGTTCGCGGCCTCCACGGCGCTGAGCGACTCCTTGAAACTGTCCGGGGCACAAATAATCTTCACGGCAGCAGTTTACCTCCACGGACGCGAAAACCGTGCCACAATGCGACTTTTTGCGCAGGGGAAGATGAATGCCCGGATTGTTAAGCGACGTAGACCCGGACGGCTTACTCGAATACTCGGTTGTCTATACGGACAGGGCCGTCAATCACATGTCTGGTGTATTCCAGGCCGTCATGAATGACATTTCAGCCACGCTAAAAGGCGTCTATAACGCCGATGCGGCCGTTGTGGTGCCCGGAAGCGGTACGTTTGGCATGGAAGCGGTAGCAAGGCAATTCGCAACCGACAAGAATTGCCTGATCGTACGAAACGGCTTCTTCAGCTACCGCTGGACGCAGATTCTGGAGATGGGAAGTATTGCGGCTTCCTCAACTGTCATAAAGGCCCGCAAAATTTCTGCTGAGAGCGAAGCGCCGTTCGCGCCGGCACCCATTCAAGAAGTCGTTGCCACGATTGCCGAGCAAAAACCGGATGTCGTGTTTGCGCCGCATGTCGAAACTTCATCGGGAATGTTGTTGCCGGACGATTATCTTCGGGCAGTGACTACCGCGGTCCATGAGTATGGCGGCCTGTTCGTTCTCGATTGCATTGCATCAGGGACCATTTGGGTTGATATGAAGGATATTGGTGTCGATGTACTGGTCAGCGCGCCACAAAAGGGTTGGAGCGGTTCGCCGTGTGCTGCGTTTATCGCTCTGAATGACCGGGCGGTGGAGGTTCTGTCATCGACCACGAGTACCAGTTTCGCGTGCGACCTCAGAAAATGGCTGGACATCATGCGGGCATATGAAGGTGGAGCGCACGCCTATCATGCAACGATGCCGACAGATGCGCTCAGGCAATGTCGCGACGTGATGAAGGAGGCCGAAGCATACGGATTCGACAAGTTGCAGCAGGAGCAGCAGGAACTTGGCGACCGCGTCCGGGGTTTGCTGGCCGACCGTGGTATCAGGAGTGTCGCAGCACCTGGATTCGAGGCGCCCGGCGTTGTCGTTTGTTACACGGATGATCCGGGTATCAGCAACGGCAGCAAGTTCGCGGCTGAAGGGCTGCAGATCGCGGCGGGCGTGCCGCTCATGTGCGACGAGCCGGAGGGTTTCCAGACCTTCAGGCTGGGCTTGTTTGGGCTCGACAAGTTGCATAACGTGGATCGCACGGTCGATACGCTTGACAAAGCGTTGAACCGAATCCGTAATTGAGCATCCGGGTGTCCGGCAAATACCGCCCCGGAACTGACAACAAGAAAATGTAGAAGGACGAATGCATGCAGGTCGAACTTAAAGCTCCTTACCTTTTATTCCTGGGCGATGAGCCCGACGTCTCCCATGCCAAAACCGCGGTCGGCATTGCGCACTGGCGGCCCGAATCATGCGTCGCGCAGTTTCGGCTGCCAGGTAGCGGCGTCGACCTGGGTTTGCCGGATATGACCCCGGCAGAAGCCGCCGCGGCGGGTGCGAGGTCCCTGATCTGGGGGGTGGCCGGAGTGGGCGGCAAAGTGCCGAAGCACTGGATTCCGACTCTTTTCGATGCAGTAGACGCCGGGCTCGATATCGTCGCCGGAACGCACTCATCGCTTACCCGAATTCCCGGACTGGCGGATGCTGCGGAGAAAGCAGGCGTCTCGCTCATTGATATCCGGAAACCACCGGCAGATTTGCCGGTTGGTACTGGTGTGAAGCGCAGCGGCCGCCGCCTGCTCATGGTGGGAACTGATTGCGTCGTTGGCAAGAAGTTTTCGGCGCTGGCCATTGCCAAAGAAATGATTGATCGCGGGATGAATGCCGATTTTCGCGCGACCGGCCAGACCGGAATCATGATTTCCGGCGGAGGAATGCCAATTGACGCCGTTGTGTCTGATTTTGTATCGGGGGCTGCAGAGGTCCTGTCTCCCGACAATGCTGACGACCACTGGGATGTCATCGAAGGGCAGGGCTCGCTCTATCATCCCGGGTACGCCGCGGTCACGCTTGGCCTGATGCACGGTTCGCAACCGGATGGGTTTGTGGTTTGTCACGAAGCCGGCAGAACCATGATTGAAGGTTTTCCCGGTTATCGGATGCCAAGCATCTCCGAGTTAATCGAATTGACAGTTGCGAATGGCCGTGTGACGAATTCGAACATTCGTTGCGTTGGCGTCAGCATCAATACCTCCGGGTTGCCGGATGGGGAGCGGGAAGGCTACCTCGGAAAGATTGGTGACGAAGTCGGGCTGCCCTGCGTTGATCCCGTTGCCATAGGGGTCGGTCCGCTCGTCGATCACATCGTCAAGACATTCAAATAGGAAGGGAATGTGACTTATCAAGTAAGCGTTGTTCCGAAGAACTGGCCGCTGCATAAGCCGTTCAAGATCTCGCGTGATGTTCACTATTTTTCTGAAACGATTATCTGCGAGATATCAGATGGAGAATTCACAGGTCGCGGTGAGGCTGCCGGAGTTTCTTACGATGGCGAAACCCAGGAATCGATACAAAAGCAGATCGAAGCGGTCGCGAGCCAGATAACAACCGGTATCAGTCGGGATGAATTGCAGGAATTGATGTCACCGGGTGGCGCCCGCAACGCAGTGGACTGTGCCTTGTGGGATCTGGAGGCGAAACGTTCAGGTCAAACCATATGGCAGATGCTGGATTGGGCGCCGAAGCCGGTGACGACTGTCTATACCGTCGGCATCGACGAGCCAGAAAACATGGAAAAAGACGCGGCTGAGCACAGCGACTGTCCGCTGATCAAAGTGAAGGTAGGCATTGGTGATCCGCTGATACAAATCCGGGCGATCAATGCAGGTGCACCGAATTCCGCAATTGTAATCGACGCTAACCAGGCATGGACGGTTGCAGAGCTGGAGAAATATGCCGCTCCACTCAAGGAACTCGGTGTAGAGATGATCGAACAACCGATGCCCCGGGGTGAGGATGAGGCGCTTCGTGGCTACGAATCGCCATTACCACTCTGTGCTGATGAATCCTGTGCGACCAGCGCCGACCTTGATCGTCTCGAAGGGCTCTACTCGATGGTCAACATCAAGCTGGACAAAACCGGCGGCCTGACTGAGGCGCTGAAGCTTGCAGACAAAGCCCTGTCGATGGGTTTTGAGCTGATGGTGGGCAACATGCTCGGCTCGTCGCTGGCGATGGCGCCGTCGTTTGTCATCGCACAGCGTTGCCGCTATACGGATATCGATGGTCCATTGCTGCAATCAGAAGATTGCGAGAACGCAATGCACTATGAGCATGGGAGGGTGGACGTCTTCGTCCCCGAGCTCTGGGGCTGATGAAAAGCACCTGGTTCCAGCGCTACCTGCTTCCCGGATTTATCGTCCAGTCAGCAGTCATCGCTGGCGCCTACGGATCAGGCAAGGAACTGGAACAGTTCTTCCTCGGCCATGGCCCGATCGGCGGCCTGCTGGGCATGACCGTCACGATGATCGTTTTCAGCATGGTGCTGATGGCAGCGTATGAATTCGCCCGCAAGTTCAGGCTGTTCGACTACCGCAGTTTTTGCAAGGCACTGCTGGGCCCTGCATGGCCACTGTACGAGATCCTTTATGTCCTGATGATGATCCTGGTGATCTCAATCGTCGGCGCTGTCTCAGGGGATATCTTGCACGACTCATTTGGCTTCCCTACCTGGGTCGGCGTTGCGGGTATCATGTTCCTGATTGCGGTTATCGTGTTCTTCGGCTCAACGGCGGTCGAGAAGGTACTCGCCATTTGGTCTTTTGTTCTTTTTGGCACCTACCTGAGTTTCCTGGGTTGGCACCTGGTGCAGCATGGCGGACAAATCGCACAGAACATGACCGCATTCGATATTGGTGCAGGTTGGGCGAAAAGTGGTCTGGCCTATTCCGGCTACAATCTTGCGGCGGTACCCGCACTGGTCTTTTGTATCAGGCATCAGCATAAAAGAAGCGATGCCCTGATCGCAGGTGCGCTGGCGGGTCCGTTGGCAATGCTTCCCGCGATGCTGTTTTTTGTAGCGATGATTGGGCAATACGATAGGTTGATCGCGGCGGGAGACGACGGACCATTGCCCGTCACTATTCTGATGGACGCGCTGCAGGGAGCGGAATTTTTCGTCTACCTTTTCCCCATCGTGTTGTTTGGCACATTCGTTGAAACCGGTGTTGCGTTTATTCACGGTGTCAATGAGCGCATCGATCACACGTTTGCCGAGAAAGGCGTCCGCATGCCGAACTGGGTGCGCCCGGCGGTTGCTTTGATCATTCTTTTTGCTGCAGTGGTGCTGGCTGACGCGATCGGGCTTACCGGCCTGGTTGCAAAGGGGTATGGCACGATTACCTGGGGCTTCCTGCTCGTTTTCGTATTGCCCTTGCTCACCTACGGCGTGTGGTTGATTTGGCGGAGACCCGATGACAATGCTTGAGCGAATTCGAAAATTGTTTTTACCGTTATTCGCTGCAAGCGTGGTCTGCGGCTGTGCCGACCCCCTGGAGCTCGAGTGGGCGGCGGCACCTGATGTCATCTTCATCAATGCCGATGTTTACACAGGAATCCCCGATGAGCAGCTGCTAAAGCCAACCGCAGTCGGCGTGCGCAATGGCGAGATTGTTTATGTAGGTCCGACCACAGGGGCGTTGACCCTGGCATCGGAGCTAACCGAGGTTGTCGATTTGCAGGGTGCGATGCTGCTGCCTGGACTGTTCGACAACCACGTCCACGCAGGCATCGGCACCAGCTTGTTAATGGAATGGGAGGGCGGGTTGATCTCGGAAGTGCCAACCTGGGTTCGGGAAGCCCGAACTATTCCCGATCTGCAATCCGCGATCATGAAGGAGGCCGAGCGTGTTGGTCCCGGTGAGTGGATCATCGGGGCGCTGAGTCGCGAGGTTTGGCCAAATCAGATTTTGCCGACCCGCAGCGATCTGGACGTCGGTACGACTGCAAATCCTGTTCTACTCACCCGTGGCCCGCATACGACGGTGTTAAATTCTGCAGCGCTGGAACTTGCCGGCATTGATCACACGACGACGTTTCCCGGCGGCGGGCATATCGGTCACGATGAAGATGGCGAGCCGAACGGTCGCCTGTATGATTCTGCGAGACGCCTTGCGACGGCCGTGGCACCTTCCGCGGAGCAGGGCGAGGCCAGTATCGAGAATTTGCGGGCGTTGCTGCTGCAATTCGCGAGCTCAGGGGTCACCAGCGTCAACGTTGCAAGTGTCCGGCCCGATCAGTTGAGGCACTTCCAGGCGCTTTACGAACGCGATGGTGAAGAACTGCCTCGCGCGACGCTGCAAATCAGGTTGCGCCCCGGTTATGACGCGTACGATGACCTGGACCTCTCGGTAAGGGACGCAATTGCCGAGATGGAAGGTCTTGGAATCGTCACGGGATTTGGTAATGATCGGCTGCAGATCGGCGCGATCAAGATGAGTATCGACGGCGGCTTAAGTGCGCCAGCCTACTGGTCCACAGAAGGGTACGAAGACCGTCCGGAGTATACCGGCGCGATTCGCATTCCGGCGGAGGCATTTTATCCGGTCGCCCGACGCGCGCATGAGCTCGGTTGGCAACTTGGTATTCACACCATGGGGGATGGCGCCGTCGAGATGGTCGTTGAACAACTCGACCGTATATTGACGGAGTTACCGCGAGATGATCATCGTCACTATTTGCATCATGTCGCCGTCAAGCCGTCGGCCGAAGTGATGGCAACGATGGCCCGGCACGGAATCGGGGTCGCGAGCCAACCGGCATTTACGGTCGGCCTGGGCGCATTCGCCGTCGAGTCGCTGGCGGGTGAACGCGAAGCCACCATGAACCCCACGAATTCGCTGCAGGATGCCGGCATTTGGGTAAGCTGGGGATCGGATGGCGCACCTTATGGTCCCGCTGTGACGCTGTGGACTGGCATCACGCGAAAAGGCTGGGATGGCGAGGTTTACGGACCCGAAGAAGCAGTCAGCCGTGCGGAGGCGATCCGCTTACACACCTGGGCACCGGCCTATCAGACGTTCAACGAGCAACGCGTCGGCATGATTAAAACCGGCATGTTGGCCGACTTTACGGTGATTGGGGAAAACTTCTTCACAATGGATGAAGACAGGATTCGCTATTTGCCGGTTCTAAAAACGATCGTCGGCGGAAATATCATTTACTCAGCGGATTAACGGCTATTGCAGTAGTTCGTCCATGCCGACAACCGTCTTGAGCAGCACGTTGGCACCGTTCGTGATTTCTTCCGGGGATGTATATTCGCCTGGTGCGTGACTCACGCCATCCTTGCTCGGTACAAAAATCATGCCCAGCGGGGCAATGCCTTTCATACTTTGTGCGTCATGCCCCGCACCACTTGGCATATGCAAGGTACTTAGCCCAAGCGCTTCAGCAGATTCCTGCACCAAGGCCTTGATTCCGTCATCTGTCGGTGTTGCGGGCGATTCGTAATACTGATCGAAACTGATGTTCGTGCCATTCGCCCCGGCAATGGCCTTGGCCGAAACACTAATCTTGTCGAAGAGCCGGGTGACCTTGTCCATGTCGAGGTCGCGAATTTCGAGGCTGAACATCACCTCGCCGGGAATGACGTTTGGTGCGCCCGGACTCACGTCGAGTCGTCCAACAGTACCGACTTGTCTTCCCGGCTCGCCGGTGATGATCCTGCGAATGTCCGCGACGATCAGCGCGGTCGCGTAAAGAGCATCCTGCCGCTGATCCATCGGCGTCGTACCGGCGTGGTTGGCAAATCCCTTGACCGTGATGTACCAGCGCTTGATGCCAACAATGCCTTCTACGACACCGATGGCAATTTTTTCCCGATCGAGAATGGCGCCTTGTTCAATATGCAATTCGACATAGCCCGCGATGTCGCCGGGGTTTCGTTGATTCTCCGCCAGCCTGTCGGGGTAACCTCCGAGATTACTGATGCCTTCACCGATCTTCTTGTCGCCGAGACTGGGCAGATCGAGCTCCCGCTCCTCCACCGTGCCTGCATAGGAGCGGCTGCCTGTCTTGCCGCCTTCCTCATTACTCCAGGCGATGACGGCGAGCGGATGATCCAGCTCAATGCCGGATTCCTGCAATGTGCGGGCCACTTCGATTCCGGCCATGACACCCACGATGCCATCGTAGTGCCCGCCGTTCGGGACGGTGTCGATGTGTGATCCTATGATGATAGGTGCAAGCCCGTCGATCTTGCCCGGGCGCCGCCCGACCAGGTTTCCGGCCACATCGACGCCCGGCATCAGGCCGGACTCAAGCATCAGTGAGAACAGATAGCTGTATGCCACACGATTGTGGTTGCTGTAGGCTACCCGATCCGAACCACCTTGCGCGTTTTCGCCAAACGTGTGCATGTGCTGCATCGTGTCATTTAGCCGCGAGCCATTGACCTGCAGTTGGCCGTCATTCTGGGCCCATAATAATGGCGAAACGAGCATGCAAAATAAGGCAAATCCGTATTTCATCAGGTAACCTGCGCAAACTATGAGAATTGCATTCAAGCATATAACGATCGCGCTCCTGCTGGCTATGCTGGCGTCTTCGCAGGCTTTTGGTCAGGCCACTGATCTCCTGGCAGGAGGCGCCGCGAACTGGCAAGCATTTGATGACGACCGCTGGAGTTTCGTTAACGGCGAGCTGCACGGGTCCACGGCAAAGTTCGACGGCGACAAAACCGATCCGGAGTCCAGCACCTTCCTTGTCAGCAAAGAGACTTTCAGTGGCGACTACATCGTTTCGATCGAGCTGACGTTTGATCAGGGTCGCTATCTCGGTGTCTATCTCGATTTCGGCCAGGAGTCGCAGTCCGGCATATGGATGGCTTCCGGTCATGCACTGGACGCTGACGCGCCGGACAACGAGGTCGAACGCAGTTATATCAAAACGGTAGAAAACGGTTTCTGGATCGTCCGAGCGACCGGCGAGCTGGTTGTGCAAAAAGGCAAGCGCATCAAGCTGGGTTTTTCACGCCGTGGCGATGCCTACAGCCTTTGGAATGATGGTAAATTGATCGCGGTCTACCGCAAGCAGGGAGGTTATCCTGCTGGCCCGTTGCAGCTGCGGCTGACGAACTCCGCCGTGCGGATTCATGATCTGCAGGTGAAAACCGGCAAGGGCAGATAGCAGACAACAATAAAGAAAACCGGGGGATCAGGATGAAGTCACCAGTCAATGTGGTTTTTGCATTCGTCGTATTGCTCTTTGCGGGCATGGCATTTGCTCAGGATGAAACAGCCCGAATGATAGGCGCGCCGGACCGTGGAACTGACGAAGGTGGCGGCCCATACGGCAGATTGATCATTCGTGGAGCCACACTGATAGACGGGACTGGCGCACCACCGATTGGACCAGTCGATATCGTGATCGAGAACAATCGCATCGTTGACGTGAAATCCGTCGGTTATCCGGGACTGGAGATTGACGAGGACAGGCGTCCGACCGATGCGACCCGCGAAATCGATGCGCACGGCCAGTATGTAATGCCTGGCATTATTGACATGCATACGCACACGGGCGGCACGACCAAGGCGCCGGAGGCCGAGTACAGTTACAAGCTCTGGATGGGTCATGGCATCACCACGGTACGCGGCGTGCCCAGCGGCGACCTGGAATTCTCACTGCAGGAAAAAGAACGCAGCGCGAAAAACGAAATCGTTGCGCCGCGAATTTTCTCTTATCACACGCTCGGCGCCGGGGCGGAATATGAGGACAAGCAAATTCTGACGCCAGAACAGGCGAGGGAGTGGGCAAAATACCTTGCGGACAAAGGGGCAGACGGACTGAAACTGGGCTCGCACCGGCCGGCGATCATGGCGGCGCTCCTGGACGAGGGAAAGAAACATGGCCTGGGATCGACGGCGCACCTCGGCCAGATGGGCGTCGCACAAATGAATGCGCAGGATTCGGCAAGGTTGGGGCTCGGAACTCTGACGCACTACTACGGTTTGTTCGAGGCGATGTACGAGAACAACGACGTTCAGCCATGGCCGGTCGACATGAACTACAACAACGAGCAGCACCGTTTCGGACAGGTTGCGCGGCAGTGGAGTTTGATTGCCGGTCAGGGTTCTGAAAAATGGAATGCACTGTTGGCTGAATTCAAGGAACTCGGCTTCACGCTGGATCCGACCTTTGGGATCTATTCAGCAGGTCGCGACGTGATGCGGGTACGGAATGCAGACTGGCACAAAGAATACACGCTGCCGACACAGTGGGATTTCTATACGCCGAATCGAGAAAGCCATGGTGCCTACTGGTTTTACTGGACGACAGAAGACGAGGTGGCATGGAAGAATTTCTATCGTTTGTGGATGCAGTTCGTCAACGACTACAAAAACATGGGAGGTCGTGTAACGGTTGGCTCTGACTCCGGATTTATCTATCAGTTATACGGATTTGGCACGATCCTCGAGATGGAGATGTTGCAGGAAGCCGGTTTCCACCCGCTGGAAGTCGTGCGTTCGGCGACGATGTACGGCGCGCAGGCGCTCTTCGAGCCGAAGGGTCAGGACATCCAATTCGGCGTCATCAGGCCCGGATTGCTTGCAGACCTCATCATCGTCAATGAAAATCCGCTTGAGAATTTCAAGGTTCTGTACGGAACCGGCGCGGTCAGGCTAAACGATGAAACCGGCCTCCCGGAACGAACCATTGGTATTCGCTACACGATCAAAGATGGCATCGTTTACGATGCAGAGCAGCTACGGGCGGATGTCCGAAAGATGGTTGCGGATCAGAAAGCAGAACGCGGCGAGTTAAACGAGTATTAATGACTGCGACGGCGCCGGTCATTCGCATCGAGAACCTGGGTAAAACCTATGCCGGGGGATTCGACGCTCTGAAGAGCATTAACCTCGACATCGACGAGGGGGAGATTTTTGCCTTGCTCGGCCCAAATGGGGCGGGCAAGACAACCCTGATCAACATTATTTGCGGCATCGTCACCAAGACGACAGGAAAGGTTTTGGTCAACGGATTCGACAGTGTTGGTGAATTTCGTCAGACCAGGTCCATGATCGGACTTGTGCCCCAGGAGCTGACGACCGAGACCTTCGAATCGGTCTGGGCGACGACTGCGTTCAGTCGCGGCCTGTTCGGCAAGCCGCCCGATCCCGATCACCTGGAGCGAGTGTTGAAATCGCTGTCCCTGTGGGACAAGAAGGACAACATCATCATGACCTTGTCCGGCGGCATGAAACGCCGGGTATTGATTGCCAAGGCGCTCGCGCACGAGCCGAAGGTGCTTTTCCTGGATGAACCCACAGCCGGTGTCGATGTCGAGTTGCGGCAGGATATGTGGGATGTCGTGCGCGGCCTGCGTGAATCCGGTGTGACGATTATTCTCACGACGCATTACATCGAAGAGGCGGAGCAGATGGCGGACAGGATTGGCGTCATCAATCATGGCGAGCTGATCCTCGTGCAGGACAAGAACAAGCTAATGCGTGAGTTGGGCAGGAAACAGTTGATCCTGAATCTCGACGAGCCGCTTAACGAGATTCCGGCGAGCCTGGACTCGTTCGATCTGGGATTTGGCAATGATGCATCGGAGCTTGTGTACAGCTATGACACCCAGGCTGAACATACGGGAATCACGTCATTGTTGAGCGCGCTCAGCCGTGCCGATATTCGCTTTCACGATGTAAAGACTACGCAAAGTTCGCTCGAGGAGATATTCGTCGACCTTGTTAAGAGAATCAAATGAACTGGTATGGCGTCAGTGCAATTTACCGGTTTGAGATGGCGCGTATGCGGCGTACGCTTTTTCAAAGCATCGTCTCACCGGTCATATCGACGTCGCTTTATTTCATTGTGTTCGGTGCGGCGATTGGTTCGCGCATCACAGAGATTGACGGCGTCAGTTACGGTTCATTCATTGTGCCCGGGTTGATTATGCTGTCGCTGCTGACGGAGAGTATCTCCAACGCGTCGTTCGGTATCTATTTTCCCCGCTTTTCGGGAACAATATACGAGGTCCTGTCAGCCCCGGTGTCGGTGCCTGAGATCCTGCTGGGATATGTCGGCGCGGCCGCGACGAAGTCGGTCATCATTGGTGCCATCATTCTGACGACTGCCAACCTGTTCGTGGACATATCGATTATGCACCCGTTATGGATGGCCGTGTTTCTTGTGTTAACGGCCATCACTTTCAGTTTGTTCGGCTTCCTGCTCGGCATCTGGGCCGATAATTGGGAAAAGTTGTCGATCGTGCCAACGTTGATCATCGTGCCGCTCACGTTTTTAGGCGGCAGTTTCTATTCCATCAGCATGTTGCCCGATTTCTGGCAAACGGTGACGCTCTTTAACCCCGTCGTTTATCTCATCAGCGGATTTCGCTGGAGCTTCTATGAGAACGCCGATGTCGCCGTCGAGCTGAGCCTCGGTATGACCGCGGCATTCATGTTCATTTGTCTTCTCGCGATCTGGTGGATCTTCAAGACTGGTTACCGACTGCGGACATGATCCCGGTAACAGTGAAGAGTCGTGGCGAAAATTGGAAAAGAGGTTGCTGATTTCAACGTCGGCGTTTGGCCAGCAGCAGCGACAAAGTTCCACCGGAATGAAAGTTGGTCCAATGCACTTTCGAGCTAAGGTTTTCGCGCTGTGAAGACGTGAGCCGATGTAGGGAACGTTGCCTCGCCTGACGGCCCGCTATACTTGCCAAGCGTCTTGTCAGATTCCGTCAATACGCCGTGGATTTCCTCTTCGCTGAGAAAAATATCGAATAACGGCAGCCAGCCGCGAAGTTCCGCCTCGACCATTTGACGCGTACTCGGAAACCTTGCGGTTTCGATCTTCGCTTCGGCCGTTATTTCTGTAAACCCGCTGCTTTCCAGCACCGTCGTCACCTGGTCCGCATCCCCAAGACGGTAGGGGAGTCGCAAAGCATCCGCCGCAGCGGTTCCGACCTGCTGTTCCAGAACCGAGATGATGTCTCCATATGCGGGGTTATGCTCGACCGACCGCCATACCGCAATAGCAAGGGATCCTCGCGGCTTCATGACGCGGAACATTTCATCAGCCGATTTCTGCCGATCCTCAAAAAACATCATCCCGAACTGGGAAATCACCGAGTCGAACGCCTCATCAGCAACGTCTAACGCTTCTGCACCGCATAACACCCAGTCAATGCCGGGTTCTATCTCCTTTGCGGCAGCCAGCATGCCCGGCGCTGGGTCAGCTCCGACTACCCGGCCATTTGCGCCGGTTCGAGCCAGTGCATTCCGCGCGAGCACGCCGGTTCCGCAGGCGACGTCCAATACGTGCGAGCCTTCCCGGATTCCCGCTCCATCGACCAGGTGTTTGGTCCATGCCTCAAAGAGAGCTGGCACAAAAAGGCTTTCATATCCACGACCTGCCTCGACTAACTGTTCCGGTACGTCCTGGTTCATTGGCTTCACCGTTCTTGTTATTGAAAAGGGGAAAGACAAGCTATCCCCTATGCGTGTGGAAGTCCGCATCGGGTCATTCGCGGGCATTTTGACCAAGTCTAGTCCAAAATTTGCTTACCTGGACGGCTGCATTCGGTTTACAGCAGAATCGCGTCACAGGAATGTCATGAAGGACCCGTCGACTACTCCTCTTGAATCTCGGTAATCGTCGCGGTCGTCCAGGTGTCAAAGGTGTCGAGATAGCCGGGAACGGGCCGAATTGCAGCGCACCTTTCCATGTCGCAAGAGCATGTTCAACACCAGCGAATACCCGGTACTCGACAGCGATTGTTCCGCATATATTCACTCGATCCGCCGTTCCCGGATTCGATTGCCGGATATTTGATAGCCTG
>JAHEFF010000053.1 GCA_024640315.1 Woeseiaceae bacterium
CACGCGGCGATGCGCGACGACCTGATGCCGCGCGAACCATTGCCGATGCCGTTACCTCCGCCCAGGGAACTTCCGCCTATCCTGCAGGATCGCTAGCACGCCTTTTTCTGGTTCTGGCGGAAAGCGTGGGATGGGCGCTGCGCGGCTGCGCCCGGCGAACAGGGTTCTTATCCTCGACCCTCTCGGCAAAAATGCAAAAGGCCCCGAATGGGGCCTTTGATATTTTGGCGGAGAGGGTGGGATTGACTGGCGCCTACGGCGCTGCGTCGCCAACATGCCGCTACGCGGCTGCGTTGGTCGAACAGGGTACTTATCCTCAACCGCACTCGGCGAGAAAACAAAATGGCCCCACAAGGGGGCCATTTTGTTTTCTGGCGGAGAGGGTGGGATTCGAACCCACGGTACGGGAGAACCGTACACCTGATTTCGAATCAGGCCCATTCGACCACTCTGGCACCTCTCCATAGCAAATCTACTGTTCTTGCGTCATCAGCTCGAGGCAACAACGGCCCATTGATGGCGGCCGTCCAGGCCGCCACCCTTCGGGCCAACTCGCAATGCTCGTTTGTCCAAAATCGCTCCCGGCGATTTTGTCGACCACTCTGGCACCTCTCCATAGCAAATCTACTGTTCTTGCGTCATAGCTCGAGGCAACAACGGCCCATTGATGGCGGCGGTCCGGCAACGCTCAGAAATCCATCGCGGGGCGGCGATTTTACACGCAGTCCTCGATCAATGTAATGCGCAAAAATTGATGCGAAACACTCGACGACCTGCCGAACCGTTAATTGCGTCTACGGTCCGCCTGCCCCTGCGGCGCTGGCAATAGTGAAGCAGTACCATTTCCTGTTGTGATGTCAACGCTGAAATTGCGGCGCGCTTCATGTAACTTAGAACACGTCAGCAGGAGGGGTCACGTAAGTTACTGATAACGTGACGATTCCCGTTGAGCCTGGCGATTGAGCGGTGCCCGGAAACAGAATTTACTCGGCAGCTCGTGGTCAAATTAACTATGGGCCGGCCCACAACAAGAAAATTCGGGCTGACCGTCGGAAACTCTATTCGGAGGCGTGACTTGCGGCTGTGGTTCATAGCAATTAGCGCGGCGTTGATCGGGACTTGCTCGTCGCCGCCATCCACGCTTGAGCAGGTTCTCGAGCTGGGAGAACTCAGGGTCGTTACGCGCGAATCGGAGACGGCGTACTTCGTCGGCCCGGACGGCCCGGCGGGTCCCGAATATGACCTCGTTCGTGGTTTTGCCGAGGAACTCGGGGTCTCGCTCGTGATTGAGACTGTTGACAGCGTTTCCGAGGTCACGCCGCATCTCGCCAACGGCAGATCACACATGGCCGCCGCCGGCCTTTCAAGCACGGAGTCGCGTCGCGAACTCTTAATCTTCGGTCATCCATACAACACCGTCACGATGCATCTCATTTACAAGCTCGGTAACGGCAAGCCGCGCTCGGTAAAGGAAATTGTCGGTCGCTCAATCGAAGTGGCTGCGGGTAGCAGTCACTCGGACATGATGCGATCACTCGGTGATGTTTATCCGGCACTGGTCTGGACGGAAAACGATGTCGACGAGGTGGCGGACCTGCTGAAAAAGGTTGCGCTGGGCGAAGTTGAATTCACCATCGCGGACAGTACCGAATTTGGAATACAGCGACACTTTTATCCTGACCTCCGCGTTGCACTCGACCTGAAAATCGCAGATCCGATCGCATGGGCGTTCAGGAAAGAGGGCGACGACAGCCTTCTCGCCCGGGCCGACGAATACATCATCAATGCCGACCGTAGCGGATACCTCGCCCAAGTCAACGACCGTTACTTCGGGCACACCGAGAAGTTCGACTATGTCGGTACGCGCGCATTTATCAGGCATTTCGAAACACGCCTGCCACGCTACCGGCAGATGTTCGAAGAAGCCGGTGAGTCCTTCAGTGTCGACTGGCGCCTGCTAGCCGCACTCGGTTACCAGGAATCACACTGGCGCTCACACGCCGTGTCGCCTACCGGCGTACGCGGCATCATGATGTTGACGAAGGCCACGGCGGACTATCTCGACATCGAAGACCGGATGGATCCGTCCAGCAGTATTTTCGGTGGCGCGGAGTTTTTTGCACGCCAGACTGAAAGAATTCCGGACAGCGTCGATGAACCGGACCGCACCTGGTTTGCATTGGCGGCGTACAACGTCGGCTTCAATCACATCAAGGACGCCCGGCAAATTGTCGAATGGCAGGGCGGTGATCCGGACAAGTGGGTCGACCTCAGCGAGGCGTTGCCGTTGCTCGCACAGCGTAAATGGTACTCGCGGGTTCCCTTTGGCTACGCACGAGGCTGGGAGCCCGTGCTGTACGTCAACAATATTCGCGCGTATTACAACATTATCGGCTGGCTGGCTGACAACGAGGACCTGCCGGAGGATGCCGAAGACGGAGCCGAATCGGATCTGGTCGCATTGGCGACCGGCACGGACGAATGATTTAGCGCCGGCTGGCGAAGAATTTCTGTAGTAACCCGCTGCACTTGTCTTCCAGCAATCCGCCATTCACCTCAATCTGGTGATTCATCCGCCGATCATCACAAAGATCCAGCACGCTTCCCGCCGCGCCCGCTTTGGGATCATAGGCGCCGAACACGAGCCTGCCGATTCGGGCATGGAGCATGGCACCCACGCACATGGCACAAGGCTCCAGCGTCACGTAGAGGGTGGTGCCGTTCAGGCGATAGTTCTTTTCGCTCGCCGCCGCCGCGCGAATGGCGACAATTTCGGCATGGGCAGTGGGATCGGAATCCTGAATCGGGCGGTTCAGGCCCCTGCCAATGACCTCCCCGTTGCGGACGACCAGCGCACCGACCGGCACTTCATCTGCCAGCGCAGCGACCTTCGCTTCCGCCAGCGCCGCACGCATGAATTGCTCGTCTTGTGCGCTCCAGCTCATTCCCACTCGATGGTGGCGGGTGGTTTGCCTGAGATGTCGTAGGTCACGCGGGAGATCCCGTCGATCTCATTGATGATCCGCAGCGAGACGTGCTCGAGAAACTCGTATGGCAGCCTGGCCCATCGGGCCGTCATGAAATCAACCGTTTCCACCGCGCGCAAGGCAACGACGTAGTCGTACCTGCGGCCGTCGCCCATGACACCAACGGAGCGCACCGGCAGAAAAACTGCGAAAGCCTGACTGGTCTTGTCGTAGAGGTCGTGCTTGCGCAACTCTTCTATGAATATGTCATCGGCCAGCTGCAACAAAGCGACATAATCCGGCTTCACCTCGCCCAGTACGCGAACGCCCAGTCCGGGGCCCGGAAACGGGTGCCTGTAAACCATATCGCGTGGCAAACCGAGCTCCATACCAATCTTGCGCACTTCGTCTTTGAACAGCTCACGCAGTGGCTCAACGAGTTTCATGCGCATCTTCTCGGGCAGCCCGCCAACGTTGTGATGAGACTTGATGACGTGCGCTTTGCCGGTTTTTGCGCCTGCCGATTCAATCACGTCCGGATAGATGGTGCCCTGCGCCAGCCACTCGATACCCTCCAGTTTGTGCGCCTCCTCGTCGAACACCTCAATGAACTGACCACCAATAATCTTGCGCTTCTCTTCAGGGTCTTCCACGCCTTTCAGCGCAGCAAAAAAGCGGTCCGCGGCATTCACGCGAATCACATTGATATGCATGTGTTCGGCGAATGTATCCATGACCTGATCGCCTTCATGGTGGCGCATCAACCCATGGTCGACAAAAACGCAAACGAGTTGATCGCCAATGGCCTCGTGCAACAATGCGGCCACCACCGAAGAATCAACGCCACCTGACAATCCGAGCAGGACTTTCCCGTCGCCGACCATCTCCCTGACAGTCGAAATGGCGTCCGCTACGATGTTCCCTGCTGTCCAATCGCCAGGACAGCCACAGATTTCCCTGACAAAACGGTTGATAATCGCCTGACCCTGCGGCGTATGAGTCACTTCGGGATGAAACTGCACCCCGTAGTACCGGCGTTCACGATCCTCCATGGCCGCCAGCGGCGAATTGGCGCTCTCACCCGATATAACAAAACCCGCGGGCAATGATTCGACACGATCGCCGTGACTCATCCAAACCTTGAGCATTGGCGCGCCAGAGTCGCCGTCATTCAGGCCGGCAAGCAATTCAGAATCGAGGGGTTTGATCTCGGCGTAGCCAAATTCGCGATGTGCCGACGCCTCAACACTGCCGCCAAGCTGAGCTGCCATCGCCTGCATGCCGTAGCAAATGCCGAGCACCGGCACGCCGAGCTCAAAAATCGTCTGGGCAACGCGCGGCGGGTCGTCGAGATTGACCGATTCGGGACCGCCCGAGAGGACTACGCCGGCCGGAGAAAATTCGCGAATGGCTTTCTCATCCATGTCCCAGGGATGAATTTCGGAGAACACACCACATTCGCGGACACGCCTCGCAATAAGTTGCGTGTATTGTCCGCCGAAGTCGAGAATCAGAATGCGATGCGCGTGGATGTCAGCCTGGGTTGCTGACGTGTTTTCGAGTGCCTGGGCCATTCGCCTGCTTGCTTAGTTGTTGGTTCGGTAGTTCGGAGCTTCTTTCGTGATGGTCACATCATGTACGTGGCTTTCGCGCATACCTGCCGACGTAATTTTCACGAACTTCGGACGAGTCCGCATTTCGTCTATGTTGTGGCTACCGGTGTATCCCATGGCAGCGCGCACACCGCCCATCAGCTGGTGCACGATCGCGACCATCGAGCCCTTGTATGATACGCGGCCCTCGATGCCTTCCGGCACGAGCTTCTCCAGTTCTTCGGTCGCATCCTGGAAGTAGCGGTCTGACGAGCCATGCTTCTGGCCCATGGCGCCAACGGATCCCATGCCACGGTAAGACTTGTATGAGCGGCCCTGGTACAACTCGACCTCACCTGGCGATTCCTCGGTCCCGGCAAAGAGGCCGCCAATCATGACTGAATATGCGCCTGCGACCAGCGCCTTGGCGATGTCGCCGGAGTAGCGAATGCCGCCGTCTGCTATCAGCGGCACGCCCTGCTTCTTCATGGCCGCAGCAACTTCTGCAACCGCCGATATCTGGGGAACGCCGACGCCCGCGACGACCCGCGTCGTGCAAATCGACCCCGGCCCAATGCCTACCTTGATGCCGTCGGCGCCTGCTTTGACCAGGGCCTCGGCAGCTTCAGCGGTCACGATATTGCCACCGATAACCTGCAGGTCGGGGTACTGCCGCTTGATCTGGCTAACCCGCTCGATAACGCCCTTGGAAAACCCGTGCGAGGTATCCACAACGACAACATCGACGCCGGCACCAACCAACGCCTCGATACGCTCATCGGTGTCGTAGCCCGTGCCAACGGCAGCGCCGACACGCAGTGCGCCACGGTCGTCCTTACAGGCACGCGGATAGTCGCTCGCCTTTTGAAAGTCCTTCGCCGTTATCATGCCTCGCAACTCGAAGTTGTCAGCGACAACGAGGACCTTCTCAATTCGATGCTTGTGCAGCAATGAGAGTACTTCATCATCATCGGCACCTTCACGGACAGTGACTAGGCGTTCCTGGGGTGTCATTACCGATGAGACCGGAGCACCGAGCTGGGTCTCAAAGCGCAAATCGCGATGAGTCACGATGCCAATCGTCTCTTTGTCTTTGACTACCGGCACACCGGAAATTCCCATCGCCCTGGTCAGGTCGATGACTTCACGAATGGTCATATCCGGCGAGACCGTGATGGGATCCCGGACGATGCCGCTCTCGAACTTCTTGACCTTGAGAACTTCCCGCGCCTGGATTTCCGGCTGCATGTTCTTGTGAATGATGCCGATACCGCCTTCCTGGGCGAGCGCAATCGCGAGCCGCGCCTCCGTGACCGTATCCATGGCTGCGGAAAGCATCGGTATGTTCAGTGTAATTTCGCTTGTAAGCTTTGTGGACAGGTCAACCTCGCGCGGCAGGACGTCCGAATAGTCCGGCTGGAGCAAAACGTCGTCAAAAGTCAGCGCTTCCTTGGCAATCCGCATGCTTGATACCCGTCGGGTGAGTTTGAATGGGGTAAATAAAACCGGCAATTGTACGCATAGACGATTTGCCGGTAAACGGCGGCGCCGAATTAAATGCGGACGTATACTGTCGCCGTGACCGACCTGTTGACCGAATCTCCCGTCAAACGCGCTATCAGCGTCTCCGAACTCAATCGGCAGGCGAAGACATTGCTCGAACAGGGCATTGCCCGCATCTGGGTCGAGGGGGAGATTTCCAATCTCGCCAGGCCCGCATCCGGCCACCTGTATTTCAGTCTGAAGGACCAATCTGCGCAGATTCGCTGTGCATTTTTCCGTCAACGCCAACGCGGCCCGACCATCAATCTGAAAAACGGGGATCAAATGCTGGCATTTGGCAAGGTCAGCATTTACGAGGCTCGCGGCGACTACCAGCTCATCGTGGAGCAGCTCGAAGAGGCGGGTGAAGGCGAGTTAAGGCGACTTTTTGAGGAACTGAAGAAGAAACTCGCCTCCGAGGGCCTGTTCGACGCGGACCGCAAGCAGCTGCTTCCGGATCTCCCGGCGAGAATCGGGGTCGTGACATCGCCTTCCGGTGCGGCGATCAGGGATATCGTTACCGTGCTCGCCAGACGGTTCCCTGCCATACCGGTGGTCATTTATCCAACCTCGGTGCAGGGCGACGCGGCCGCGGCGCAGATTGCGAGTGCCATCGCGACGGCAGTACGCCGCAAAGAATGCGATGTACTGATCGTTGGCCGCGGCGGCGGTTCGCTGGAGGACCTCTGGCCATTCAACGAGGAGATTGTGGCCCGGGCGATCGCTGACTGCCCAATACCGGTGGTGAGTGCGGTCGGACATGAAGTGGATGTCACCATTGCCGACTTCGTCGCAGACGTCCGCGCTCCAACGCCTTCAGGCGCGGCCGAAATGGTGGTTCCCGATCAGGCCGAATGGCAGCGACAACTTGGATCGACGTCCAGGCGAATTGCGATGCTGGGAAGGCGTTATCTCGAAGATCGCTACCAGTCTGTCGACTGGCTTGGCAGGCGGCTGGCGCAGAGCAGTCCGGCCGCTACCGTGGCACGTCAGCGCGAATGGTTGAGAAACCTGCGACAGGTCATGACAGGCGCAATCCGCCATGATCTGGCGCATCGTGCAAGAGGCATCGAGGCTGTCCGCGTGAAACTGCTGCAACGCTCGCCTGCCATTGCAGTCCAACAGTCCATTCGCAGACTGGATGGGCTGCAGCAACGCCTCGGAACAGCAGGAACGGCCTCTGTAGCGCAGCGGCAGCAAAAACTGAGCCTCGCGGCGCGTTCCCTGGATTCAGTAAGCCCGCTCGCGACCCTCGAACGTGGCTATTCCATTGTCAGCAATGCAGAGACCGGGATGATTCTCACCGACTCGTCACAAATCAAGACGGGTGCAAGCATCAGGGCCCGGCTGCGGCATGGCCAGGTCGAGGCGACGGTCACCGGAACTTCAGACGGAGACGCGAATGAAGACTAGAGGAGTGTTCGCATGCGCCTTGTTGCTCGCATCGTTATCCGCTAATTCCACGCCCGAACACGCTCCGTGGCCCGGTGGTATTGGAATTGTGCCAATCGATGCGGATACGACGCAGCCAACGGTCACTGTCAACGAACATCAAGCTCTCGTCGTGAGGAAGGACGGCCAGTGGGTGGCAGTAGTGGGTATCCCGCTCGACCAGGATGCTGCAACGCCACTGATTGCCACGATCTCGCGACCCGGCGATATGGACAAGGAGATCGCGATCCGGTTGCAGCCAGCGGACTACCGCGTGCAACACCTGAACGTAGACCGAAAGTATGTCGATCCCGGACCGGAAGCGCTGGAGCGGATTTTCGCGGAGAGAAAGATCATCGATGGCGCGTTGACTAGCTGGCGCGCCCGGGATCTCGACGATGTGGGTCTGTCAGCGCCTGTGCCCGGCGCGAGGAGCACCAGTTTCGGATCGCGCCGAGTGTTTAACGACCAGCCTCGCTCTCCCCACAAAGGTATGGATATTTCCGCGAGTTCGGGCACACCGATCAACGCACCGATGAGCGGTGTCGTAACCGCAACGGGAGACTATTACTTCAACGGCAATACGGTGATCGTCGATCACGGACAGGGTTTCATCAGCCTCTATTGCCACCTGAGCGAGATTGACGTTGAAGAAGGTCAATCAGTCGCGGGTGGCGAATTACTCGGCAAGGTTGGCGCCACAGGCAGAGTCACGGGACCACACCTGCATTTTGCAACCTACCTGAACGGGACTGCGGTCGATCCGGCCTTGCTGTTGGACGAGCCCTAGGCACGACACAAATCGCACTCCATGCCCGCCATTCCTATGCGGATTTGAAGAAGCGCGAAATAACGGGTCGAAAGGCGTCCATTTCAACAAGGAAAGAGTCGTGCCCCTTGATGCAGTCCAGGCGAACAAACTCCGTATCGTTCACCACGGCCGAAAGTCCCTCGGTCAGTTCTTCCTGTTGTCGAATCGGAAACAACAGATCTGTTTCAACACCAATTACCATGGCCCGTTCAAGGTTCAGTCTCTCGAATCCGGCGTCCAGCGAGCCTCCATGTTCAGCGAAGTCAAACAGGTCGGACGCGCGTGAGAGATACAGGTAGCAATTCGCGTCGAACTGACCGGTAAATCGGTTTGCATGATTTTCGAGATAGCTTTCCACGGCGAAGTCGCCGAAGAACTGCTCCTCGGAATGCATCTCCAACGAAATTCGTTCCCGCCCGAATCGTTGTTGCCACTCCCGTGGCGAGCGGTAGGTCATCATGCCGAGCTTCCGCGCGAGCCGCTGGCCGACCACCGGAGGGTCGTCCGGATCATAGTTGCCGCCATTCCACTTCGGGTCCTTAACGATCATCTCCCGCTGCAATGAACGAATGGCAATTGAAAACGGCAGCGCACGGGTCGCTGAGGAAATCGAAATCAGACTTCCTCCAAGCTCAGGGTGTTGCACGCCAAACGCGAGCGCGGTCATTCCGCCCATCGAACAACCGATCGTCGTATGCACCTTTTCCAGCCCAAGCGCTTTGATGACCGCGTAACCGCCTTCCGCCACATCTTCGAGGGTCAGCACGGGAAAATGGGTTCTGTAGATTTCACCCGTTACGGGATCGACGGAAGCCGGACCAGTCGAGCCAAAACAACTGCCGAGAGAATTGATGCAAATGATGAAGAATTCGTCCGAATTCAGCGGCAGGCCGGAGCCAATCATCTCTTCCCACCAGCCCGCCGACGGGTTTCCAGGAGAGGATGCAGCATGGGCCGAAGGCGACAGCCCGGTGAAAATTACGATTGCGTTTTCGCCTTTTCCCCTGAGCTGGCCCCAGGTCTCATAGGCAATCGTTGGCGACTCCAGCGAACCACCACGATGCATTATAAATTTACCGTCCACCCGGATTTTGCTGCTTTCAATTCTCATCAGCTCATTCTCGCGGTCAGAGCTCGCTGCTGCGAGCAACCAGCACAATTTTACAGGGCAGCGCCATGCTTCACTTTTTGGCTTTTTTTATGATCCGCTGGCGCTTGCGCTCCTGGCGCGGCGTCAGTTTGTTACGTTTTCCCTTGTAAGGATTGTCGCTGGTCTTGAATGATAGCCGAACCGGCGTGCCTTTGAGACGAAATGCCTTGCGAAAACGGTTAATCAGGTAACGACGGTAAGCGTCGGGGAGGCGTTCTGTCTGGTTGCCATGAATGACGATCACTGGCGGGTTTCTGCCTCCCTGGTGCGCGTACCTGAGCCGGATGCGCCGACCACGGACTAAAGGCGGTGCGTGTGCTGACACCGCATCTTCAAGCTCCCGCGTAAGGGCTGGCGTGGACATATCGCGAATCGCTGCTTTGTAGGCGCGTTCCGTTGCCGGCAGGAGATCCCCGACCGCCGTTCCGTGCAAGGCTGAAATCGTCATACGCTCGGCAAAATCGAGAAATGGCAGGCGCCGATCAAGCTCGTCCTTCACCTTTCTGCGCTGATCCTGACTCAGGCCATCCCACTTGTTGGCAACCACCACCAGCGCGCGACCACGCTCCACGGCAAGCCCCATCAGGCTGACGTCCTGCTCGGTAACCCCCTCGCTGGCATCCAGAACTGCTATCACCACCTGCGCGCGCTCCATCGCCTGCAGAGCTTTCACGATGCTGAATTTTTCGACCGTTTCGTGCACCCTGGACTTACGCCTCACGCCGGCGGTGTCAATAAGCAGGTATTTCTTTCCATCGCGCTCGAAGGGAACTGCAACGCTGTCACGGGTGGTACCCGGCTGATCGTAAACAACCAGTCTGTCCTCGCCAATCAGGCGGTTGATCAACGTCGACTTACCAACGTTAGGCCTGCCAATCACTGCAATGCGCAGCGGCTTGCCCTCGTCCTCGCTTGCGCTTTCCGAGGACTCAACGTCAGCGGTTTCGTCCTCGACGAAGGGAGCGAGCACTTCATCCATCAGGCTGCTGATTCGGTCGCCGTGTGCGGCCGATATGGCAACGGGGTCGCCAAGCCCAAGTGCATAGAACTCACCGGACGCCATGTCCTGATCAAGACCTTCCGCTTTGTTGACCGCCAGCCAGGCACTTTTTGCATGCTTTCTGGCCAGTGCGACGACATGTTCATCCGCGGACGTCACGCCGCTTCTGCCATCCACCATGACGATCGCGACATCGGCTTCCTGGAGCGCCCGTATCGTCTGATCGACCATGAGTTCTTCGATTCCCTCTTCGCCGCCGGCAACGCCGCCGGTGTCGATCACGATGTAGGGAACAGGCCCGAGCTTGCCGAAGCCGTATTGGCGGTCGCGCGTGAGGCCGGCATAGTCCGCAACAATTGCGTCGCGTGAGCGGGTCAGGCGATTAAAGAGTGTCGATTTCCCAACGTTGGGCCGACCGATGAGTGCGATGACGGGTAGCATGACTGTGGATGACCATAGCGCAGGGCGCTCGTTGCGTCAGCTTTCTTCGCCGGCCTCTTCGGCGTCGTCTTCAGTTTCTTCACTCCGTTCGGGCAAGCGAACTTCGAATGCCGCGAGAACACCCGACTCGCTTTGTACGAAAAGCTTGTCACCCATCACTACCGGCGATCCGGAAATCATGCCCTTGCCGACGCGCTCTCTCGCAACCGGCTGGCCGTCGAAATTCGAAAAAAAGTGTACGTATCCTTCCAGGTCTCCGACGACGATCGCGGTGCTGAACGCTACCGGCGCGGTCGGCTCGCGGCGCAAAAGGCTCTCCTGACGCCAAACGTCGTCACCATTGCGCCGCAGCAATGCGATGACCTCACCCTGGTTACCGATGGTATAAACATTGTTCCAGTCGGCCGCGACGCCGGCTGGCGAGGAAATTTCGCGGGTCCAGAGGACTTGTCCGGACTCTGCTGCAAGAGCCGCCAGCAATCCGTTATAACCGCAGGCATACACATCCTGACCAACCGCAGCCAGCGCGCCATCCACATCTGCCAGTCGTTCAAGATCGGACCTGCCGGAAGGTGGGGTCAGAACCGCTTCCCACTCTGTCACGCCATCCGATAGATCAGTCGCAATCAGTCGTCCGTTATCGAATCCCGCGATAATCGTATTGCCCACAACGATGGGTATTGATGAACCGCGCTGGGTCAATGCGGGAACGCTTTGCTCCATCGCCCAGCGTACGCTGCCATCAAATGCGGAAAACACACGCAATTGCCCGTCAATCGTGTATACAACGATTGCATTGTTCTTGATTACCGGCCTGGCCAGCGCTTCGCCGGCGATGTTGACCCGCCAGATCTCGGACCCGTCTTCGCTATTGAATGCCAGAAGATCGCCGTCATATCCGGCCACCACTACAAAGCCATCACCAACTCCCGGACCGGCCGACAGTGTCAGTTCGGTTTTAGTACGCCAGACAAGGTCACCGGTCTCCGGGTTATAGGCAGAGACATTACCGTCGTAGCTCGCCGCATAGATGCGGTTGCCATCGCCAGCGGGACTCAGCCCGATGCGCAAAAATTCTGATCCGCCACCCAGCTTCTTTGACCAGAGCCGCCGTACATCGAGCGTTTCCTCAATATCGGTCAGCTCCAGCGGTTCAAGTTCTTCTTCATCATCACCGAAAAGGCTGCAACCGCTCATGACAAAGGCCGCCGTTGCGAACACGGCAAAACGAACCAGGGACAAGCGCCCACTGCCAAAACGACGTTGCGAAGAATTCTCCATTACTCGGCCTCAGGCTCGCCATCTTCTGCCGAATCATCAACTGTCTCGGCTGGCGACTCTTCCGCCGCAGTCTCTTCGGCCGCCGGTTCCGCAGTTGTCGCAGCATCTGCCTCCGCCTCGGATAATTCCGCGGCAAGCTCCTCAACGAGTGGCAAATCATTGATCTTCAGCTGGATCAGGGCGGCATCAACCGTCCGCACGGATGGATTGTCATCCAGCGCAGCAATATACGCGGCCTCAGCCTCCGCATAGGACTCCAGCGCAACATAAGCGTCGCCAAGAACTTCATTAAAACGGGCAGAAAACGCGCTTTCGGGCTGATCCTTGACCAGTTCCACGACCTCCTCGGCCTTGCTCTGGTAAAGCAATATCTTGGCCAGCCGCAACCGGCCGACCAGCGCGAGTTCATTATCCGATGACATGTCGGCAAGTGGTCTCAGGACATCGGCCGCATCCTGGTCGCGGGCGTTATCCATATACATGCGCGCCATGGCGAGACGGGCTTGTCCTGCATAGGCCGTATCGTCATATTCGCTGAACAAGCCGTCAGCGGCTTCCGACGCCGCGTCCAGGTTGCCACGCCCTGCTGCTTCCATCACATTTTCAAATAACCTGGATGCGGCGATCCCGGTTTCAGCGATACCGGATTGCCACCGATTCCAGCCGAAGATAATGAGGACGCCAACGATGATGCCGCCGACGACAAAGCTGCCATTCTCAGACCACCAGGTCCGCAACGCTTCCAGTTGTTCTTTTTCAGTTAAATCTTCCACGAGATTGCCTTTAGTGTCCTACCGCTTCAGCCGTTCGGCCAAAGTCCGTGCCAATTCATCCAGCGCAACACTGGTTTGATCCTCTGCGGTGCGTAATGGTTTCAATCCCGCTTCTTTTCGCAGCATCTCATCCTCGCCAATAACCACGGCATATGCCGCACCGCTCTTGTCTGCCCGCTTCAATTGCGACTTGAAATTGCCGCCACCCAGGTTGAGCTCAACCTTCAGTGCCGGCATTGCATCGCGCAAGTTCTCCGCGGCCGCCATACCCGCAGGAAACGCCGCATCGCCAACCGCAACGATGTAGACATCCGGCGCCGACTGCCCTGCATCTCCGCCACAAGCCTCGTAGAGCGCAACCAGGCGCTCTACGCCCATCGCCCAGCCAATTGCCGGGGTCGACCTGCCACCGAGCTTTTCAACCAGCCCATCGTAGCGGCCGCCAGCACAAACCGCGCCCTGGGATCCGAGCGCATCCGTAATCCACTCGAAAACCGTCAGGTTGTAATAATCGAGACCGCGAACCAGGCGCGGATTAACCACGTAAGGCACGCCTGCAGCGTCCAGCAGCGCCTTGAGTCTCTCGAAATGCGCTGCCGATTCACCGTCCAGGTAGTCGGTCATGACCGGCGCAGCCGCAATCAACTCCTGCATTTCAGGGTTTTTGCTGTCCAGTATTCTGAGCGGGTTTTTCCCGAGCCGGCGAATACTATCCTCATCCAGCTGACTTTTCACGGCCGAAAAGTAACTGACGAGCTCGTCCCGGTATTTTGCGCGCGTTTCGGGCGAACCCAGGGTATTGATCTCAAGCCACAATCGCGACAATCCGAGACGCTCCCACATTCGTGCGCACATGATCATCAGTTCGGCGTCAATGTCGGGACCCGGATATCCCATAGCCTCCACATCGAACTGGTGAAACTGTCGGTAGCGACCCTTTTGTGGCTTCTCGTAACGAAACATCGGCCCGAGCGTCCAGAGTTTCTGCCGCTGGTTATGAAACAAACCGTTGGTGATTCCGGCGCGCACCATGCCGGCGGTTGCTTCGGGCCGCATGGTCAGGCTCTCGTCATTCCGGTCACGAAACGTGTACATCTCTTTTTCAACGATGTCGGTTGCATCACCGATTGCCCGCGCGAAAACGTCTGTATGCTCGAGAACCGGCAGCCGAATCTCCCGATAGCCATAGGATTCGATCACTTCGCATACGATTGACTCGACACGCTGCCAGGTTGCGGAAACCTCCGGGAGGATGTCGTTCATACCTCTGATAGGTTTGGGCTTCACTGGGATTCTATTCCGGAAGAGGAGCGTCTCAGGGCCCCGTATACATAAGTGCGCATCACGTGCCTACTGCGGGCGAATGTTCAGGCGGGCGAGCCGGCCGCTCCGGGCCGAAGCTGGGATTGACCACGGGCGGCCATCGACCGTCACGCTGACGTTTTCACTATCGCCCAGGATAACCCGCAACGGCGCATCACCGGACAGCGTCACCACCCGACCCTCCGTACCAAGGTCATAGAAAAGCCGGCGGCCGCTGGCGTCGGATACTTCGGTCCAGCAATCGCCGGTAAAGGCCAGATCAACCGACACCTGTGTTGCGCCCGGCGTGGGCTGGTAGTCCGGCTCATTTTCGACTGGCTCGCTCTCGGTTGCCTCTGGCAGATCCTCCGCCTCTGCAGCAACCGGTAGATCGACGCCTTCGTCAATTTGCTCGGAGAGCAGCTCCGGCTCATCAACCAAAGGTTCGTCCGTTTCCTGCTCAACAGTGAACGGCGCAAGCGTTGCCGGCTCGATGGTAGCGGCGGGCTCAGTCGATCTGGCTGCGAACCACCAATACACAACACCGGCGACAAACATGAAGGCAATGGCACCGCCGATCCACGGCGCCGCGTTGATGTCGCGAGGCTTGACGCGTTTGGGACCGACAACGGGAGGTATGCCGGATGCACGGGTCATCTGGTAGTAGTCAGTCATGATGTCGTCAACCGCCACACCGACCAGCTCCGCATACTTGCGCAAGTGCCCCTTGGCGAAAACGGGCGCGCCAAACAGTTCGAATTCGTTGCGCTCCAGCGCCCTGACTTTCAGCTCATCGAGGTGGAGCTCCTTGGCGACATCGCTAACCGAGATGTCGTTCGCACGACGCGCGGCTCGCAGGCGTTCGCCCCCTACCGGCCCTTCGTCCGCCTCGTCATTTGTTGACGTTTCGTCATTCATCGCTGCATCGCCGTGTCAGGAACTCTTGGAGTCCTGCTGAAGCATTAACCTCGCTTCGGCAGATTCCGGAAAGTCTCTCAGAAGCTGATTCATGTAATCAGTTGCCGAGCGGTCGTCATTCAGCCCGGTTTCAATTTGCACGGCCAGGTAGAGAACCGGCGCAGATGGCGGATTGGCGGCCAGGTAGCGCTGCAGGAAAGCCCGCGCTGTCAGGTTGTCTTCAGTCCGATGCTTGAGCGCCGCCATTTGAATCAATGCCTCTCCATAGGCCGGTCGGATCTCAAGCGCCGCCCGGAAATAGGCTTCCGCGCGCGCGAGATCAGGCTTCTTCGCAACACACACGCCGGCGTTCGTCATCTCGACCCATTTGTTGTCGTTTTCATGAATCGCTATGGCCCGGTCCAGCTGCTCGAGCGCCTCATCGTAGCGTCCTTTCTGACACAGATAGACCGCGAAAGCGTTGCGGACATTTTCGTTGTTCGGGTCGAGACGAACCGAGCGATCGAACGACTCGGTCGCAAGGCGATCATTGCCCAACTCAACCATGGTAAGTGCGAGCAATGAATGGGCGCTCGCACTCCTCGGTTCCAGCTCAATCGATCGCTCGAGTCGGGCTCGCGCCAGCTCGTAGCTGCCATTTCGGTAATACTGCGCACCCAACTGGTAGTTGTGTTCGAAAGCCTCTTCTGTCGGCTCGGCTTTGCGCGATACGGATTCCGATGAAACGCAACCCAACATTACGAGGCAAATAAGTAGTCCAAACAGGTCTGTCGCTATTTTCATTTTGCTCACGCTGCCGTTAGTTTCCATCGCCGGGTAGATCCGGCCGTGAATTCTCTGCCGACTTCCGGCCTTTGTCGCCGAGACGCACCCTCATTCTGTCGCTTACTTTACCAGCCAGCTGCCCACAAGCAGCATCGATATCCTCACCGCGGGTCCTGCGGGTCGTCGAAACGATCCCGTGGCCACGGAGCCGGTTTTGAAACGCCTCGATCGTACGGGACCGCGACCGCTGGAAATCATTGCCTGGAAAGGGGTTGAACGGAATCAGGTTGACCTTGGCCGGCCGGTTCTTGAGCAACCCGGCCAGTTCGTCGGCATCCTGAATCGAATCATTGACGTCACGCAACATCACGTATTCGAACGTTATGAAACGATTTGCGCGTTTGGCTGCATAACGCCAACAAGCGTCCAGCAGGCTGGCGATAGGGTGAAGCCGGTTTATCGGGACCAGCTGGTTTCGCAATTCGTCGTTTGGCGCATGCAGCGACACGGCAAGCGATACGTTGCAGTCATCGCCGAGCTTGTCAATATGAGGAACAATACCGGATGTGCTTACCGTAATTCGCCGCCGCGACAAGCCGTAAGCATAGTCAGACAGGAGCAGCTCGAGTGCAGGCAGCACATTCCGGTAATTGGCAAGCGGCTCACCCATGCCCATGAAGACGACGTTGGTAACGGCTGGTTCTCCGTTCTGCCGAACCGGCAGCTGCCGGTTTGCATGTGTCACCTGACCAATAATCTCATTAACATCGAGATTGCGGTTGAACCCCTGGGCACCGGTTGCGCAGAAGGAACAATCCATTGCGCAACCGACCTGCGAGGAAATACACAACGTACCGCGCCCCGGCTCCGGGATGAAAACTGTCTCGACAGCCTGGCCGGCGCCGGATTCGAACAACCACTTCACCGTACCGTCAGACGATTTCATTTCCGAAACCACTTCGGGTAACTCGATCGACGCGATCTCGCACAATTGCTCCCGCAGGTTTTTTGACAGATCAGTCATCTCGTCGAAGCGAGATGCATTTCTCTGATGTATCCACTGCAGGACCTGGCGTGCACGAAACGGTTTTTCGCCGAGGCCGTCAAAAAAGACCCTGAGCACAGATTCAGGCTTGCCGAGGAGATTCATCCTCGTGCCATGCTTTGTGTCAGATATCAAATTGTCGGCTTCGGACTTCATCGGTCTTATCGCGTGCGCGGACAGAGACCGTCATCGCCAAAGAAGAATGCAATTTCCTGTGCCGCAGTTTCAGGTCCGTCAGAACCGTGAACAACGTTTTCCTCTATGCTAGCGGCAAAATCCTTGCGGATCGTTCCGGCATCTGCGTCCGCAGGGTTCGTTGCTCCCATGATTTCGCGATTCTTGCCAATGGCTGATTCGCCCTCAAGCACCTGCACGAAAACCGGGCCAGAGGTCATGTAGCTAACAAGATCGGCGTAAAACGGACGTTCTTTGTGGACTTCATAAAAACCTTCGGCCTGTTCTTTTGACAGGTGCATCATGCGGGCGGCAACAATCTGCAGGCCCGCATTTTCGAAGCGGCGGCAGATTTCACCGATCAGGTTTTTTTCGACGCCATCGGGTTTAATGATGGAGAGCGTCTGCTCTACGGACATTTCGTTCTTCCTTTTGCTTTGTGTGATTTCAAAAAAGCCGGCTACTGAAGTGCCGGCAATACGTAAACCCTCGATTTTACTTGGATTAATCGAGGCAGGCAATGAATCAGACAGTGCTACGGGGGCGCTGTCCTGGGCGACCCCTCAGATTTCAGACGCTGAAGCTTTCGCCGCAGCCGCATTCTCCCGACACATTCGGATTGCGGAATTTGAAGGCCTCATTGAGGCCTTCCTTGACGAAATCGACTTCGGTGCCATCAATCAGCGCCAGGCTCTGCGCGTCAACGACCACAGTAATGCCTCGATCCTGGAAAACACGATCGTCTTCTGTCACTTCTTCCGCATAATTAATGACATAGGCGAAGCCGTTGCAGCCGGTCTTTTTGACGCCCAGCCGCAAACCGACACCACTGCCGCGGGCCTCGAGGTGATTCCTGACCCGCTCCGCGGCGGGTTCTGTCAGAGAAATTGCCATAATGATTCCAGTCCCGGGTGTAGCATTAGCCTGCACAACCCGATTGTGCGTGCAGCTTTTCGACTGCATCCTCAATGAGCAACATTCGCCCGGTTTTTCCTACAGGAACAGACAGTCGTTCCATCAATTCGTTCGCCTTGATCGTCGGGAGTTCACTGAGCTTTCCGCCTTCGGCCTCGCGGCAAACTACTTCGGCCGCAGCAACCAGGTGCGGGCATGCAAAAGCCCTGAAGCGAATCTCCGCGATCTTCCCATCGTCGATTCCAGCATACAAGACCAGTCGCGCGCCATGCTCTGATTCCGACACATCGGCGGTCAAAGTCTCAGGATAGACTCCCTGAAGGTCGCCTGCGTGGAACGGGTTCTCAAAGAGCGCCCGAACTTCCTCGTTGTAGGGTTCGCTGGCAGCCATTTCAAGTCACCGGTGACATAGATCGGCAGTGTTCCACCGAACGCCGGTATCGTTCGATCGCCGTATCGATATCATCTTCTGTCGTCAATTTACCGAAACTGAAGCGAACGGCGCTTTGCGCATCAGCATCCGAGCGGCCCAAAGAGCGCAGCACGTAGGATGGTTCTCCGCTGGTTGAGTTGCAGGCCGAGCCACTGGCCACACAGACAGGCTCCATCCCCAGCAGCAGGCTTTCACCCTCTACCCCGGCAACACTGACGTTCAGAATGCCCGGGTAACAATCAGCTTCCCGGCCGTTTCGGGTGAGCCCGGGGATAGCGGCGATACCCGCCCACAGTCTGTCCCGGAGTGCTGCGACATGCGCGAGATCGACTTCCCTTTCGTCGCCCGCCAGGCTCGCGGCGACACCGGCACCCACGATCAGGTGAACCGGCAATGTGCCAGGCCGCAGCCGCTTCTCCTGAGCGCCACCGAACATGATCGGCAACACACTGCATTGAGGCCGATCGGCGATGTATAACGCACCAATTCCCTGCGGCCCGTAAAATTTATGCGCTGTCAGAGAAAGGAGATCGACGGGCAAATTTCTCAAGTCCACCTCGAGCTTGCCAACAGATTGCGCAGCGTCTGTATGAAACAGTACGCCCCGGGAGCGACAAAGTTCCCCGATGGCGCAAATGTCCTGGATGACGCCGGTTTCGTTGTTCACATGCATGACCGACACAAGCTGCGTCTCATCGCGAATCGCATCAGCCAGCAGCTCCGTCGACAACAATCCATTGTCGTCAGGACTGAGCCACGTCACCTCGAAACCTTCCCTGGCCAGCGCCCGGAAAGTGTCAGCGACAGCCTTGTGCTCTGTCGGCATCGTAATCAGATGCTTGCCCCGATGTGCACGAGCGGTCGCTGCGCCGCGAATCGCAAGATTGTCGGATTCCGTCGCCCCGGATGTCCAGATGAGGCGCTCCGGCCGTGCGTCCAGAAGTTCGGCAAGCTGTTCTCGCGCCGAATCGACAATTGCCGCCGCCCGCCTGCCGGCAATGTGAATAGACGCCGGATTAGCGAATGCCCCATCTCCTGTCAGACATTCCTGCATCGCCTCAACAACACGCAGGTCGATCGGCGTCGTCGCAGCATAATCGAGATAAACGAGGTCCTGGCTCATTCCTCGGGCCCTTTTTTCCTGTTCACAGCCACTGCCGTCAGGATTCCGCGGAGGATATTGATTTCGTTCTTGTCGGGGCTGGCTTTGAAGAACAGCCGCCGCAACCGGCGCATCAATGTGCGTGGATTTTCCGGATCCAGGAATCGATGGTCAGTGAGCACTTCTTCGAGGTGACGAAAGAAAAACTCCATTTCTTCGGCCGTAGCCTGCGGCATTTCCGGCGCCGTCGGCTCCGGGAGTTCAAGCGTCGCCAGGCGAAGTTCATAGCAAATAACCTGCACGGCCATGGCGATATT
>JAHEFF010000089.1 GCA_024640315.1 Woeseiaceae bacterium
TACGAGCTGGGTAAGCCACGTTATACGCCTGCGGAATGCCGACAGCTTCGACTGACCTATGGTCAGCCGTTCCGTGTCTGGTTGCGATTGGAAAAAGAGCAGCCTGTCGAAGAAGAGGTATTCCTGGGCGATATTCCAATCATGCTCGGCGGTGGCGAGTTCATCATCAATGGTGCTGAGCGTGTCGTCGTCAGCCAGCTTCATCGAAGCCCGGGAATCGACTTTGTCATGGAGGCTGACACGACGTCCGATCGCAAGCTTCCGAGTTGTCGCGTCATTCCGGAACGAGGAAGCTGGATTGAAATCAACGCGACGAAGAAAGACACGTTGACCGTCCGAATCGATCAAAGTGGAAAGTTTTCGGCGTTGACATTGTTGCGGGCGATGGATCCGAAGTACGGTGAGGACTCCGCGATCCTCCGCGCGTTCTACGACACCGCCAAGGTGAAAGTCGTCGACCGGCGGAGTGCCGTCAAGCTGGAAGGCAAGGTTGCCGTCGATGATATTGTTTATCCTGGTACCAGTAACCGAGCCGGCGAGATCATCGTCGAAGTCGGTCAGAAAATCACCCAGGACGCCGCGGAGACGATTTGTTCGGCGGGCGTCAAGGTTTGTGAGATCATGCCCGCACCACGGTCTCCGTTGATCTTCAACTCGCTGTTGGAAGACGCGACTTCCAGTCATGAAGAGGCGTTGTTGCGGATTTATCAGCGGCTTCGGCCGGGTAACCCGCCTGCCCTGGAAAAAGCCCGAACGCTGTTCCACGAAAAATTCTTTGACTCCAATCGATATCGCTTGGGTCGGGTCGGCCGTTTCCGGATCAACCGGAAGCTGAACCTGGGCGCCTCTGAAAAGGAAATGACGCTACGACCCGAAGACATTCTGGCGTCGATGAAGTATATCCTTGAGTTGTCGACTCCCGGTGGAAGTGCCCATGTCGATGATATTGACCACTTGGGTAATCGCCGCTTGCGAACGATCGACGAACTTGCTTGCGACGAACTTCGAAAGGGATTCCTGAAGCTTCGACGAACCGTGCAGGAACGGATGAGTCTCAAGGAGCAGGATGACATGACACCGCGGAGTCTCGTCAACCCGAAGAGCATTTCGGCGGCGATTGAGTACTTCTTTGGTCGAGGTGAGCTTTCACAGGTCGTCGACCAGACCAATCCGTTGTCGCAATTGACGCATGAGCGTCGTCTGTCCGCTTTGGGTCCGGGTGGTTTGAATCGAAAACGAGCGGGCTTTGAAGTTCGCGATGTTCATATTTCCCATTACGGTCGGATCTGTCCGATTGAAACGCCGGAAGGCACGAACATTGGTTTGATTTCCAGTCTTGCCATTTACGCGAGTGTCGATGACTACGGATTCCTGGTTACGCCTTATGCCGTGGTTCGAAAGGGCAAAGTCACCGACGAAGTCGCCTGGCTCCGTGCCGACGAAGAGACGGAAGAGTTTGTTGCTCCGGCTGATACCAAAGTTGAAGATGGCCATATCGTTGGTAACAAGCAGTTGGGTGGAGCGATTATCGCGCGCTTCAAGGCTGACTTTGAATTGGCCAACCCGGATGATATCCGGTTCATGGATATCGCTCCCTCCCAGATGGTTGGAGTGTCAGCCGGTTTGATTCCGTTCCTGGAGCATGACGACGCCAACCGTGCGTTGATGGGCTCCAACATGCAGCGTCAGGCGGTTCCGTTGCTGGTCGCCGAGCCGCCGATTGTCGGAACGGGAATGGAAGTCAGCGTCGCGGAAAACTCCAGCATGCTGGTCCGTGCCCGGCGAGCCGGAAAAGTGACGTACGTTGATTCGACCCGGATCGAGGTCGGTACCGACGTTTACGACTTAAAAAAGTACGTCGGCTTGAACGAGCGGACTTGTCAAAACCAGAAACCGCTGGTCGTGCCTGGTCAGAAAGTCGAAAAGAACGATGTTCTGGCAGATGGTGCCGCAACCTACAAAGGCCAGCTCGCCCTGGGGCGAAACGTGTTGGTCGGCTTTATGTCGTTTGATGGTTGTAACTATGAAGATGCGATCATCATCAGCGAAGAACTGGTCAAGAACGACACATACACCTCAATTCACATCGAGGAGTTTGACGTTGAGGTTCGCGAGACCAAGCTTGGTCGAGAGGAATTCACGCGGGACATCCCCAATGTCAGTGAAAAGGCGCTTCGGAATCTCGACGAGAACGGCGTGATCCAGGTGGGTAGCTACGTCAAGCCAGGAGATATTCTCGTTGGTAAGGTTTCGCCGAAATCGAAAACCGAGTTGACTCCGGAAGAGAAATTGCTCCACGCGATTTTTGGCCGTGCAGGTGAAGATGTCAAGAATGACTCACTCGAGGTTTCCTCTGGCATCGAGGGCATCGTCATCGACACCCAGCGATTTTCTCGCCGGATGAGCCTTTCGGAAGAAGAACGAAAAGTCTTCGAGAAGGACCTGAAAGCCGCCGAGGCCGATGGCAATGAAGAGATCGCCAGGGTGTTTGGTGAAATGATCTCCGAAATTGAAAAAGTGGCTGGAAAGACGCTCACGGACGAAGACGACACACCCTTGGTGCGGGATCAGGATCCGAAATTCGTAAGCGAAAAGGCGGCGAATTTCCGGCTTGCCTCCGTGACCGGTTCGCTGCGTAGCGACGACAAAATCAATCAGATCGAAACCATCTTCAAAGAGCATTGGCCGCTGGTTGAGAAAACGATCGATGCCCGCGACCGGACAGTCAACAGCATGAAGCGCGGCGACGAGCTTCGCAGTGGCGTTCTGCAGATGGTCAAGATCTACATTGCGACCAAGCGAACCATTTCCGTTGGCGACAAAATGGCTGGGCGTCACGGCAACAAGGGTGTGATTTCCAAAATTCTTCCTGTCGAAGACATGCCCTATCTCGAAGACGGCACACCGATTCAGATCATGTTGAATCCGTTGGGTGTTCCATCGCGGATGAACGTTGGTCAGATTCTCGAGACTCACCTTGGCTGGGCAGGTTCCAAGCTTGGCTTCCAGGCGATCACGCCTGTGTTTGACGGTGCGTCGGAAAGTGAGATTAATGACTGTCTTGCCGAAGCTGGCTTGCCACGCCATGGGAAGCACACGCTTTACGATGGCCGAACGGGGATGCCCTGCACCCAGGAAACGACCGTCGGTTACATCTACATGCTGAAGTTGCACCACCTGGTCGACGACAAGGTCCACGCGCGAAGCACGGGACCCTACTCGTTGATTACGCAGCAGCCGCTGGGTGGAAAGGCCCGGTTCGGCGGTCAGCGTTTTGGAGAGATGGAAGTCTGGGCGCTGGAAGCCTATGGAGCGGCTTACATATTACAGGAGTTGTTGACCGTCAAAAGCGATGACGTCGAAGGGCGTACGAAGATCTACGAGTCGATGGTCAAAGGCGAGAACACCCTGGAAGCCGGAACTCCGGCGAGCTTCGATGTCTTGACGAACGAAATTCGCGGTCTTGCACTCAATATGCAATTGGAAAAACGACGTGGCTAAAGCCACCGACCTGGTCAGGCGACGCGCAGGGCGTTGCCTGACGGAGCGTCAAACCACGACGCCTGCCTGCGTTGCAGAAGCTTAGCCTGGCTTGAATACGCTTTCCCGAAACAAAAAACATCCCGGTTCAAAAATAAAAAAGGAGCAGGTGAATTTATGGCGACTGCCGACAGCACCTACGATCGCATCAACGATTATGCTTCAGTCAAGATTTCTTTGGCTCGTCCTCACGATATTCGCAGTTGGTCGATGGGCGAAGTCAAGAAGCCTGAAACCATCAACTATCGAACGTACCGACCGGAAAAAGACGGTTTGTTCTGCGAACGGATTTTCGGTCCTGAGAAAGACTGGGAATGTGCCTGCGGTAAATACCGCGGCATGAAATACAAGGGAATGATCTGTGACCGCTGTGGTGTCAAAGTCACGCATTCACGCGTCCGCCGAAAACGGATGGGACACATTGAATTGGCCGCCCCGGTCGTTCATATCTGGTTTTTCAAAGCGATGCCCAGCCGATTGGGTAATCTGCTGAACATGAAAACCAGCAGCCTCGAAAAGGTGATTTATTTTCAGGATTACGTCGTTACCGATGCGGGAGATACGGATCTTGAACGCCAGCAGTTGTTGACCGAAGAGGAATATCGCGCTGCCCGAGCGGAATATGGCGAAGGCAGTTTTACCGCCAACATGGGCGCCGATGCGGTTCGTGAACTTCTTACGGAACTTGATCTGGTCAAGCTGTCCGATGATTTGCGTATTGAGTTGGCGGAAACCGGATCCAAGCAGAAACGAAAAGACTTGACCAACCGGCTGAAAATCGTCGAATCGATCCGCGACAGCGACAACAAACCGGAATGGATGGTGCTCGATGTGATCCCGGTCATTCCACCGGACCTCCGTCCCTTGGTCCTGCTGGATTCCGGCAACTTTGCGACGTCGGATCTCAATGATCTTTATCGCCGGATCATCAACCGCAACAATCGTCTCCGAAAACTGGTCGACCTCAATGCACCCGAAGTCATCATCCGAAACGAAAAACGGATGTTGCAACAGTCGGTCGACGCGTTGTTCGACAACAACCGTTGCAAGCGCCCCGTGCTTGGCAGCAGTAATCGTCCGCTCAAGTCCTTGACCGACATGATCAAGGGTAAGCAGGGGCGTTTCCGTCAAAACCTGCTTGGCAAGCGCGTGGACTACTCCGCCCGTTCGGTCATCGTGGTCGGTGCACGATTGAAACTCCATCAATGTGGTTTGCCCAAAAAGATCGCGCTCGAGCTTTACCAGCCCTTCATTATTCGCAAGCTGAAGGAACTGGGGCATGCTGACACGATCAAAAGCGCCAAGAAAATGCTGGAGCGCAAGGACGAGGAAGTGTGGGACATTCTTGAACAGGTGATCCGGAATCACCCCGTCATGCTCAACCGTGCGCCGACGTTGCACCGCATGGGGATTCAGGCGTTTGAACCGATCCTGGTTGAAGGAAACGCGATTCATCTGCATCCGCTGGTCTGCAAAGGATTCAACGCGGACTTCGACGGTGACCAGATGGCGGTTCACTTACCGCTTTCCATTGAAGCCCAAGTCGAAGCCCATACCCTGATGCTGTCGACCAACAACATTTTCGCGCCGTCCAATGGACGTCCGATCATGAGCCCGTCGCAGGATACCGTGATGGGTTGCTATTACGTGTCTTTGGTGTTGCCGAATCAGTTGGGCGACGGCATGACGTTTTCGTCGCTGGACGAAGCGGACACCGCATTTTCGCAAGGCGTAATCAACCTGCATGCCCGGATCAAAGTCCGGTTGCCCAAGGGCCGGTTTGTTCGCGTCAATGAAGAAGAACGCCGACCCAGCCAGATTATCGAAACGAGTTACGGTCGCGTCATGTTCAATATGATGCTTCCGGAAGGCATGGATTACTACAACTATCCACTCAAAAGTGGAGACCTGGCCGTCGTGATTTCCGACTGTTATCAAACGCTTGG
>JAHEFF010000054.1 GCA_024640315.1 Woeseiaceae bacterium
AGCTGGTTATAGGCAGCACGTTTTTCCGGGTCTTTAAGCACCGCATAAGCTTCACCAAGCTCCTTGAAGCGCGCCTCGGCGTCGGCTTCCTTGCTCACGTCAGGATGATACTTGCGCGCGAGCTTTCGATAGGCGCGCTTGATCTCATCCTGACTGGCGTCACGCTTGACGCCCATGATCCTGTAGTAGTCCTTGAATTCCATACCTTGCTCCGCCGGGGCGACTGATCATCCCGATTTCCGCAATTTACGCTAAATGGCTTCCCAAGTAATAGCTTGCATGGCATTGCGCCACAGGAGGAGCGACTGGCGCATCGCTCGTCGCCCAGGTTGCGGAAATCTGACCGTTTTCAGGAACCGCTTTTGGCCAAGAGCTGTCGCCGCAGCCTGTCGCTATTCCGTGCCTTCCGGCACTTCGCTTGCAACTCGATCAACGTACTCACGAAATTCCGTCCGACCCTGCCCTGATCCAATTGCTCGCCACCGCGGCGCCCATGCGTTGACAGACCCCTTTAGGCCAGGAGCGGGAGCGGTATCGACGTCCAATGAAAATGGCAGACGCTGATGCTGCCGCTATCTAAACAAAAGGCGAAACCTATCAGCCTGGATAGCCCCGGCGCCCTATCCACATATTCGTCGCAAAAAATACAATATATAGTGAGTTGACAGGCCGCCCTGATTCGTGGAATGACAATACACAGTGCGAGTTGCAATCAAAACGATGAAAGCGTATCTGGTTCGGCCTTGCCTGAGCTGCGTGATCCTCTGCCTGCCTTGTATCGCGACTGGTTCGACGAGCGTTGATATTTGTCGGGGGCCGACAAAACAATCCCATCTGTCGATCGCTTATTACGACGCAGAAGAAACCTCCCTTGAGAGAGGTGTCGGTGAAACAGACCGAGAAAATTACAGTTCTGATTTGCTGTTCAAAACCAACAACAACTGGATACTTGGGGGCGGACATCGAAGTGCGATCTTGAATGTAGATCGACTTGAGCTACAGACGAACGGTTATTTGCACACTTTCTTTCTCCCCGTACACAAGCTCAGTCAGTCTGATAACAAGAGTTTTCGTTTCAGCATCGCGCCTGCACTATCCGCCTCTTCCAATATAACCAAGGACCCTGATGAATACACAGCGGATGCGCTGCAGCTGCTGGTGGCGCTGGCTTGGGATTGGCAGAGATCCGATCGTCTGGGGCTACGCTACGGAATTTGTGGCGATCATCGATTTGGCGAATATAGCGTCTATCCCGTGTTCAGTGTTAATTGGCAACCCCATCCCGATTGGATGATTGAATTTGGTTTTCCCACTTCTCAAGCAAGCTACCAGGTAACAAAGAGTCTTACCTCTCTATTGCGGATCGTGCCAAATGGTAATGAGTGGTACGTCAAGGACAAAAGTCTGAGTAAGCACTCTCAATTGGTCTACCAGTCATACCTGTTAGAGTGGGCTTTTAACTGGAGGGCGCACAAGCATTTTCTGCTTACAGCGAGCGTCGGCAGAGAACTGCACAGCCAATACGAAATGACGTTGCTCAATGACAGCCGAGTCCGGTTCTCCAGCGATTCAGCTAATCGTGCCGGCGTGGCTTTGTCATGGCTTTTTTGACAACCGGTTCCTCGCGGATCGAACACAACCTCCAACGACCGTTTTGTACATGGACCCCTCCAGTCTGGCGAACCAGGCGCGATTCAGACTATGGAAGTGAGTGACTCACCTTTCTGCAACCGGCCCCACATCTCTACTTTCCGGGTATCGGTGCAATAAATCTTCGCTAGATACCTCATTTACGCCATCCTCCTTTCTTCAGTTAGAAGTTAGATGTTGCATAGTCCGGTTGAAATCGCAGCCAACGGCAGCCGCTGAGAACCACCTGGCGCGGATTGGCTGCTTTCGTCCAAGAGCGAAGTCACGGATCGAGTCTCAGTCGGGAAGCCCTCACCACGAAAACTTACTCAGGGGCTGCCTCTCCCGTGTAGATCGATGACCGTTGCTCGTGATAGCCTCATTCTTTAGATTTTGCGGCCCACTTCGTTGGCACGAAAAAATTCATTCCGCCCATTTACACCCAATCCCGAATTGGTGTCCCGATTGCCCGGCATCACTGGCAAGGAAATCAACGGCGTCGGTGAGACAGAAGTGAGCCGGCCGAAGATGGTCTACTGGGCTCCGAATCCCGACGACATCGAGTTCGGCGAAGTACAGAAATGGTTCTACCAGCATGAGCCGCCCGACCCGGTATTGATGGAGGAGCGCGCACGCCGCAAAGCCATTCTCGAAGCACCAATGCCAGATCTGGCCGACGAAGCAGCCGAGCGATCTGCAGATGAATGGACTCGTTCACTGGATGGGTTCGTCGAATCCGGTGATTGTGAACGAGTCGGTGTCGCTCGCCTTCGGCCGGAGTGGGTATTTGCGCACCACGAGACATCATTCGCCAACGTCATTGTGCTCGGTGTCAAACACGACTATGAGCAGCTTAAGCACGTCCCCGATCAGGTTGGCGGTGCAGAAGTTACAAGACAATATGGCCGTGCGGCCGCGGCCGCGAAAAAAGTGGCGAGCTGGCTGCGAGAACAGGGCTGGGACGCTGAGCCAGTAACGGGGCCGATGGTCGGCAAGATTTTGATGATACCACCCGCCCTGGAATGCGGCTTCGGTGAGCTCGGCAAACACGGTTCGTTGATCAACCCGGAATTCGGATCCGGATTCCGGCTAGGTGCGGTACTCACCGACGCTCCTTTTGCGACAACTCCGAAACGCGAATTTGGCGTCGACGACTTCTGCAGCCGCTGCCGGGTTTGTGAAGACGCCTGCCCGCCCTACGCCATCAAGCCAGAGAAGGGGATGGTGCGCGGCACGTACAAGTGGTATGTCGATTTCGACAAATGCATACCATTTTTCGCCGAAACCTCGGGCTGTGCAATCTGTATCGCTGTTTGTCCCTGGACGCTACCCGGTGTCGGCCTCAACCTGGCAGCCAAGCTTGCCCGGAGATCAAAGCGCCTCGAGAGAGGAGATTCATAGCTGTATCAGATTTAAGGAAACCACCATGCGCTTCTCACACCTGTTTTTCTGCCTGATCGCCCTGAGTGCTTCTTGCGGGGCTGCCGCAGAACCAAATTACTATCGCCTGGAATTGGAGGTCGCGATCGACAAGCCCGCTGCAGAAGTCTGGTCCAGGATTGGCGGCTTTTGTGATATCAGGGAATGGTTTGGCCTGGACTGCGAGATCACTCAAGGCGACGGTGGTATTGGCACCGTTCGCGTTCTGAACGGGTCCATTGTAGAACCCATGGTGGCCAAAACAGCGTTATCCTACGGCTACACCCAGCCTGTGGTCGAAGGTCAGTACTACACCCTTTATCACGGCTTTATGGAAGCGAGGCCGGTCACCGCAACCACGTCCAAAGTGATTTACACCATGATGTGGGACATCTCCCAATCCAGCGAGGAAGAAAACAACACCACCTCTGAACGTCGACGCAATACATTCCAGGCGGCGTTGGCGAAAATGAAGGAAATCGCCGAGGCGGAATAGGCCGCCGGATCAGCTAACTTAAGAACATGAGGGCATTGGGCAGGAAGGGGGACCGGAGTTTGACCCCGGTTACTCTCACAGGAAAATATATTCCCGATTCGGCGCCGGAAGCCGAAATCGGGGCTAGAATCAGCATGTGGCATTTGTCTTTTCAGGGGGTCAACATGAAAAAGTTCACATTGTTCCTGGCAGCTTTTAGCATTGTTCTGCTTTGTTCAACAGGGGTCGTCGTGGCCGGCGAAGGGGCGATTCAGACGATGGCCCGAATCACAGAGAGCCTGAATCACTTTCCGTCGGATGACGATAAGGCAGTTTTAAAGGGCATCATCGACAGCGATGACAGCAGTGACGAAGAGGCGGATATCGCGATGGCGCTCGCCAATTTCGAGCACAAAGTCCTCGAGAAAGATATGGAACGGCTGTCGGACATCGTCAGCGACGACAGTTCCAGCGCAGAGGCGCGGAAACTCGCCAGCGTCTTGCTGCGCACCAATCACACGCCGAGTGGCGAGGACAAGATGGCATTGGCTGCGCTGGCGGAAGACTAGTTCGGCTGCAAGGATTTGCCGAACGAATCCGGCCTTCGAAAGGATTGACCAAAACAGCGCTGATGCTGTCTTGGTCCTGCGGGCTTCGCGACTCCGCCGCTCGTCGCCAATTGCTAACGCAATTCGTCGAACCAGTCTTTGAGATCTGCAGATACGTAGGAGGGGCCGTTGTCCGATAGCAGCCGTGGCCGGTGTTTAACTGTCGCCGTTTCGTCACTGCACAATTCACAATAGCAGTTACTGCAGGGTAACGCTTCTTGCCGGGCAGGCTCGAAGGCTCTCGGCAAAGACGCTCGAACCGGAAGTCCTGATGGTTAAATATTGAGGTCATCGTGCAGTATCTTCCATTGTGGTTTCTGCAATTATTTTGCGAACGAAGGTAATCAAAATGACACGGGATGCTTCATGGACGAGACGGCGGTTCATTTCCGCTGCAGCCACCGCCGCCGGCGTTGCCGCGGTTCCGCGACTACATACCTTCGCCGATGACGGTTGGGATGCAGGCACTCTGGAGCACCTGATTCCGGCCGCAAGCCATAATCGCTTTGCGATCAAGGCATCGTTCAATGCTGCCCCCGAAGGCGTGCCGGTCCTTAAAGTTGGAAACCGCCACACTCCCGGCCACGCAACAGATTCCGCCGGACGGTTCTTTTCCTTCGACATCGGAGATCTCGATCCGGGAGTCGAGTTTTCGTTGCAGATTTTTGACGGGGCCGGCGAGCCACTGTGCGATACCTGGCCGCTTCAGACATTCCCGGACCCGAATGCTGAGCCCTCACATGTCCGGTTGGTGGCATATACCTGTGCGGGCGGTCATCCCGACGACGGCGACTGGTTCCTGCCCATTGACGTCCGGCGGCGATTGCTTCGCAGGGCACTAGATTTCCAACCGCAAGCCGTAATTGCAGTCGGTGACCATATCTACTGGGATCAACGTACCGAGCTCGAGAATCGCAGCGAGGAGTATGGTCGTAGGCAAAAGGCATTCTACGAACAGGTCGGTTGGCTGGATCGAGGTTTGCCTGCGCTGGGTACGAGAAACGAAATATCGCTAAAGGCGGCTGTCGGACCACAAATCAGCCAGCTTTATGGCACGTTGTTGCGCTCCACGCCATCCTATTTTGTGAGTGACGACCACGACTACTTCGAAAACGACGACGCCGATCCAAGAATGGTGACGTTTCCTCCTGATCACTATCAGCTCGAATTCGCCCGCTTTACCCGCAACGCTTACCTTCCGGAATTCCTGCCTGATGCCGGCCGCCCTCTGGCCATGCCAGGAACTGGTGCCGGCGACCGCGCACCGGGTATTTCTGAAGCTTTCGGCACATTCCGGTATGGGCGCCTGGTCGAAGCATTAATCTATGACTGCGCGCGATTCCTGTCCCTGAAAGGCAGTCATGCCGGGCTCATACCACCTGAAGCCGAACAATGGCTGAGTGAAAGAACGCGGAATCAAGGCGTCGCGCAACTTCTGCACGTGCCGTCCCATCCCTTCGGTTGGTCCGCTGGCAAATGGCGAGAGTGGTATCCGGATGTTGCAGATGTTGGCGACGCCGCAGGCGTCGCGGTTACAGCTGCCGGGAAAATGCGAATCGGATTGACGACCGATCGCGAGAAATACATGTGGCAAAGTGGATGGTGGCATCAGCACCAACGAATACTGGAGAGTTTAACATCGCAGAAGCGCCGTCGCGGAATTGTTTTGTCTGGCGATCTTCACGCAATCGGCCACGCCTCACTCGAACGCAGCGATGATCTCGATTTGTCCGATAACCCGGTGCACTCGATTCTCACTGGTACATTGGGTACGAGGAACGGATGGCCCTCCGATTATCGCGGAACGCCACCACTTTCTGCGATAGGTTTACATCACGAAACTCGGGGAGAGGTATTTGAGAAGAACGGTTTCACATTGCTCGACATCACTCCCGGAGAGGTAACCGTTCGACTGTTCGCTTGGAAGACCGGCGAGCCGTCCGGCGCCATCGACACCCTTGAGCCTTATCACACCTATACGATTAGCTGACACAGCGATCCGGCGAATGCCACGTTCAAGTTATTCGAGCAATCAAACGACAGAGCTCGATTTCATCTGGCAGAAATAGGATGGCCTCTTTGCGGGGGCTTTGTGTTTTGGCGCGCCCGGAGAGATTGGTCAGAATCGCTCCTAAGCGATTCTGAGCTCTGCGACCCGTCGGGGCTAAAGCCCCGCCGCCCAAATCGCAGGCGATTTGTCGAACTGGAGTCCTCATCGTCACCCGGGACACTTCTAAACAAAAACGGGACCCTTCGGGTCCCATTTTGGTTTAGTGGCGCGCCCGGAGAGATTCGAACTCCCGACCACTTGGTTCGAAGCCAAGTACTCTATCCAGCTGAGCTACGGGCGCATTGTTTGTTTCAGCAGGCGACTAGGATACCTGATTGATTACTTCTGTCATCCGTTTCCGTTCGGCATCATCCGGCATTCGCCCAAAGGCCGCCCGGGCATTTTCTGCCATATGGGCGGGATTGCTGGTCTCGGTCAGGACACAGGTGATTGCTGGATGGGGCAGGATGTATTTCAAAGAAAACTGCGCCCAGCTCTCGCAATCGAATTCGGCAGCCCATTCCGGAAGCGGTCGCTTTCCAAGCCGCCGGAAATAGTCCCCATTCATGAATGGCCGGTTGATGATCACTCCGATGCCGAGATCCTGAAATATTGGCAACATTCGCTCCTCGGCACGCCGCTCGGTAATCGAGTAGTTAATCTGCACAAAATCCGGCTTTTCCCGCTGAATGAATAGCTCGAGCTGTTCGTAGAGACTTTCGTTCGCAACGGTCACACCGATGTAGCGCGCGGCGCCGGAAGCCTTCCAGTCTTTGAGGTTCGGCCACTGACTATCGAGATCAGTGAGACTGAAAACCTGCACAAGGTCCAGAGTCTCCCTCTGATACAAGCGTTGCGTTTCGCTAAATTGCTCGATTCCAGCCTCCTTGCCCACCTGATCGATCTTCGTCGTGACAAAAAGAGCATCCCGCAGATCGGGCTCATTGATTACGTCACCGAATGCCTCATCATTCGCCGGGTTTCTCGGCCAGGTATCCACGACAGAGCCGCCGTGTTCGACCAGGGTTCTCAGCACTTCGGCAACAGGCCCGGTCCCTCTCTCTGCAATCTGCGAAACAGGTTTGCTCGAACCAAGCCCGATGATGGGGAGCGCCTCCGTGGTCCCCGGGATCGTGCGCGTTGGCATTTGCTCCTGGGCAAAGGATGGTACCGAGCCGAGGCCGGAAATTCCGAGCGCCGACATCAGTGCAAGGAAGTCTCGCCGGGTCGCCGTATTATCTGTCATCGATCAGTCCTCTTTATGCTCCTGGCACAGCTTATGTTGATGTAATCGACAGGTCTACAAAATTTGCTTACGCAATCGACATAACAAAAAACTCATTTATAAAACTACCGCAAGTTATGTCGAACCCGATGGTATTGATTTACAGAAGGTTTTTGTTTTCCTGAATAATTGTTCGCACAAACGATAGTAACTTGTTGACAGCTCTTTTTGATTCATGAAACCCTCCGCAAACATTGAAAAAGGCACACCTTTCGTGAGGAAGGGTCGCAAAGCTACCGGTCTTTATTGTCTTTAGACAGCGGGGTTACCAAATGAATTTCCTTTTAGGCATTACGCCGTCACCTGTTATGTCCGCGCTCCTTTGGATCGTGCTGATCGTCACAGCACTCTATTTTGCACGGCCAACCGTACATCAATTCATTCTCGCAACCGGCGATGCGCTGCATAAAGCATTTCGCACAGCCTCCCAGTCGGTTGCAAATGCCGAACAGGGCCTTGCGGAAAGAAACCGTGAGGTTCTGCTCGCAGCGGGTCGCGAGACCAAGGAGCGAGTTGTCGAGCGGGAGTTTGATCGCATCAACGAAACGGTGCGCAAAGACCTGGCGAACTTTTCTGCGCTACACCGCAATCTCAGTGAATCGATTAACCGCATTGAAAACGATCACAAAGAGGCTGTCGATGTTCCGCCGGATCCACCCGGCTGGGTCGCTGCTGTCGAAGCGGTCGCTGCAATTGACTCTAAAGATAACCGGGTGGGCGTTGGCAACGTACTCGCTGATATTCACAAGTCCCTTGTGAAAGCGCACAAGGAAGCAATGTCTGCGTATCACGAGGCAAGCGGACAGCGTCACGCACTACTTCGGAAGATGCGGCCTGAATGGCGACAGATTCAGCAGACCCTCGGCAAAGTTGGCAAAAACGTAGAGAGCCTGCTTGGCCGGTCGGTCACCATCGATCGCCACATGGAGGAGTACGAGGACATCGTCAAAGGCGAGGATCGGGCAGTGTCCGTCTTGTCTTCGTCATCCCTGGTGTACTTCTTTGTTTCGGCGCTGGTCATGGCCGTCGCCATCGGTGGTGCAACGATCAACTTTTCGCTGATCGCGAGACCGATGGCAGAAATGGTGGGCGGCACCAGCCTGGTTGGCGGCTTCCGTACCGCGGATATTGCCGCACTCGTCATCATCATGGTCGAGATCTCCATGGGACTGTTCCTTATGGAATCGTTGCGAATCACGCGGCTGTTTCCAGTCATCGGAGCGCTGCCGGACAAGATGCGTGTGCGCATGATCTGGATTACTTTCACCATCTTGTTCCTGCTTGCCAGCGTGGAGGCGGGGCTCGCCTACATGCGTGAGGTGCTGCTGCATGACGAACTCGCAACCAGCGCCTTGCTCAGGGGCGATCTGGATGTTGCCGCCAGCAGCGAATACATGTGGATCACGACGGCAGCCCAGATGGGAATGGGCTTCATCCTGCCATTTGCGCTGACATTCGTTGCGATTCCGCTGGAGACTTTCGTGCATTCACTGCGAACAGTCGTAGGACTGATCGCCATCGGCGTACTGCGGTTTGTCTCACTCATCCTTCAACTTCTCGGCAGCGGACTTCGTTCGTTCAGCGCCTTGCTGACGCACTTGTACGATTTGCCGCTGTTCATTCCGCTCTGGTGGGCAGCGCGGGATCGTGACGAAGCAAGCTCTGACCTGTCGGAGGTGCGATCATGAAAACTATAGCGCTCAGCGTTTTCGGCCTGCTGCTCGCCAGCTGCGCGCCATCTCAGCCGGCCAGTTCCGGCGTCTATATGCTGGTTGATACTTCTGGCACATACCGCGAAGAGATCACAAAAGCACAGCAGATCATTCGCTATACGCTGTCGCAGCTCGATGCGACGGATACGTTCGCGGTGGCCCGGGTCGACACGGGCAGCTTCAGCGAGAAGGACATTATTGCGAAGATGACCTTCGATGACCGTCCAAGCACGGTCAACCGTCAGAAGCGGCTGTTTGCCGAACAGGTAGAGAAATTTGTCAACGATGCACCGTCATCCGCCTATACCGATATCACAGGCGGTTTGCTGCAGGCAATTGAATACCTGAATGAGAAAGACCCTGGTGCCAAAACTGTGTTGATATTTTCTGATCTGAAAGAAGACCTGCAGGACGGATATATCCGCGACATAGACTTTGACCTGCACGGATTTGAAATCATTGCGCTGAACGTTACCAAGCTTCGGTCCGATAATATTGATCCCCGTGAATACCTGACGCGACTGGAACAATGGCAAGCGAAGGTTGAGAAGTCCGGCGGTAGCTGGCGGGTCATCAATGATCTGGACGGGCTTGAAGGGCTTCTGTAGCTACCTGGCGCAGCCTAGTGGCTGTTTACGATAAACCGATACAGTCTCGCGGCGTCCTCTTCCGCATAGTCGACGCCAACTCTCGGGCCTGCGGATATTTCACTTTCCTGAATAACAATCCCGTGATCTTCGATCCAGATCTTCTTGCCGCGCAGGTCTGTCCCGGTCATGTCCGTCGTGATGGCAAGCGCCTGCGCGACGGTGCCCGGGCCAGGCATAAGCTTTTTGTCAGCTTTTTCTCTGTTCCGCCGTCGCAACATTGTCTCGAGTCCACTGACAGGATTGCCCGCACGGATCAGAACAGCATGTGGCACGCCTTCTTCGTTCGTCACCACATTGAACAGGTGATGGATGCCATAGCACAGGTAGACGTACGCGGTGCCACCGGGACCGTACATCGGCTCGGTGCGTTTCGTTCGCCGATCGCCATAAGCGTGACTCGCCTTGTCGGTGACGCCTGCGTAAGCCTCGGTCTCGGTAATGATCGCCTTCGTCAGCTTGCCGTGGACCCTTGTGCAAAGGACTTTGCCCAGGAGATCACGACTGATTCGGACGACATCGTCCCGAAGATAAAAGTCTGCGGCTAAAATCAACTGTGAAAGTGGCCCGGCTCCGCTACTGCCGGTCCCTAGCGGGAACGGAGGATTTTGCCGGGGCGCGCACCGGTCATCTCGCCATTCAGCAAAACGGCCTGACCGGATACGAACACGTGATGAGCCCCCTCCGCATATTGATGCGGGTTCTCGAACGTCGCCGTATCGACAATCTTCGCCGGATCAAGCACCGCAATATCTGCAACGGCACCCTCTTCTATCCGACCGCGATCTGCCAGGCCGATCCTGTTGGCAGGCAACCGGCTGACTTTGTAAATCGCGGTGTGAAACGGCATCACGTTCAGATCCCGGACGTAGTGACCGAGCACTCGTGCAAATGTTCCGTAGTTCCTCGGGTGCGGCACTCGCTCCGACGGCCCTTCGATGCCTCCGTCCGATGACGGCATCGTGACCGGGTGCGCCATGATTCGTTTGACATCCTCTTCTTCGATGGCGTGGAAGACGGCACTGCAATTGCCAGCCTCAACGAGCTCCATCAGGAGGTCGGCAGCACTCTGCTTGCTTACCTCGCGCTCCTGCTGGCGAAGCACCTGCGAAAGATTCAGGCCGTTTAGGCTGTTGTCGTGTGCACAATTGGAAAGGGCCACGTTCGCGGGATCGTTGCCGCCGCGATCCGTTTCGATGCGATACACGATATCCGCTTTCATGCGCTCCCGCTGTTCCGGGTCCGAGAGACGATCGAGAAGCGCCGGACGGCCGCCATCAAGGCTCCAGCCTGGAAACAAAATCGTCAGGCTGGTTGAAGAAGCCGTGTAGGGATACTGGTCAATCGACACGTCAACGCCGCGCGCTATTGCTTCATCAACCATGCGCAGCGTTTCGGTCGACTTGCCCCACATCGGCGCACCCACAACCTTGTGGTGCGTCAGTTGGGTTGGCAGCCCACCCTCTTCGCCAATGCGGATGGTTTCGGCAACGCTCTTCAGAAGATCGAGACCTTCCTCACGCATATGACTGATGTAGATACCGTCGTATTCGGCCGCAACTCTGGCCAACTCGATGACCTCTTCGGTCGTGGCAAATCGTCCTGGCAAATAAATGAGACCAGACGACAAGCCATATGCGCCGTCTTCCATCGCCTGGCGAACCTGTGCCCGCATCAGGTCCAGCTCTTCGTCAGTGGGTGGACGATCTTCCTCGCCTATAATCAGGCCGCGAATCGAACCGTGACCGACGAAAGTACCGAAGTTGACCGAGGCCGGACTGTCCTCGATGGCCGACAACGTGTCCGTAATCGGCAGCGGAGACGAACCGTCCGGACCGCCGATTACCGTTGTCACACCCTGGCGAATCAGGTTTTCTGCATCGGGCCAGCGGAAAATTCCGTCACTTGGTTCATCGCGCACTGCATGACTGTGGATATCGATGAATCCCGGCACGACAGCGAGCCCGCTGACGTCAAGCCTTGTCTCCGCGTCGCGGCCGCTCAGGTCGCCGACCGCGACAATGCGCTCGGCGCTGATCCCGACGTCCGCAACAACCGCTTCGGCATCTGCTCCGGAGTAAACGAAACCCCCTTCCAGAATGACATCGAGCGGCGACTCCTGCACTTCGGGCGCGCATGCAGACAAAACGACTGTGGCAAATAGAAGAGTGAGATATCGCATAACAGGTCTCGAGGATTTGTTCAGGAAAGGAGGCTCGGGGCCAGCACAAGCGCCGCAATGGAAACGATAACAATACCAATCAGGTTCAGGAATACGCCCGCTTTGACCATCTGCGGAATACTGATCGCGCCTGTTGAAAAGACAATGGCGTTGGGCGGCGTAGCCACCGGTAACATAAACGCGCAACTTGCCGCGATAGTAATCGGCACGGTCAGGACAATCGGCGGCACACCCGCCTGAATTGCAATTGCACCCATCACCGGCAACAGGGTTGCCGTGGTGGCAAGGTTACTCGTCAGTTCAGTCAGGAAAATAACCAACGCAACCGCTGCGACGACGAGGACTGCGGTACCCCATGCGCTGAGCGGGGCAAGTTGCTCGCCGAGCCACAACGCGAGGCCACTCTGCGCAACAGCTGCAGCGAGACTGAGTCCACCGCCAAACAGAACCAGTACACCCCACGGCAGGCGGATAACATCTTCCCATATCATTAGCCGCGGGCGTTCAGCGTCACCACTCGGCAAAAGAAACAACAGGACCGCCGCAGCAATCACGATGCCAGTATCAGAAACGCCCGTGATGCCGAGCGCGCCGGTTACCGGTTGCCTGAACATCCAGGATGCAATGAGACAGGCGAATACCGCTGCGACCCGCTTCTCCGCGGTGGTCATCGGGCCAAGCTCGTTGCGAAGCTCGCGCAAATGATTTTTTACCGCGCTGCTCGCCGGGATGTCGCAGGGAAAGAGAAAACGTGTGAGCCCAATCCAGGCGATCGGCAACATGACAAAACTAACCGGAACACCAACCAGCATCCAGCGCGCAAAACTGATTTCAATGCCGTAGTTGTCCGCCATGAAGCCCATGAGCAGGGCGTTCGGTGGCGTACCGATGAGTGTAGCAAGTCCGCCAATGCTTGCGGAATAGGCGAGACCCAGCAACATGGCAATCTGAAAATCGTTGCGGCTTTTTTCCGATAAGTCAGGAACGTTGTCCCGGATGACAACGGAAACCGACAGCACAATGGGCAGCAGCATCATGGTTGTGGATGTATTGGTCATCCACATGCTCAAGATCGCACAAACAAACATGAAGCCGCCAATCAGGCGCCGCCCGTCCGTGCCGGTCTTGGATACGATCGCGAGCGCAATTCGCCGGTGCAGATTCCAGCGCTCCAGCGTCAGGGCCATGATGAAGCCACCCAGGTACAGGTAGATCGTCGGGTTCGCATAGGGAGCGGCGGCCTCACGAATGCTGAAGATGCCGAGCGGATCGAAGAGAATCAAAGGGATAAGCGCCGTTACCGGCACCGGAATCGCTTCGGTCGCCCACCAGGTCGCCATCCACAGTCCGACGGCTGCTACCCGCCACGCATCAGGTGGCATGATCTCCTGCCCGCCACCGAAGACAAGCATCAGCAGAAATATCGCCGGGCCGAGAATTCGTCCAACGATCTGGTACGTCTCTAATGGCCGGTTTGCATTTGAATATGAGTCAGTTGCCTGGCTGGTCATTGTTTTTCTTCATCCCCCGGAACGGGGAGGATAGCGCGATTTCCGGAATCCCGCCTCGGCAATACAAAAAAAGGCGGCGGGCATCGCCCGCCGCCTCTTCACTTCCAGATCAATATTTCCTAGTTGGGCATCAGGTTGTTCATGAGGGTGGTTCCCATGTAGACACGGGCCTCATCACATTCCACGATGCCGTCAGTGATGTTACCGCGAACGGTATAAGCCTCGTTGTCGACATACCATTGAAAGGAATCTCCCAGCGCCTGTGCGCCTGGATAAACATGAACCAGCTTGAAGTCAAACTCGGCGCCGCCGTGACCGAAGGCCGGGTACCAGAGAATGGTGCCGACGTCCAAGCCATTCGCTTTCTCGTATTCGTTGTACCTTCGAAGTGCGCCGGCAGACTGCCCGTTGGAGATTGCGTGTCCGTTGCTGCAATCCGACACCGTCATAATGAACTCACCCGTGCCACCACCAGCGTTCTGCGGCTGATTGAGCCAGGTGCTTGCAAATACCAGTGATGCAGGACAGGTGACGGCTTCGTTCCAGGCATCGGAGGTGTCTTCACCCTCCATCAAAGAGCTACCCATCGTCGATCCATCTTTCCACGCGCCAAGGTAGATAAAATCGAAGTTCTGATCGGCCCTGAAATACGGATCCAGATGAAACGCGGCATAAGCCGTTTCGCCCATATCTTCGACCAGGTCAGCATAGACTTTGTCCATGTCGCCCTGGTCCTGTCCGTCGTTGAAACTGCAGGCCCACATTTCAACCGGCCTGAATGACGGCGGGCCATCCTGCGCGAATGACATCGATATCCCCATAAACAGTGTGCAAGCTGCCGTGACGGCAGCAAGAAGTAGTCGCTTCATAAGGCAATTCCTTGTTTTTATTAATAAAAAAAGACACCAACGGGGTGCCATTACCTTAAGCGTAGTAGGTTCCGGGGGATTTGCCGGGGATTCAGCGAAACACCTGCAGTCAGGCGACGGCGGCGCGCGGCAGGATGTCCGCGAGAGCGCTCAATAAGGCGTTGACTTCGTCTTCGCTGTTGTAATGAACCGGCCCGATGCGAACCACACCGCCGGAATCTTCGACGCCGAGAAGGTTAGTGACTTCGACAGCGTACATGTTGCCACTCCAGACGAAGATATTACGCGCGCCCAGCTCTTCTGCGACGACATCCGGGGAAACGCCGTCCACCGTGAATGAAACTGTTGGTACCCGGCGGTCCATTGCAGCAGGTGCCGTGATGCCCTGCACATGCACGCCGGGCAATGCCTGCAAACCCCTGGTCAGGATTGAACCGAGATTGGCTTCATAATCGAACAACAGGTCCATCGCAGCGTGGACGTACTTGCGGCGGCCTTCGAAGTGACTGTATCTGTCGTGATACTCGCCGGCCATCGTTTCTCCAACCCAGGAGAAATAGTCCACTGCCGCAATGGTTCCTGCCATACCTTCATGACTTTGCGTGCCGGTCTCGAAGCATCCCGGTATCTCCTCCGGCGCCGGTCGCAATTTGTAGGCATCGAGTTTCTCGAGGACTTCACGACGCCCCCAGAGAATCCCCTGGTGCGGACCGAAGAATTTGTAAGCGGAACACACGAGGAAATCACAGCCGATGTCCTGAACGTCCGTCGATAAATGTGGCGCCGACTGTACGGCGTCGATGTAGCTCATCGCACCCGCCGCTTTGGCCTTGGCGCACATGGCCTTCACATCGTTGATCGTCCCGATCAGGTTGCTCGCTGCGCCCACGCAAACCAGTTTCGTTCGGTCGGTCAGGACATTGTCCAGGGCATCCGAATCGAACTCGAACGTCTCCGTATTGAACGGCAGCCAGCGAACCTCCAGTCCCAGGTCTCTTGCCAGCAACAACCACGGCGAGATATTGGCATCGTGATCCATGCGTGAAAGTACGATTTCGTCTCCCGGCTTCAAAAGCCTGCCAATCGAGCGCGAAATGTGCAAAGTCAAAGTCGTCATGTTCTGGCCAAACACAATTTCATCGGGCGAGGCCGCATTCAACATGTCGGCCATTGCATCGTGAACACCGTCAACAATCTGATCGGCACGCTGCGAAGTGACGAACGAACCGTGCATATTGGCATTTGACTCGATGAGACACTGGCTCATGCTATCAACGACAGACTGAGACACCTGGGTACCTGCCGGGTTATCGAAGTAGATACGCGGCACACCGTGATCTGTTGTGGATAACGCAGGAAACTTTGCACGAATCATGTTCAGATCAAATGACATGTGGATAGCTCTTCAGGTGGTGGTTTATTAAGGTATCAGCGCTTGCGAGATGCGGGACGACGAGCCCTGACGGGCACAATCTCCTCATCCTGCCCGCCCCATTTCTCTCTGTGGGCGTCGGCCGCTTGCTGGCGGACCTTGGCGTGACGGGACGTCAATAGCAGAGTGTTCGGGTCACAGACTACTGCCTTGATCAATCCGAGGTCGCTGGCCGCGTCGAAAAGACTCGGATACCAGCGTTCCCAGTTAGGCAAAAGCTCTTCAACCTGATCACGGAGACTCATGTTTCGAATGTATACGAGGCAGCCGATCGTTACAACGACGCGACCGCTGGAATTATTGAATGTTTTGCGATAGGTGCTGCGGAGCTGCGACGGCCGGTTATTCTTCCAGAATTTTGCTGGCAAACAAGATTGCCATGAGCAGTGTCGCACCAAGAATCATTGTGGATGCCTGCGGCATTCCGCTAAGCGATATCTTGTCCAGGCTGATGAGGCTACCGGCCACAGAATTCAGCAGTGTCGGCGCGATGCCTGCAAGCTCCATCATCGGCCTGGCTGCAATCGCAGCACCGACGCCAACGCCTGCCGGTAACGTTAGCCGTCGAACCCACATTTGACGTCGGGCACGCGAGACAATTTTCACCGAGAAGCCATCATCGGCAATCGGTTCAGACCTGAACATCGACTCGAGTTTCAGGTCCTCTTTATCCTTCATTCGTTCAGCCATATTTATGATCTTCGATGTCAAAACTTTCCCTGATCTTTTCCTTGCCGCGAAAGATGATCGACTTAACAGTGCCAATCGGCAAACTCGCGGCGTCGCCGATCTCCCTGTGCGACAGCCCGCAGGCGTAAGAAAGAATCATCACTGCGCGTTCTTCCTCCGTCAAGACTGCCAGAAACTTGTCGAGATCGGAAATTTCATTCGATTCCTCGACCTTTGTGCTACTCGGGTCGTGCCCCACTTCATCCAGTATTTCGGCGTAGCGGGATGACTTCCTTTTGGATTGCAGGAAGGTTGTGTAAGCAACTTTAAGCAACCAGCCAATGAACGTCCCCTTTCCCTGAAAGGTGTGGAGCTTGTTCCAGGCATGTAAGAAAGCGTCCTGTGCAAGATCATCTGCGAGAACATAGTCGCGCGTGAGCTTGCGTAAAAAATTGCGAACCTGGGATTGATGGCGACGCACCAGTTCACCGAAAGCCCCGGCATCCTGCTGCGCCACCACCTGGGCCACCAGTTCATTGTCGCCAACCCCTGGTGCCCCCAAATTGCGACTTACTCTGATGATTCTCTTTTCGCTCCATAACGATACATAATCATGTAAGCACAGCCGATGCAGAACGGTAAGGCCGCACCGGCCAACAGCCCACGAAGCGCCTCCGGTTCTTGCACGGCGAATCCAATCAGCACCAGTCCCACCGCCAGTGAAAGCCAGATAAGCCCGCGCCTCAGATCGCGGTCCTTGTCGGGCTCCGGCTCGCCAAGCTGTTTGATAAATTCCGGACTCAGTTCATTGCCTTTATCCAGCGCCAGCCTGAACGTGTGCTGTGTCTCCACCCGGGTCCGGTGCCTCAGGTACAGCCAAACGATGATTACGAGTGCCATCGAAATGAACATCACGATTGGTATAAGTTCTTCTGCCATTGTCAGCTCCATCAATTCGCGGGGCCGATTGCCCCCTTTTCATGATTCAGATGCCTCTGAATCGGCATTTGGATGCAAAACTATCCCGATCTTTTTTTATCTTATATATCAGACGTTTAAGGATTCTCTGGCGGGTGTCGCGATCAGTGTTTCGACTATTGTGGCAGATTCCCGGGTCATATATCGTCGGTCTTAGGGCCAGCCAGTCAAAAAATGCAGGGCTGCAGGTGGAGAAGTGCCTCCCGGAATGCGAGAGCGCGATGCCGATCAAAGACCTGATCAGGGCGGAGTCACGTTATGGGCTCGCATCGCCTGCAAAGGCGACGGAATGACTACGCGTTTCTTGCGGCCCACAGTGCAAGCAATTCCGCTTCCCGCTCCGGCGCCAGGCCTGCCCGTATGGTCGCTGTCCGATCACCCGGCAACGTCTTCCACCAGGCTACCGTGTCACGCGCGGTCTCGCGCGTCGGCCGATTCTTCAGCCCTGCCGCGACGGCACGGCTTCCATCAACGGCCAATAATGCCGCCATTTCACCGGCCGGATCTTCCCAGATTGGCAACCGAACCTCGTGTTCGTTCAGAAAGTCCGTGCTGACCCAGGTCGGCGTCATGTCAGACGCAGTGACTGCCAGGCTATCTTCCATGAGATCGCCCATCTTGAACGAACCGCCCGGCGTGCAGGTATTGAAAACTCCGATAATCGTCTGCTCCAGACAGTCGACTGTGAAGTTGGCGAGGTCCCGAACATCAATAATCTGGATGTCGTCATTCGGCGTCCCGGGCCACAACATTTCACCGCCGCGCTGGGTTCGGACGGGCCAGTAAGTATACCGGTCTGTACGATCGCCCGGTCCGCAAATATAGGTTGGCCTGAGAATCGTCGTACGATCAGCGCCTACCTCGGACAAAACTCGTTTTTCGCACAGCGCCTTGAGCGGTCCGTAAGTCTCGCCGGTTACCTCTTCAACGGTTTCGTCTTCGAGCAGACCAAGCGCCGTGTCTTCATCAACGGGTCGGCTGGCGTCACCGTACACGGAGACCGTAGAAATATAGATATAGTGCGAAATAACAGGGGCAAGACGCCTGGCCGAATTCTCGACATGCCTCGGCACATAACCCGAATTGTCGATCACAACGTCCCATTCGCCACCATCCAGCGAATCCAGTCCACCGTCACGATCCCCCTTGTACAGCTTGATATCGGGAAACAACTCGCTGTCTGTTCGGCCGCGATTGAACAATTCGACCTCGTGGCCGCGCCTGAGCATCTCCCTGACCATGTGCGGCCCTATAAATCCTGTACCACCGAGGATCAAAATTCGCAGTGGTTGCCACGGTTTCGCTTCGGGTTCCCGGCTTGTCGACGCTTCAGGACTGCAGCCGGCCGCGACAGCCGCCCCACCTAATAAGCTTGTCTGGAGAAATCGCCGCCTGGTGTTATTCATATTTGTGGCTCCGGGTTCTGTGTATACCGGTCAGAGTGCTTGCCCGTTCGGGAATTTTCGCAGGCCTGGCAAGATCGCTATCAGCGATATCGATTCATCAGATCTGCCAGCTTGTCGTTGCCCGGGTTCAGGTCTTCATAGGCCAATTGCGAGAGCGGCGTTTCCACGGTGCTTGCATCAGAGTGCATGTCGCCTGTCGACTCGTCGATATAGAGGAGGCCCGTGATAATTTCACCCTGGTTGATACTGTCGCGCAGATACGAAAATGCTGCTGCCCGGCTGGTCGGGTCGTATTTCTCATCGATCTTTCGGAAGACGATCTTGCTGCCGTCGTGAAGCTTGACGGGCATTGCCTTGCCTTCGCCGTACGCTGCGACGATCTCTTCACTGGGTGGAATGTAATCGGCATCAATGACGTGGTGGAAATGTTTGCGCGTGTGCGCATAGCTCTTGGTTGAGCCCACATTGTCATTGAAGGTCACGCAGGGGCTGATGACGTCCAGTAAAGCGAAACCTTTATGCGTCAGCGCACCTTTGATCAATGGCACCAGCTGTTGCTTGTC
>JAHEFF010000015.1 GCA_024640315.1 Woeseiaceae bacterium
GGTCATGATGACCTACGCAGACAGAGACGAGTTTGACAGCCATGCAAACCAACTCGCTCGCGCCGGCTTCCCTATTCAGTAGCCAATAAAATCAACGACTTATAATATCGCGATTTCAAACCACTTAACATGCCAGCCGCTAGCAGCTAAAGTTCAGGGATGACCCGTTTCTGTTCCAGGGCCGGATTCTTGCCCAACCTGATACTGGCGATCTTTCTGATCGCGGCACAATCCGTTGTGTCAGCGCACGACCTCGATCACGATGCGGCGAATACGCAGAATCAGGTATGCACAACCTGCGTGGCGGCAGGCCAACTTGGCACAGCTTGCGTCGACAGCGTAACAACGTTCGAGGTCACGGCATTCGATTCTGTGCTGCATACTCCTATACAGGGCGAGTTCAACGCAATTCATGCGCTCATCGCCCGGCAGCGTGGACCACCCTCACTACTCTGAAGCAGTTCCTTTCAAACAAACGGACGTGATTCGCGGGGGCTAGACCAGCTTTGTGATTTGCGTTTGATATGTCGACGACCCTTGACAAGCGGGGCATCGGCAGGAATCTCAGAAGTGGTGAATCAGATGAACTTTCCAAATCCAGTCATTTTTCTGGCGCTATTCGTTCTGCCGGTTACGTCCGTATACGCTCAGGATACGGACGCCGAGATGGCGGAACTGCGCCAGCTCGTATCTGAAATGAAAGCCGACTACGAAAGCCGCATCAGCGCTCTCGAGGAACGGCTCGCACGCGCCGAAAGCACTGCCCGCAGCGCAGAACGTGACGCTGAGGAAGCTTTCGAGATCGCCGAACAAACGGCTATCGACCAGAGCGCGGGCACGTCCGCAGCGAATTCATTCAATCCGGCGATCGGCGCCATACTGGTCGGCGGATATGCCAATGTCGATACCGGCTGGGACGAGATCCCGGGGTTCCAGCCCGGTGGCGAGATCGGCACCGGAAGCTCCGGCTTTTCTGTTGGCGAAGCCGAACTCAATATCAATGCGAATATTGATTCCAGGTTCTACGGCAACATGACCGTTGGCATTCACGAGGACGACGGCGAAGTCGAAATCGGAATCGAAGAGGCCTGGCTGCAAACCACTAACATGCCGCTCGGGCTCGCTGTCACCGGCGGTCGCTTTTTCTCCGCGATGGGCTACCTGAACAGCTTTCATTTCCACGCCGACGATTTCGCCGACCGCCCGCTTCCTTACCAGGCCTTTCTTGGTGGTCGCTACGCGGTTGACGGAATCCAGGCTCGCTGGATCGCGCCAACGGACCTGTTCATTGAAGTCGGCACCGAACTGGACTGGGGTGGCAATTTCCCGTCGACGGCTAACGGCGAGAGCTCTCCGGGTGCGTATTCTCTTTTTGTCAATATCGGCGGAGACGTTGGCGACAGCAACAGCTGGCTAGCCGGTTTCACTCACACCAGTGCAGACGCAATCGACAGAAGTGGCGGTCACGGCCACGACGAAACTATTCCCGCGGAGACGTTTACGGGGGATAGCGATTTGACAGTCGTCGACTTTGTCTGGAAATGGGCGCCGAATGGCAACAATGCCAACAGGAATTTCAAAATCCAGGGTGAGTACTTCAGCCGCTCCGAAAGAGGTATTTACGCCGATATCGACTATGACGGCGACCAGACGGGCTGGTACGCACAGGCTGTTTGGCAATTCGCGCCAACCTGGCGCGTCGGATTGCGCCACGACATGGTCGACTCCGACAATGGACCATTGCTTGTTGGCACCGAATTGGAAGACCCCGGCCGCAGTTCTTATCGCGACAGCTTGATGTTCGACTGGTCGCCCAGTGAGTTCAGCCGGCTGCGATTGCAGTACACCAACGACAATGTCCTGCCGACGTCAGACCAGCAATGGTATCTGCAATACATCATGAGCATTGGTGCTCATGCCGCGCACCAGTTCTAGGGAGAGACTGATGAAAAAGATTTTCGCATTGATTGTCACCCTTGCTACGCCAATGACCGCCAACGCACTGAACATCTTCGTCTGTGAGCCGGAATGGAGCGCGCTGATCATGGAGATCGCGGGTGACGAGCATGAAATTACTATCGCTACATCGGCATTCCAGGACCCGCATAGCCTGCAGGCGCGTCCCAGCCTGATCGCCGCCGTAAGAGATGCGGACTTGCTGGTTTGTACCGGTGCCGACCTCGAAATTGGCTGGCTTCCGCTGCTTCTCAGGCGCTCCGGGAATCCGAGCATCCAGCCGGGCAATCCTGGTTACTTCCTTGCAGCGAACTACGTTCGGCGGCTCGAAATACCAAAGTTAATCGATCGCTCCCAGGGAGACGTGCATCCGCAGGGCAATCCGCACATTCATCTGCATCCGCGAAACATCTCGCGTGTGGCGGATGCTCTCGCTGAACGCCTGAGCGAAATCAATCCGGGAAGCAGTGCGAAATACGCCGCTGCTCTCGAGTATTTTCAGCATCGCTGGGATGAGTCCGTGAATCTGTGGAGCGAACGCGCAGCCCCGCTTGGTGGCATGCGGCTCGCTTCGCATCACCGAAGCTTCAGCTACCTTGCCGACTGGCTCGAGCTCGACATTGTTGCGACGCTCGAATCGAAACCGGGCATCCCCCCCAGCGGCGCCCAGCTTGCGACTCTGCTTGAACAACTGAGCCCGAATCCTCCGGCAGGCGTCATCCGCACACCGTATGAGAATGAGAAGCCATCGCAGTGGTTGTCCGAGCGACTGAACATACCTGAAATCCAGTTGCCGTTTACGATAGGTGGAACGGATAAGGCAGTCGATCTCTTTACGCTTTATGATGAAACCATCCGTATGCTTGAGGAATACGCGAATTGAACGCATTTGAGTTAAGCATCATTCTGCCCGCGCTGCTGGCGAGCGTCCTGGTCCTGAGCACGCACGTACCGCTGGGTACGGAGGTACTGCGACGCGGCATCATCTTTATCGATCTTGCGATTGCACAGGTCGCAGGATTCGGCGTCATCGCTGCGGATACTATGGGCTGGGAAGCGGAAGGCTGGATGGTCCAGGTTGCAGCTGTTTCTTCAGCGCTTGTTGCCGCGTGGGTGCTTCACTGGACCGACAAAAACTGGCCCGACATTCAGGAGGCTTTGATTGGTGCGTCATTCGTATTGGCGGCAACCGCCGGCATTATCTTGCTGGCCGGCAACCCGCACGGCGGCGAACACCTGAAGGAACTGCTTGTCGGGCAAATACTGTGGGTCAACTACGAGCAATTGTTGCCGGTTTCGATTATCAGTATTCTTGTGCTTGGTGCCTGGTTCTGGATGCGTGACCATTTGCAGGGTTTCGGGTTTTACGCTTTGTTTGCTTTTGCCGTAACCGCTTCTGTGCAACTGGTTGGCATCTACCTCGTATTTGCATGCCTGATCATTCCCGCGCTGGCTACGCGCCATATCTCCCGGCGCGGATTCAGAATTTTCTGCGGTTATGCCGTTGGCATCGTGGGTTCATTTGCCGGCCTGGTACTTTCGGTCAGCGCGGACCTCCCGGCTGGTGCTGTCATTGTCTGGAGCCTTGCAATCTGCGCGGTGATATTTGCCCGGGCACTGTGGCCACTCATCCAGCACAAAGATACGCTGCGTGACGAGCGTGTCGCTGACTAACGGAGCTCATCTGCATGCAACTCCCAAAGACAATGATCAGCGAGGAAGACATCCGCAAAAGGGTGGACGAGCTTGCCGCCCAGATCTCTATCGATTATGCCGACAAAGATGAGATCGTTCTTGTTGGCGTCCTCAAAGGCGCCTTCATCTTTCTTGCGGATCTGTCGCGCCGTCTCAGCATTCCCAGGCATATCGAATTCATCGCCGTTTCAAGCTATGAACACGGCAGCACTCGCAGCGGCGCTGTTCGGCTCGTAATGGATGTGCGGCGCAGTATCGAAGGCAAGCACGTGCTGATTGTTGAAGACATTGTCGACACCGGACACACCCTGCACTACCTCATAGACATGCTGAAGTCTCGCAATCCTGCATCTGTAAAGACCTGCACGCTCCTGCACAAAGAGCATAAGACAGAAGTCGACGTCGAGATCGACTACCTGGGTTTCAGCATCGGCGACGAATGGGTGGTGGGATACGGACTGGACTACGACGAAAAAGACAGGACGTTGCCCTATATCGGCATGATCGACCCTAGCGACTGACAATCCGTCCGGCTGCGCGAAGCTGACTGACTAGTGATCCGCACAGCCACCGATCTCCACTTCGATCGTCGAATGATTGATCGCGAAATCTGATTTCAAGGCCTGCTTTACGCTTCTGATGATGGATGTCGGGTCATCCGGCTTCGCAGCGAGCACGACGTGCATGGTCAGCATCGGGTGCTGCGGTGTGAGTCCCCAGACATGCACATGATGAATTTCCTTCACCTCGGGCACGGCGGCAACAATTTTCTGCTGCATGTCATCGAGGTCCAGCCATTCCGGCGCGCCTTCCAGCAATATATGCGCGCTGCGGCGAACCAGCTGCCAGGCACTCCTGAGAATCAGCATGGCGACAAGCACTGAGAGAATTGGATCGATGGGCATCCAGCCGGTCTGAATAATCACAAGTGCGGCTATGATTGCCGCGACGGAACCGAGCAAATCGCCCAGCACATGTAATGCAGCGCCGCGTATATTGAGATTCTCCTGGTCGCCGCTGTGAAGAATGCTGAATACCAGGATGTTGACGACCAGTCCGGCCGAAGCAACGACCAGCATGGTCCCGCCAATGACTTCAGGCGGCTCGATCAGGCGCATCACTGCCTCAAGCAGGATCCAACCAACGATAAACAGCAATGAGAGTCCGTTGACAAATGCCGCAATGATCTGGAAGCGCTGATATCCGTAGCTGCGCTTGGTGTCCGCGGGTCTCGAACTGACACGGAACGCGAAAGCCGCCAGGCCGAGGGCCATCGTGTCCGTCAGCATGTGCCCTGCATCGGCAAGCAGCGCCAGCGACCCGGAAATAATTCCGCCGACAACTTCGACCAGCATGAAAATACCAGTCAGCGCCAGGGCGAACTGCACTCGCCTTATGTTGCTCGTTTCGCTGTGATTGTGGTGGTCGTGACTCATTCTTCCGCCGCGCGCGGCACACGAATGTGTTCGACCATGTGCTGAATATGATCGGGCGGTGGTGACGTCATATGGCTGACGCTGATCGCCACGATAAAGTTGAGAATCATGCCGATAACGCCAATACCCTCAGGCGAAATTCCAAAAAGCCAGTTTGCGGCAACGTTCTCGCCCCAGGGTGCACCAGCCCATTTAAGGAAGAGACCTTTGAAAAACTCGATGTAACCGTAGGTAAAGATCAAACCCGTCAACATGCCGGCGATAGCGCCCTGCTTGTTTGCCCGTTTGTAGAAAATGCCGAGCAGAATTACGGGAAACAGCGATGCGGCGGCCAGGCCGAACGCAAATGCCACCACTTGAGCAACCCATCCGGGGGGATCGAAGCCCAGGTAACCAGCCACCAGGATAGCGAATGCGGCCGCGATACGCCCCGCACGTAACTCACCTTTTTCACTGATAGACGGTACGAAGATGCCTTTGATCAGGTCATGTGAGACGGCAGCCGAGATCACGAGCAACAGTCCCGCCGCAGTGGACAACGCCGCCGCAATACCTCCCGCAGCAACAAGCGCAATCACCCAGTTTGGTAGCCCGGCTATTTCCGGGTTTGCCAGGACCATGATGTCACGATCGACCGTCAGCTCATTGCCTTGCCAGCCATAGCTATCGGCAACAGGCGTAAAGTCAGGATTGGCATCATTGTAGTACTGGATTCGCCCATCACCGTTCTTGTCTTCAAAAACAACGAGACCAGTGTTTTCCCAGGTATGCATCCACTCAGGCCGCTCGTCGTATACGAGGTTGCCGTTTACGGCACCTATGTCGCCGGGCTGAATAGTGTTGATCAGGTTATAACGGGCCATCGCACCGACCGCCGGCGCGGTCGTATACAGAATGGCAATAAAAAGCAGCGCATAACCTGCGGAAATTCTTGCATCACGAACCCTGGGAACGGTGAAGAAGCGCACGATGACATGCGGCAGACCCGCCGTGCCGACCATCAACGCCAGTGTGATACAGAAAATATCGATCGTGCTCTTTTCGCCGCTGGTGTACTGAGTGAAACCAAGCGACGTAACGATGTCGTCCAGCTTGTCGAGCAAGCTGATGCCGCCAACGTCACTACCGAAGGCGAGCTGCGGAATCGCATTGCCCGATATCTGGATAGCAATGAACACAGCAGGCACGGTATAGGCGAAAATCAGGACACAGTATTGCGCGACCTGGGTGTAGGTAACCCCCTTCATGCCGCCCAGAACGGCGTAAACGAAGACAATACCCATGCCGATGATGAGTCCGACAGTGACCTCAACCTCGAGGAAACGGGAAAAGACAATGCCGACACCCCGCATCTGCCCGGCAACATAGGTGAACGAGATAAAGATCAGGCAGACGACGGCAACGATCCGCGCCGTTTTCGAATAGTAACGCTCGGCAATAAATTCCGGCACCGTGAACTTGCCAAATTTGCGCAGGTACGGTGCAAGGAACAAGGCCAGTAATACGTAGCCTCCGGTCCAGCCCATCAGGTAAACGGATCCGTCGTAGCCAAGGAACGCGATCAGGCCAGCCATTGAGATGAAAGAAGCAGCGCTCATCCAGTCGGCTGCCGTCGCCATGCCATTGGCGATCGGGGATACGCCCTTCCCCGCAATATAGAAATCGCCCGTGTTATGCGCCCTGGACCATACTGCAATGCCGATGTACAGCGCGAAACTCGCGCCAACGACCAGATAAGTGAGCATTTTCAGTGACATAGGTCAGTCTTCATGGACATCGTGGAACCTGTCCAGATGATTCATTCGCCAGGCATAGAAAAAGATCAGTATTACGAACGTATAGATGGAACCCTGCTGGGCAAACCAGAAACCAAGTTTGAAGCCACCGATGCGAATGGTGTTCAGCTGATCGACGAGCAAGACGCCGAACCCGTACGAACAAACAAACCATACAATCATGCAGCCAAAAAGGAGCCGCAGATTGGCCTTCCAGTAGGCTTTGCGATTTTCTGGTGTCATCTGCTCCCCCCGGCACTGAGTGCCTGTTGTTTGCGCACAATCTATCAGAGCATAATGCATTAATCACGACACAAGGACGCATACCTTTGATTTCCGCTGCGGAGCCCGCAAAGCAATTCATCGAAATTCACGGCAAGCGCATGGCCTATGTCGAGATGGGCGAAGGCGACCCTATTGTGTTTCAGCACGGCAACCCGACGTCATCGTATCTCTGGCGCAACATCATGCCGCACCTCGCCGACCAGGGCCGCTGCATCGCAGTCGACCTGATTGGTATGGGAGATTCGGACAAACTCGATAATCCCGGTCCCGAGAGCTATCGTTTTGTCGATCACCGGGATTTTCTCTTTGCCGCGTGGAAGGCACTCGGCATAAGCGAGCGCGTTACATTGGTGATACATGATTGGGGATCGGCGCTTGGCTTTGACTGGGCGAACCAGAACCGGGATGGGGTCCTCGGCATCGCCTATATGGAAGGTATCGTCAAGCCAGTCGACTGGGATGACTGGCCTGATGCGGCCACGCAAATATTCCAGGGATTGCGTTCGCCGGCTGGCGAATCCATGATTCTCGAGAAGAATCTTTTTATTGAGCGCGTGCTGCCTGGCTCCATTATTCGAGAATTGTCTGACGCAGAAATGACGGTGTATCGGCGTCCGTTCGAAAATGAGGGCGAGGATCGCCGGCCGACACTAACCTGGCCCAGACAGATTCCAATCGAAGGCGAACCGCCGGATGTCTGTGAAATTGTCTCTGACTACTCGGCCTGGCTGGCAGAGTCTGAGGTACCAAAACTGTTTGTCAACGCCGAGCCCGGAGCAATCCTGATTGGCAAACAACGCGAATTCTGCCGCAGTTTCAAGAACCAGACTGAAGTAACCGTACCGGGCATTCACTTTCTTCAGGAAGATTCACCTCATGAGATTGGCAAAGCCATCGCTGAGTGGCGGTTAAGCATCAATGGGTAAATTTGGCACGGGACAGGCAATCCGGCGCACGGAAGATCAACGGTTTCTGACCGGAACCGGGCGGTATACCGGCGACATCGTATTGCCTGGGCAGGCATATCTTTACCTCTTTCGCTCGCCCTACCCGCACGGGGTGATCAATTCGATCAACACGGATGACGCCCGAAATGCGCCTGGCGTAATCGCCGTATATACCGCAGACGATTTGACCGCCGCCGGTATTCGGGACGTCGTCGGTATGTCGATGCCCGCCAGTTCCAGAACCGACGCAAAGGACGCCCTTCAGCAGCCACCGCTGGCCCGCGATGTGATTCGTTATGTTGGCGAACCGGTTGTCGGCATAGTTGCTGAATCTCCGGCCGCGGCAAGAGATGCCGCAGAACTTGTCTGGCTCGATATTGACGAGAAGGAAGCCCTCGTGACATTCGACCAGGCCCTTGCGGACGGTGCTGCCCCTATCCATGACAAAGTCGCAGGCAACCTCTACGGTACGCTTGAGTATGGTCATCGGGAGCATACTGACGCAGCCTTCGAAAGCGCGGCGAATATTGTCGCAGTCGAAATTATCAACAACCGTCTCGCACCGACAGCCATGGAACCGCGCGGCTGCAACATTCAGTATGACGGCGAAACCCTGACCGTTTACCAGGGTTGCCAAAGCGTGCATGTATTGCGCGATCGACTGGCTCAATCGGTCAATCTTGATCCGGAGAACATTCATTTCATTTCCCCCGACGTCGGTGGCGCGTTTGGTCTGAAGTTTTTCCTGCAGTGTGAGTCAGTCGTCGCGGCGCACGCGGCGATGGATACCGGCCGTCCAGTCAAGTGGATTGCCGACCGCAATGAAAGCTTTCTTTCGGACGTACACGGCAGGGATCACGTCAGCCGCGGCGAACTGGCGCTGGGCGATGACGGGCGCATCCTCGCCATGCGTGTATCAATCACTGCCAACCTCGGCGCCTACTGTTCACAGGCAGGCCCGATCATTCCCTATTTTGGCGCCTGCATGACAACGGGCTGCTACGACGTTGGCATCGCCTATGTCGGCGTCACGATGGTCGTCACTAATACCGTACCTGTAGATGCTTATCGCGGCGCGGGTCGTCCCGAAGCCGCATACCTGGTTGAACGATTAATGGATGAAGCCGCCAAGAAGAGCGGTCTCTCGCCGGATGAAATTCGTCGTCGCAATTTCATAAAGCCGGAGCTGTTCCCCTACAAAACTGCTACTGGCCGGGTCTACGATTCCGGAGAATACGATCGCCTGTTGAGTGCGGCAATGGAACGCGCCGACTGGACGGGATTCGAGGCACGACGCAGGGAAAGTGAAGGCCGCAATCGATTGCGCGGCATCGGCATGAGTTACTACGTCGAAATCTGCTCGGCAATGGGGGGCGAAAATACCTACGTCCGCTTCGAAAGGAACGGCCGGGTTACTATCCTGATGGGTACACAGGCGTCCGGGCAGGGCCATGAAACCAGTTTTGCGCAGATGGTGGCAGCCGAACTCGGGATCCGGATCGACCAGATCGATGTCATACAGGGCGACAGCAAACTGGTGCCGACCGGGGAAGGAACCGGGGGTTCGCGTTCGATGGCGATAGGCGGCTCATCTCTTTACCGATCCGTTTCGAGCATGATAGAGAGCGGGCGCAAGATGGCGGCGGAGGTACTCGAAGCAGCGGTTGTTGATATTGAATTCAATAATGCTGAATTTCGTATTGCCGGCACCGACAGGGTCGTCACGCTGGAAGCCGTTGCCGCAGCGTCGTGGGACGACAGCCGGCGACCAGACGATGTCGAGCCGGGCTTGTACAGCAGTGAACGGTTCCAGCCTGAGGCGGGCACTTTTCCCAACGGCTGTCACATCTGCGAACTTGAAGTCGATCCGGAAACGGGTGTCGTGGATATTCTTGGCTACACCGTCGAAGACGATGTCGGCGTCGTGGTCAATCCGCTGATACTTGAGGGACAGATCATGGGTGGCGTCGCTCAGGGACTGGGGCAAGCCTGTGGCGAACACGCCATTTACGACCCCGAAACCGGACAGCTGCTGACGGCAACCTTCATGGATTACCCGATGCCTCGCGCGGACTGGGTTCCGGACATCGATTTCCGTTACCAGGAAGTCCCCTCTCCCCGAAATCCGCTTGGCATCAAGGGGGCCGGCGAAGCAGGTACTGTCGGCGCAGCGCCTGCCTATATCAATGCATTGCTGAATGCGTTGTCAGCAAGAGGGGTCGAGCATATTGACATGCCAGCGACACCACTTAAGGTCTGGCTGTTGCTGCAAAACAGCTAGCGCATGCAGTGAGAACAATCATAGTAACGAAGCAGCAGGAGGTGAACATTGCGCGGTTTGAAGGGCAAAAATGTGGTGGTAACTGGCGGGGCCAGTGGCATTGGCCAGGCAACGGCAACGCGGTTTCTCGAAGAAGGCTGCAAGGTTTGCGTTTTTGATCGCAGCGCCGATGCACGATCCCGGGTAAAGACGGAATTGCCGGAGTTGTCAGGGATTATGGATGTCGACGTATCACACCTGGAACAGGTGCAGGCCGCATTCGCAGAGGCAATTGAACTGATGGATTCGGTCGACGTACTGATCAACAACGCCGGCATCAGCATTCGCCACGACTTTCTCGATATCACGCCAGAGGAGTGGGACGAAGTACTGAATGTCAACCTAAAGGGGGCGTTCTACGTGGCACAGACGGCCGCGCGACACATGATGAGCAAGGGCTCCGGTGTCATTCTCAATACGGCCTCCACGGCAGGAAACATCGGCTACCCGCACTACGCCGATTACAGCGCCAGCAAGGGAGGCGTCATCGCCCTGACCCTGGCCATGTCACTGGAACTGGCTCCCGTCATCCGCGTAAATGCCATATCACCCGGCTATGTGCTAACCCCGATGCAGCGTGCCGAATACACGGACGAAATGCTGGATGCGGTGAACAAAAAGATCCCGTTAGGCCGACACGCGAAGCCGGAGGAACTTGCTGCACTATTCGCGTTTCTCGCCTCCGAGGACGCCGCGTTTGCCACCGGACAGGTCTATGTTATGGACGGCGCGGAAACAACCGGTGGGCTATGCAGCCAATGGTCACATGATTAGCAGGCCGTCGCGATTCGGTCCGCTGAATGAATTTAAAAACTGAAAAGCAATGAGGTAAGGAATATGAGGCTGGAAGGAAAGGTAGCCCTGATAACGGGAGGAACTTCGGGAATTGGCAGTGCCACCGCCTTGCGTTTCGCACGTGAAGGCGCGGCAGTCGCCATCACCGGACGCAATGACGAGCGCGGGGAGCAGGTGGTTCAATCCATCGCCGCCGAAGGTGGCGACGCCCTGTTTATACGCTCCGACGCGCGATTCGCCGATGATTGTCGCCAGGCGGTCGACCAGACGCTTGAGCGGTTCGGCAAGATCGACGTGTTGTTCAACAACGCCGGTGTCTTCCATCCCAAGACCCTCCCGGAATGCACAGAGGAGGAATGGGACGAAACCATCGACTCAAGCCTGAAGGGCGCTTTCCTGATGTCGAAATACGTTTTGCCCTCGATGATCGAGCGCGGCAGTGGCTCGATTATCCACACCAGCTCCGGTTGGGGATTCCAGGGTGGCGCCGGGGCAGCCGCATACTGCGCCGCCAAGGGCGGCCTGGTTGTGATGGCGAAAGCCATGGCTATCGATCATGGCCCCCAGGGCATTCGGGTGAACTGCGTTTGCCCGGGGGATGTGCTGACGCCGATGCTTCATGAAGATGCAGAGAAGCGCGGATTGTCCTGGGAGGATTACGCTGCTGGCGCCGCCGACCGGCCGCTAGGTTGTATCGGTACCGTCGAAGACATCGCTAATGCAGTACTGTACCTGGCCTCTGACGAGGCCGCCTTCGTGACCGGTGAATCGCTGGTCGTCGACGGTGGTGGTATCGCCTGAGCTACGATTCCGGAGATTCTGCCGGCGACTTAATAGCGGCCGACGAGCGACGGAACACCGCACGAATTGCATAGACTGCTATGGCAGCCACTATCAGCGCCGTAACGCTGAGGGCTTCGTCAGACGGTACTTGCATCAACATCCAACCAACTATGGTGCAACTCAACAGCGGAATAAGCGGACCGAAGGGCAACCGGAACTGCCCTGCTTTGGGCAGACCGTCGCGCTGGCGCAGACGAATAACGGCGAGGCTGACGCCAAGATCTATGAGCAGCAATGACCCGGTTGCGAACACGGCCAGGTATTTGAACGTACCGGTCAATGCAAAAGCGCACACGATGACTGCGAAGAAAATAATGGAGACGTGAGGCGTCTTGTACTTCGGATGCACCCTCGACAGGAAAGCCGGCAGGTTATTGTCCAGTGATGACGCAAATATGACCCTGGGACCTCCCAGCATGTCGCCACTAAGTGCGCCGTAAATTGAAATAACGACGCCGGCGAGCAACATCTTGCCACCCCATTCACCAAAGACTTCAGTCGCAACTGCTACCAGCGGCGCCTCGGTGTTCTGGGCAAGTTCCGCCCCTAGCACACCTTGCGCCACTGTTTGCAGGCCGATGTAAAGCAATAGCAACGCAGTCATTCCGAACAACAGTCCAAGCGGCACTGTCTTTGCGGGATTCTTGATTTCGCCACTGACACTCAACGCGCACTCTGCTCCACTAAATGCGTAAAACAACAGGATCGCGCCCGCACCGATACTTGTAACCGAGGGCCATTCGGGAATGGTCAGATTATCAACGTTAATGACGAACAACCCCACGCAAAGCAGCAATAGCAGCGGCACCAGCTTGGCGAGAGTGTTGAAGATGTATAAGCGCACACCGGCTTTGACGCCCCTGACGTTCACCGATGCAAGAAACGCCAACAAGGTGATGATAAACAACGCGCGGGGGACGGGCTCGTCAAGAATCGGAAACACCGTGGACAATGACTCGACCATCACAACCGTAATCGCAGCGTCTGCCATGGCGGAGTAACCAAACCAGAACAGGATCGATGCGATGAATCCGGCAAACGGACCAAATGCTTCCTCGATGTAGGCATAGGCGCCGCCACTGCGGGAGACGCGACTGCCAACTTCCGCGAAACAGAGGAAAACCAGTGCCACCGTCATGGAGCAGACCAGGTACGCCAGAATCGCTGCCGAACCGAGTTCCGCGGCGATAAGGCCGGGGTACACAAATATGCCGGCACCAACCACCATATTGACAACACTCAACCCCAGGGCACCGGTGCCGATAACGCGTACCAGTCCTTCGTCCTGCACCTCACTCGATACCGCCACTATTTACTCCTGAACATCGCCAGTGCTTACAGAATTGAGAGCGGACATCGTAAGCTGGTTCGGTTGAGGCAACGATCGCAGCCGCTCAAAGTCTACGGGGAGTCTCACAGGTGGCCACGTAGTGACATCATCGTGCCATCTGTCCGCAGGTCAATCGCCCGCCAGCTCCCTGATGATCGTGCTCCAGTGATCCAGCGCGTCATAAAAAGTCTTTATGGGAACTCTCTCGTTAAGACCATGGGCATACATCTCGTCGGGATTCATGAAAATACCGCTCGCCGCCCATGTCGGGACGCCAGCACGGCGAAAGTGCATACCGTCTGTGCCTCCTGACTCCATATAAGCGAGCATCCGTATCCCCGGGTAGCGAGCGTGCACTGCCTCGCTGATTGCCGCACGAACATCTTCACGCAATTCTGAAATCGGGCTCTCGGTCGGCGCATAGATTTCCTCGAATTCGACCGCATCGTTACCGATGACTTGCTGCAATGCCTTCATGACATCAGCTGCCGGAACGCCGGGATAAATGCGACAATTTACGGTGGCAGTCGCTGACTGAGGCAATGCATTTTCAGCATGGCCCGCTCGCAACATGGTGACAACACAGGTGGTGCGAGTGGAGCCCACATAAGATGGCTCAACCGACAGGCGGTCTGCTGCATCCTTGTCCTCCGGGTTTTTAGCAAACCGGAGCATGGCCTCGCCCAGTTCGCCTCCCAGCAACTTGCCGGTTTCCTCGAAATACTCCAGCGTCATGTCGTTCCAGCGAACCGGGAACTGGTGGTTCTGTATTTTGCTGATGGCGCTCGCCAGGTCATAAATTGCGTTGTCCGGTCTGGGACGCGAACTGTGCCCGCCTGGATTACGAACCGTCAGCTCCCAGGTGACATAGGTTTTCTCAGCGACCTGTATGCGATATACAACCGCTTCGCCATTCGCCTGCAGGGTACCGCCGCCAGCATCAGAATTGAGCGCAAACTCGGCCTCGGCGAGGTCCGGACGCTCGTAGGCGAGTACACGAGTGCTGATCATCGTGCTTTCTTCGTCACCAGAAAAAACGAGAATCAAATCCCGATTCGGTGTGAAGCCTTCCTTCATCAGGCGAATGAATGTCGAGGTCAGCTGGGCTACGCCGAACTTGTTGTCGATAGAACCCCGGGCATAGAAATAAGTATCGTCACGCGTCAGTTCAAATGGCGGACGTTCCCAGTCCTCCGGCCGCGCCTCGACAACATCCATATGGCCCAACAGAAGAATCGGCGCTTTGCCAGATGAACCATCGCCCCGGTACCGGGCAATCAGGGCCGCGGTCTCACCTACCGGCAATATTTCGACGTCTTCTTTCGGGAAACCCGCGGCGACGAGTTCCCCGGCAAGGTAGTTTGCGACCTCCGGCACGTTACCGAGGTTCTTGGACGTCTCTACACCGATAATTCGGGTATAGATTTCGAGCGTTTTCCGAGCATGTTCGGAACTGGTGTCTTGTGCCACAACTATGACTGGCGACAACAAGCAGGCGACAAATACTATTCCTGTTTTTCTCATGAGGACCCCGGTATTCAAAATGCGTGCTGCAAGTCTAGGCGGAAAACCGCCTCTCGTCACCCGCCTCAGGGGATTTGCGGAATCTTGGCCCTAAGTGATCGTCTGAGTCGACTTTCCCGCCAGGCGATCAACATGTTTGATGCAATGACCACCCCTGCTCCCACCAGTACGACGGGTAAGGGCCAGTCGTTCCAGATCAGCCAGCCGAACAGCATAGCCCAGACGATGCTGCTGTAGTTTAAAACAGCCACAACCGCCGCCGGCGTATGTTTCAAGGCAATGGAGTAAAGCCACTGGGCGCCAGCTCCGGATAAGCCGACGCCGAAAAACAAGGGGATCTCCGCCAACGTCGGCCCGGTCGCCACAAACGGCAGGGCCAGGCCCGTAAGAAAAGTGCCTATCACAAAGAAATAAAAGGTGATCGTCTGCGGGAGTTCGTGCCCTCCCAGGTGGCGTAACAGAATACTCATAAAAGCTTGCAGCAATGCCGCGCACAGAGCGATGGTCACACCGAGGGTATTCGTTTCACCGGTCGGGTTCACCATGATGGCCACCCCGACAAATCCTGCGAGGACGGCCGACCAGCGGTAAGGGCCGACCCGCTCTTTCAGGAAAACCACGCCAAGGACCGGAATAAACAGAGATGCAGTAAACATCAGCACGGTCGTTTCTGCCATTGGCATCAGCGAGTAAGCTGCGAAAGTCGCAAGAAGCGTTACAGTTCCAAGAATGGCGCGCACGGCAATGATGCGCGGTTTGCTCTGTATGACCAGGATCTCGCGGCGCCCGAACATGAACGCAGCCAGCAGGAATGGTACGCACGCAACCAGGTTGCGATAAAACGCGATCTCAATCACCGAGTGGCCCGAGCTAAGGTATTTTGCGAATACGTTCATGATCGTGAACATCAGAAACGCGCCGCCCGCCGCCCACATACCCAGGGCAACATTCTCGGAATTCTCGTTTTGTAGCGTTGGCTGGACCATAGTCAGGGCGGATCTTAGCAGCTGTGACCGGTTTACATTGCGCCCATCGCCCGACGATACTGGAGGGCGAACTGCTCGAACAGCTCACAGAGTGATTTTTTTTCAGTCATCTGTCTCAGGCAATAGCTGTGGTTCAGATCAGTCGAGAGCCGAGGCTTTCAACGGTCACTTGCGGCCAATGGCAAACGTCTCTTCTAAACGCAAACGACTCTCCAACGGTCGTTTTTTGGTTTCCAACAGGTTGAGAAAGAAAGGTTCCGCACGTCTGCTGTCGGCCAGTGAAGGCGTTGCGGTTGATCGATGGTCGATTTGATTACGCGAGATGTTTGACTGGCAGCGGGGCCCCTCGCAATACCGAAAAAAACGAATTATGGACTGTTGCATCAACGCCGAAGTCTGCTTGATACTTGCAAGTCCGTTCTTCACCTCGCGCTGAGTATCAATATGACGATACGCCAATACAAATCAGGCGCTGCTTCTGCGACCACAATCATATTGCTGGTCTTGTTGCTTGGCGCATGCACACCCGGAGAAACATCGATGACTGACGATGAGCTGAGAGAATTCGCCAACAACTATACCGCTGCATGGAACAGCGGTATTGCTGCTGGCGTCGCAGAATTTTTTGCCGCAGACGGGTCGTTGTATGTCAACGGATCTCCGGCGATCGGGAGAGAGGCCATTACCGAAGTGGCAGAGGGATTCATGACTGCCTTTCCGGATATGGAGTTAGTCATGGACAGACTGGATATCCAGCCTGACGGCGTGACCTACCATTGGACATTTATCGGTACTAATTCCGGCCCCGAGGGCACAGGGAATGCTGTGCGGTTCAGCGGATACGAAGCCTGGACCTTTGGCAAGGATGGCCTGATTGCCAATTCGATGGGCAATTTCGATAACGACGAGTATCAATACCAACTCCAACACGGCATCGACGCCGGTCAGCCGTAGAGTTTGTTTGCCGCCCGTTATCGGACAGATGACCTCATCGATCAACTGCAGTGACTAAGCGGGAAATAAAAAGGGCGGTTTCCACAGGAAACCGCCCTGACCTCAAAAGTACAAAAACCTTGACAATGAAATCCCCCGCCAAGTCGTACCTGAAGGTGTCGTCGAAACTCGTCTGAATCCTTTCTTCTTTCTGCTGTTGTTGAAAGGAGACTAATAACTGGCGCAAAAGTTCGCAGAATCTTCATAAGTTGTCAATTCTGTCGCCACTTTGTGGTACGCATACCAAGTTGAGACTTGTTTTGTGGTCTTTTAACAACACTCATAGCAGGCATCCGGCCGGGGCCTGCCTACTCTAATCAATGACTTGCCTGTGCCGTTGAGAACGAGTTGCATCGGCTGACCGGAGGATGGTCAAGGCTGACAGCCACGCAGGCGGATCAATTAAACACATTCTCCGCTGAAATGATCCGGACGTTGCCCGCTTCAATGCCGAGCGGAACGGAGTCGATGATCTGATCTTCTTCAAGTAGCTCGACCGGTTTTTCGGCGTCGTAAGAAATTGGCGAGGATTGCTCACTAACGAGTCTTTGGCGCAAATCGTCAGCATCGCGGGTCACAAAGACATATTGCATGTTGTCAGTCCGCAGGTTTTCGCGAATCACGCGATTCACGTCTGCCAGCGTCAGCGCGCTGAGCCCCCGCCGGACGTAGTCCGAGAATTCATCGATTTCGTAATACTGGCTGTCCATTGCATAGCCGAGTTGCCTCGACTGGCCATCCATCATGAGGCTGACGTATTTCGACAGGAAAGTCCTCGTCGCCTCAAAATCCGTCTCGCTCATGCCATCGTTAAGCAGCTTTTCCAACTCGTAAACAGCAGCACGTGTCGCGAAGTGGGCGTCGTTGTTATTCCGTACCGGGCGAATCCACACCTGGAATATCTGTCGCTGCCGGCCCAGGTTCGTGTCAGGTTGCAACTGATACATGCCGTTCGGGAAGTATTCTGTATAAGAATAGTCCCCGTAATTCATGCCGCGCATTTCGCGAATACGATCATAGAGTCGACCACCTGTACGATGTTCTCCCAGCCATGATCGTGCAAGCCATAGCGCCAGCCAATCGGGATCACCACGCTTCAGGTCGATGGGGAAACCAAACGAAACGGCGACAGCAGCTGTTTCCTTTTCGACGATGGTCGCTCTGCTGCCAGCGGCGTCCGCCACCTCCGGAACCGCGAGTTTTGCCCGGCTTCCGGCGGGCAACGACTGCAAATCGTCACTGAGCCTGGCAATGAATGAATCAGGGTATCCACCGGACACGCCGACCGTCATATTATTGATCGTGTAGTACTGCCGGTAGAAGCCCTTAACGTCGTCAAGAGTGAGACCCAGGATATCGCTGCTATGACCAAGATTTAACGAACCGTAGGGATGATCCATCCCATAGATTTCGCTGTACAAAACCTCTTTGCCAAGTTCCTCGTCGTTATTTCCCACCAGGCTTGTTCTGACCGCATTCGATAGTTGCGTTCTGACGCGCTCGAAATCCTGCTCGCGCCAGCCAGGGTTCAGCAACTGACTGCGAACATAGCGATACCAGGTGTCGAGATTGTCCTTGTGGACCTGCCCGGAAAGGCGAGTCATCTCCTTGTCCACCTGGGAGCTGAAGCCGCTGGCGATCGGATACATCGCCGCATTGATTTCCTGAATGGACCAGGTTGCCGAGCCGCCATCGCTCAACATGGCAGCGGTGAGTGATGCCAGGCCTTTTTGACCAGGCGGATCCATGCCGGCGCCGGCGTGCACGAGGATCGAAACGTCCACAAGCGGTGATGAATCAGACTGCCGTGCAACGATCGAAACCGGCAGCGTGTTGCCAGACGATGAAAACACTTCTTCCTCTTTGCCCGCTTCGCCTACCGCCAGGATCGGCGACCCCGTCTTTTGGGCGGCGTCCAGCGCAGCAGTCAATTCATCAAGAGACAGCGTTTCTCCGACGCCACTGACTGAAGCAGAATTCGAGAGCGAAACCGTGACGCGGCTGATATCCGTGAAATATTCGTTGGCAAAATGCCGAACATCTTCAGCGGTCAGCGCCTCGAAAGCGGCATACATCTCGTTAACCGTCTCCGGCGTACGATCGTACTGGACGTACTGTGCAAGCATACTTCCAATATCGTCCGAGTTATCAAGGTTCGCCGTAAACGAGTAACGCAGGCGCGACTTGGTCTGCTCGAGCCTGGCGGCGTCAATCAATTCGTTTCTTGCCCTGGCCAGCGTGCTGAGCACCGCCTCCTCGACATCCGCCGCGTATGCCTCATCGGTCAGTCGAATATAGATAAGGTTGAGATTGGGGTCTTTGTTCAATGGGAAATCGGTTAACAGCTGATCGACAGTCTGGTCTTCAATGACCAGCTTTTGATAGAGGTCTGACGAGTCCGAAAAGTAAATCGATGCCAATACGCTCATTGCCGGAAAGTCTTTTTCGTCCGGACGAAACGCCGGGCTGCGGAACCCAATGAACAGCCATGGCTGCGTCTCTCCATCCCATTGAATGTGCTCGTAGACCGGCCCGGTCGGCTCCGGCTCAACCGGAATGTCGGCGACGTATGTGCCTCTTTCCCATCCGCCCCAGTATTTTTCGACCAGCCCGAGCGTCGATTCCGGATTCACATCGCCAACGACAATGACCGAGGTGTACTCAGGACGGTACCAGCGATCGAAAAACTCCTTCGAGTAGTCGATCTGATCAGGCATTGCCTCTATGTCCTCGATGAACCCCATTGTCGTATGACTGTAAGGATGCGTATTAAACGCAAGCGCCCGGGTACGTTCGAACGCTTTCATAATCGGGTTCGAGTAGCTCTTCAGGTACTCACCATTGACTGCCAGCGCCTCGGTGCGGAAATCCGATTCAGAATAAGAAAGATTCCGAAACCGGTCAGCCTCGATCTCAATGATCTTTTCGAGATCCGGCTTTGTGAAAGTGGTGTAGTAGTTGGTGAAATCGTCCGTGGTGAATGCGTTGAAGTTCGCGCCGGCTTTTTTGACGATCGAATTATAGAGGTCGGCCGGATACGCCTCTGTTCCGCGAAACATCATGTGCTCGAAGAAATGTGCGAAACCCGATTTTCCTGCCTCGACCTCGTTGCGCGATCCGGTCTGTACCGGAATCTGCACCGTCACGATATCCGGATAATCGGTCTTCACAATGATGACCCGGAGCCCGTTATCGAGCTCCTCCATGAGGTAGGGCATGTCGAATGCGCGGGACGTCGCCGCAGCCTCAGGTCTGGCCTCGCCACGATCTGCGTCGGTGACTTTATCGCTGCCGCCACAGGCGACAAGAAAAAAGCAGGCTGTGAGACAAGCCAATCGCAAACTCATGCAAATGTCTCCGGACGGATTACAATGTCGATGCTTAGGACCAGGGATGAGCATAAGTGGTTCGACTTACATGGGAAAGCGCCTGGCGCACAAATTACAGCCGCCGGAAACGCAGGAAAAAGCAGAGAAATCAGGGGATAGGTTCTTGATAAAAATAGTAAAAATGACTTTTTGTATCGCCATCCTGGCGGCCGTTCATGCAGCAGGTGCCGAGGAGAAAGTGTTGCACTCCGTGGCAGGCTATACGAGCAGCAACGACGGCATCGTCGAGTTCAGCGTTTTGGTCTTCGGCGACGACGGCCGGGTCATCGCCACCGGCGGTGACGAACTGGCAGACGAATATCCGAACGCCGACAGGATTGACGGCCAGGATCGCTATGTCCTGCCGGGCCTGCATGATGCCCATGGCCACGTATCGAGCCAGGGTTTTCTCAACGTTGAGCTCAATGTCACCGGCACGGAAAGCCTCGAAGAGGCCGTGGCCCGGATCGCCGCCTATGACAAAGCCAATCCAGGTTCGGGCTGGATCAAAGGCAGAGGCTGGAACCAGGTGTTATGGCCGGTTAAGGAGTTCCCGACAGCAGCAGCTATCGATGCTGTCGTATCTGATCGGCCGGTCTGGCTGCGTCGTATCGACGGTCATGCCGGGTGGGCAAACAGCAAGGCACTCGAACTTGCCGGCATCGACGACGATACGCCGGATCCGGTTGGCGGCAAGATAATTCGGGACGACGATGGCAACGCAACCGGCACCCTGATCGACAATGCCATGGGCCTCGTTTCCTCGAAGGTGCCAGGATCGACCAAAGCCGAGTATCGCCAGGCATTTCTCGCCGCATTCAGGGAACTGACTTCGCTCGGCCTGACGAGCGTCCACGATGCCGGCATTGGTATCGACGAAGCAGAGGTCTACATGTCCATGGCCGATAACGGCGAATTGTCGATGCGCATCTACGCAATGATGTGGGAAGCCGGCGAGAACCTGGACGCCATCGGAAAACCAATCGTCGCTTATGGCAACGATCACCTGGATATTCGCGCGGTCAAGTTGATGTCCGACGGTGCCCTCGGCAGCCGTGGCGCCGCCATGATCGAGCCGTATGAAGATGATACGGAGAATCGTGGCCTGCGCATGTACACCCAAGCCGAAGTCGACGCCAAGGTGAAAAAGGCGAATGACATGGGATTCCAGGTAGGAATTCACGCGATCGGAGATTTCGGCAATCGCCAGTCTCTCGATGCCTTTGAAAAATCCCAGGGTGGCGTCGCTTCGCCACTCCGCAATCGCGTCGAACACGCGCAGATCATTGCACTGGATGACATACCCCGCTTCGCCGAACTCGGCGTCATTGCATCAATGCAGGCGACCCACGCGACCAGTGACATGAACATGGCAGAGGATCGCATCGGCAGCGAACGCCTCAAAGGTGCCTATGCATGGCGCAAGCTCCTTGATTCAGGTGCCGTTCTTGCAAACGGCTCGGATTTTCCGGTGGAGCTCGCGAACCCCATGCACGGACTCTACGCCTCTGTCACCAGGCAAAACCGCGAAGGCATGCCCGAAGGTGGCTGGCATGCAGAAGAAGGTCTTTCGCGCGAGGAGACGTTGCACTCATTCACACTCGCGGCCGCTTACGCCGCTCACCAGGAAGACCGGCTTGGCAGCCTCGAGCCCGGCAAGTGGGCCGATTTTATCGTTGTTGATCGCGACTATTTCACGATTCCCGCAGCTGAGATCGATGACATTCAGGTTATCCAGACCTGGGTCGGTGGCGAGAAGGTATACGAGCGCTGCGAAGACCCCGACAGCGCGGAATGCATGAACTGAGGAGAGTGAGCTGTGATCGTCGAACAAGTCTGGACGGGCAATGCCTATCGGAACTTCAATTACCTGATTGCCTGCCCCGAAACAGGTGACGCACTGGCTATCGATCCGCTGGACTACACCAAGTGTCTCAAGGTCGCCGCTGACCGTGGCTGGAGGATCACTCAGATCCTGAATACGCATGAACATGGTGACCATACCGGCGGCAACAAAGCCATGGTAAAGGCGACCGGCGCAAAGGTTGTGGCGCATGCCAATGCAAAAGACCGCATCCCGAACATGGATCGCGGTGTTGGCGCCGGTGATGTCATCAGGGTTGGCCGCACCGTGGAACTCGAATGCCTCGACACGCCCGGGCACACGATGAGCCACATTTGCCTGCTGTCGCATACCGATCAACCTGCGCTGTTCAGTGGCGATACCCTGTTTAACGCGGGTGCCGGGAATTGCCACAACGGCGGTCATCCAAATCAGCTCTACGAAACGTTCGAAAGCCAGCTTGCCAAGCTGGATGACAATACGATGATCTATCCCGGCCATGACTACCTGATCAACAACCTGCAATTTACGCTAGATCGGGAACCGGACAATGCTGCGGCGCAAGAGATGCTGGCGCGATATCAAGACCAGGACCCGGCCAACGCACTGGTGACCTCGCTGGGCATGGAACGGGAAATGAATACGTTCTTCCGTCTGCAAAGCCCAACCGTGATCGCTCGCCTTCAGGAACAGTTTCCTGAAATCGGCGAATCGCCATCGCCAAAAGACGTCTTCCTGAAGCTAAGGGAATTGAGGAACAGCTGGTAGGTCCGTCAATTCGCTCCGTGAAAAGGCGATTTTATCTTATCCGCTGCTGCAACTCTTCCAGTCGCCGTGCCTGCCAGCGTCGCGGGAAAACCAGGTGCCGGGTTGCAAGCCACAACCACTGAATGGCGTCAAAAACGCGTACCTGCCCGGCGAGCCACTCTTTCAGTTCACCGTCGCCACCGCCGGAATATGCCGTCAGGAGAATGGCTGACTGCTCTTTTTCAAGGTTGTGAAAACCGATTGCTGAGGCGAGGTCGAACATCGGGTCATTGTCGCTGGCGAATTCCCAGTCGATCAGCTTGAGTCCACTACCTTGAATCACGTTGGCCGCGACAATGTCATTGTGGCAGCACGTGACATCATCATTCATCGGAACGGACCTGATCACCTCTACGCAATGCGTCGCAAACGAGTGCAAGCCATGCCGCTTCTCGAGATAGGCCTCGTAAGTTTCGGCGACGGCGACCATATCGGTTCTGTGACCGGATTTCGGTAAGGCATGAACGTCGCGAAGCAGGGCCGCCAGCTTTTCCAGGTTCGCCGGTACGCTGATATCTGCCTCCTCCCAGGCCCTGCCTGGGAGGAATTCGGTGACGAGGATTCCGGCCTCGGCGTTTGAATAGATAACGGCCGGTGCAAGACCAGAACTCCCGGCACTTTCCAGAATTGAAAGCTCACAGGATCGATCAAACTGAAACACACTCTCCTGCCCTGAATCGAGGCGCAGAACACAGGCCCGGTCGCCCTGCCTGATGTGATAGGTCCGATTGGTCAGACCGCCCTTTAATTCATCAATGTCCGCCGATTCGACGTCCCAGCCCGGCACCATTGCCAACGCTTCAAACGCATTGATTTGACTGCTCATACAATCCCTGGATTTTTGTTGGCACGGTAAGAGCGCGTCCAGCTTATCAAGCCAAACGGTATCATTACGACGTAGACGATGAAAAGCAACGACGTTAGTTCCAGACCCCGAGACCAGTAGAGAAAGACCGAAACCACATCAATCGCGAGCCAATACCACCAATTTTCGAGTACCTTTCTGGTAACCAGAAAGGTTGCCCACATCGCTGCGAAAGTTGTGGCTGAGTCGATGTAGGGATAGGCAGCATCCGAGTAACGGGCAAGCCAGGTGCCGGTTACGAAGACCGATACGGCAACCACTGCAACTGCCGCAACATGCACTCGCCGTGGCCAGACTGCCACTGGCAATTCGTGTTTGTCGCCCTCGCCGGAACGCCAGGAAATCCAGCCGTAAATCGCCATACCGAAATAGAAGACGTTGAGTAGCGATTCCATGTAGAGCTTGGCGGCGATGAAGAGCCAGACATATATTGCCGTGCTTACGCCTGCGCAAAGCCAGCACCATATGCTCTCGCGAATAGCCAGCAGCAGGTAAAGAATTGCGAAGACCACCGCAGTCGCCTCAGCCGGCGACCACGCTGCAAGCTGCTCGGATATATCGGCCAAAAACGAATTCAAAAAAGACTCTTAGTCTTCAAGCGGGTTGTTGAGTATCTTGATTGCGAAGACGGCTTTGGGAATTTGCTCAAAGGTCGTGCCGATTTCCTGTGTCAGCAGATTCATCACGGCCTCGTATTCTCCACGAAGCTGAGTAGCCATCGGATTTGTTACCACCTCGATCCCTTCATGACCATTGAGCCGTTTGATCACATCCTTGATGGGTGGAATAAAGTTCTGATCCAGTGGATAAAGACTGATGTCGACCGCGACTCTCATAATTTAAAACCTCATATCAAAAGTGACGCCGAGTTGGCGAGGATCACCCTGGCGGATGTAAAGCGCGTCCGGGAATAACGGCGGCTCGTTGCCGAAGTAAAAGCCGCGAACGGCGTAGTGCTTGTCGAACGCATTTTGCAGCCAAAGCTGAACTTTCCAGCGCTCCGCAGTAAAACCCAGGCGTGCATTGGTTACTGAATAGGCATTTGACCGCTGGTCATGCGATACGTCGAAATAGAATTCATCCTTGCCGGCAATATCGACCCTGGCGAACCAGCCTGAGTGATGCCGATAAATGCCGCCCAACGCAAACGTGTATGCAGGCGCATGTGCCTGGTCGCGTCCACCCGCGTCGACTTGCGGCGTTACAAACTCGTCAAATTCCGCGTTGAGCAAGCCGAAGTTAGTATAGATTTCGAATGCTTGTGACGCGAACCAGCGGATATCTGCCTCAAGCCCGATGGTCTTGCCCTGCGCCGCATTGTCGGTAAAGAACACGAATGACGCCGGGTCATTGGGAATGAGTTGAAACGAGGTTTCGACCTGCTGATCTCGTCGCTCATTGTAGAAAACAGAACCGCTGACAAGAAGTCGATCATCCGCGAAACTCGACTTCATGCCGAGCTCCGCATTCCACATGGACTCTTGTTTGAATTCTCTGCGTCCCGGCGGCACGAAGCCGAGGTTAAAGCCACCGCCTTTATAGCCCCGGGACAAGGTCGCAAAACCCGTCAGGGTGTCGCTGAACTCATGTGTATAGGCGAGCTCGCCTCCAACCATGTTCTCGGACGGCTTGAGATTCAGTCCGTCTGAATCCAGGTAATCGACTTCGCGCCGCTCGACGCGTGCGCCAAGTATCAGTTTTCCGACATCGCCAACAGTGAATTCAAGCTGACCGAAAACCGCGGCGCTCAACGCCTCGAATTCGCTATCGAGCCTTTCATCAAGCGTATCGGAAAAATTGAAGCCCGGGTCGAAATAGTCGCCCTGGTTGACAGTCGTCAGATCCTCGTTCAATTGATTGATGTAGAAACCAACCAGCCAGTCGGTGGTACCGCCAAATATTCTCCCCGCCTCCTTGGAAAAAAAACGGATCTCCCGATTCATGGTCATCCGCTGTCTGTCATTGAGCGAGATGTAGTCATACAGGATCGGCGACCAGGCCTCATCATTGCCCCAGTCAGCGTCGAAAGAAAAATTGATTTCGGAGTCGGCGATCGACGAGACCGAGGTGACCTCAAAAAACCGGCTACCATCCCAGTCGATATTGAAGGACGCCCCAACACTTTTCTGCGCGTCCCTGCCCGGCCGGTTGGACAATACGGTAAGGCTGTTGTCGATGGCGAATGCGTCGTAGCCGTCATCAACGTCGCTGAACATGCCGGTCAGCTTGAAGTCCCAGTTGTCGCCCGCTTTCCAGGCGACACGGCCCCGCAGGGAGGTTTCATCCCGCCCATTCGTGTCGTCACGACCGAGATAAGGGTTGGTACGAAAACCGTTGCTTTGGTAATGATGCGCGCTCAGACGGTAGCCTGCGCCCTTCTTCCCAATCGGTCCGCCGAACGCTAACCCACCACCGAAGGCATCATCGCTTCCCGCAGTCAGTTGCAGGCGTCCTTCAAACTCATCTCCTGGGTCGGTGCTCTGAATATAAATGAGACCGGCGAGTGCATTCGAGCCGTAGCGCGTGCCCTGCGGCCCGCGAAGCACTTCGATGTGGTCGACATCAAATAACGTTGCAATTGTGCCAATGCCACTGAAGTCGATGTCGTCCACCACGAACCCGACAGACGGGTTTGGCGTTCCCTGGTATTGCGCCAGCTCGCCTACACCGCGAATCTGCAGATATCGTGCCCGGTGCCCGTCGCCAGACCAGTTGAGATTCGGCAGCCTGCCAATCAATTCTTCGAAATGCTGAACGGCCGTCTCCGAGATCGTGGCCGCATCGAGAATGGAAATGCTGGCAGGGATCTCCATGGCAGGCCTGCCGCGATAGTCCGCGGTCACGGAAATTTCCTCCATCGGTTCCTGCGAAAACCCGGCGACCGGCAGACAGCACAGCAACGCGACCCGGCGCGATCGCGAAACCTTGGTTGTTGAGTACATCGGAAATCCTCTTCCTACGCCGGCATTACCCGGTTCAGGTTCTGGGGTTCCCGCAAACAGCGGATCTCAGGTCTTCAAACCACCCCCGTGACGATGAGGATTGTATCATCCCGGACGACCACTTTTGCCTAAAGCGGCCAATCCAAACGAATCAGGCCGCCGACGAATCAGATGCACCGCTGCTTGTTTCGGCTCGATCCTACAGCTTGCAGACACCCGTTACGTATTCGCAAAATCCCGGTAGTCGGTTCGGCTTGTTTGATTGCCAGGCAACGACAAGGCCGGGGCCGGGTCCAATCAAGCAGCCAAGACCCATAGTATGAAAATCGGCTTCTTCTGCTGGTGTCGGGATATTCTGGTCCTGATCAACTTACTCTTGACGCTCGTTTTCACAGTTTCCCAGTGGCCGCTCCGGGTTGCAGTTTCAGGTGCTCGATGCAACGGCCATAACCGGGCGACACTATGGGTCCGTAAGACCAGACTGTCGACGACAGAATTTCCGCCGCTACAGTTATTTGAGCGTAACCAGGACAAAGTCGATTGTAGTGTCGCCGGTGTTTCCCGACTCGTGCGCCTCGCTGAGTTCGACGGCGTCGATCCATTCAACCGAGCCGGCTTCAGACAACTGCGAAGGCGGAGCTTGCATGCCATTGCGTCGCTCCGACCAGACGCCGCCCTTGATATGAATCATAATCTGGTTGCCGGGATGACTGTGGACCCCCGTCCACTGGCCCGGTTCGATCTGTCCCCGCTGCACGATCAACCGGTCGTTTTCCAGCAATAGATCCAGGGGCATGTCGGGGTAGATTTGCGGCGTATGCTCGATCCCCGGAGCGATTGGCTCATCGTCCTTCAGGGTCACATAAATCAAGTCGATGGGCGTATCGCCGGTGTTGCCGGATTCGTGTCCTGCACTTAACGGGATCTCGTCCATCCAGCCTACCGCCCCGTCTTCATCGACAATTCCCGAATACTCAGACTTGCCGCCGAGACGGCCAGACCACTCCCCGCCCTTGATGTGTACGTATAGCTGGTTGCCGGGATGACTATGGATGCCTTCCCACTCCCCTGGGCCCACGAAGAGACGCTGTAAGACAACGTGCTCATTCGTTAGCAAAACCTTTCCGCCAGAATCATCCAGGTTGGGGTAGGTCAATAGGAACGGCTTGTCTGATTCAGTCATCTGCTCTGATAGTGTCCTGTCCTGCGCACTGCTCGTGCCGGCTGCCAGAAGTGGAATGCAGATCGCACAAACAATGTGGCCACTTCGCACTTAATCCTCCGGCGTTACAAGCCTGCGCATGACCTGTGACATTGTGTACATCGAGTCATTGGCAAACCTTTCAGCCAAGTTTAACCAAATGTCGGCTTTCGGGCATCCAGCAGTGTATTGGCAGTCCTCCGGATACCCGCCTGGCGATCAAAATTGCCCGGAGGGCCCGCTCTTGCGCTATTTTTCCAGCCGCGCGATCAGGCTGGATGTGTCCCAGCGCCTTCCGCCCAGCTCCTGAACTTCGGCGTAGAACCGATCGACCAGTTTTGTCATCTCGAGATTCGCGCCGTTGCTGTCCGCTTCTGCAAGTGCGATGCCGAGATCCTTCCGCATCCATTCAACAGCGAAACCGAATTCGAATTCATTATTAATCATCGTCTCCCAGCGATTTTCCATCTGCCAGGACTGGGCGGCACCCTTGGAGATAGCTTCGATGACTTTGGAAACATCGAGGTTTGCGCGCTTGGCAAAATGTAGCCCTTCAGACAGCCCCTGAACGATGCCGGCAATACATATCTGATTGACCATCTTGGCCAACTGGCCGGAACCTGCCGGGCCGATCAACGTGATCGCTTTGGCGTAGCAGTCCATGACCGGGGCTGCTCTGGCGAAAGTCTCGTCGCTGCCACCCACCATGATCGTCAGTTGTCCGTTTTCGGCGCCCGCCTGCCCACCGGATAGCGGCGCATCGAGGAAGCCGACGTTTTTTGCAGCGGCTGCATCGGCGACTTCCCGGGCAACGACTGCAGACGCCGTCGTGTGATCCACGATGATGCCACCATCGGGAATTGACCGAAGAATTCCATTCTCGCCGAGCACAACGGCGCGCACATCATCGTCGTTGCCGACGCACGCAAATACGATTTCTGCATCGGCGGCCGCCTTACCGGGCGTATCGGCGCGAGTTCCGCCGTGCTCCGCACACCATTGGTCAGCCTTCCCGGTCGTGCGATTGAATACTGTGACTTCGTGCCCGGCTTTCACCAGGTACCCGGCCATCGGGTAGCCCATCACGCCCAAACCAACAAATGCGACACGCATAAAGTTACTCCACCTGCTCCAATGCAGAGGGAAGACTACAATGCTGCCGTCGAATTGTCAGGCGGCCTGTTCAGTGCTAACGGGCTTCGGCTGCTTCTTGCGAGAATCGAGGCCGATGGATCGGGCTATGAGCTCGCGCATGATCTCCGAGCTTCCCGCGTAAATTCGGGACACTCGCGCATTCAGGTACATACGGCAGATCGGGTATTCGTCCATGTAACCGGCACCGCCGTGCAGCTGCACGCAGGCATCCATGACGCGCCCTTCCAGCTCGCTGCAGAACAGTTTGGCTTTAGCCGCATCGTCTGCACTCAGATTGCCTTCGTTGTGCTCGATGACACACTGGTCGATATAGGCCTGGGCGATATCAATTTCTGTGCGCATGTCGGCCATCTTGAACCGCGTGTTCTGGAAATCGGCGATCGTCCGGCCGAATGCCTTGCGCTCCTGGATATAATCCATGGTGATTTCAAACGCCGCTTCGGCAGCCGCGTTATAGCCCACCGCACCCAACAGCCGCTCTTCAGCGAGAAAGTGCATCAGGTGGTAGAAACCCTTGTTCCACTCGCCCAGCAGGTTTTCTTTGGGTACCTTGACGTTGGTAAAGAAGAGCTCAGCCGTATCCTGGCTCTTGAGGCCCATTTTCTTCAGGTTGCGACCGCGTTCGAAGCCTTCCATGCCCCGCTCAACCACAAACAGACTGAGACCGTGACTCTTGCTCGGGTCCGTTTTCGCGGCAACGACGACCAGGTCGGCAAGAATGCCATTCGAGATATAGGTCTTCGAACCGTTCAACAGGTAATGGTCGCCCTTGTCTTCCGCTTTGGTTCGTATTCCGGCAACGTCACTGCCGGCGCCAGGCTCGGTCATCGCGATGGCCAGGATGTGCTCACCCGAAATACACTTTGGCAACCAGCGCTCGCGTTGCTCTTCCGTTCCAAGGTCTCCAAGATACGGCCCGACCAGGCGATTGTGCAACGTGGCAAAAAAGCCGGCATCGCCATAGCGTGCATTTTCCTCGATCAGCACCTGCTCATAACGAAAATCCGCTACGCCGGCGCCGCCGTATTTTTCATCAGCCCACATCAACAACAGGCCCTGCTCACCGGCTTTGAGGTACGCCTCGCGGTCGACGATGCCCTGTTCCTGCCACTTATCGGTGTGTGGCTGAATCTCGTTTTTCATGAAGCTCCGCACCGAGTCGCGGAACATCTCGTGCTCTTCGTCAAAAATTCTTCGTTTCATGACTACTTACCTTTGAATTCTGCTTTGCGTTTCTGAAAAAAAGCGGCAACGCCCTCGGCGCTATCCTCGCTCTTCCGAAGTTGATTCTGAATGGGCGCTTCGATATCGAACGTGCTGGCCCAGGAACCCGAGGTCGCATGCCGCATCGCCTTCTTTGTGGCCGCCAATGACAATGGCGCTCGCTCCGCCAGCGACTTGGCCCAGTTCACCGATTCTTCCATCAGTGATGCCGCCGGCACTGCTTTGTTGGCAAGACCGAGCTCGACGCAAAGATCTGCGCCAATACGCTCGCACTCGATACTCAACTGGAATGCACGGCGGTAACCAAGCTGGTGCACCAGCAACCAGTTCAGCCCGCCATCCGGAACCAGCGAGATCGTCGTAAATGGAGACAGCAGGAATGCATTGTCTGCCATCACCAGGAGATCGCAGATCAAGGCGAAAGAAACGCCAATGCCGGCAGCAGATCCACCCACGGCCGCAATAACCGGTTTCTCCATGTTCCAGATGCATTCCAGAACCGGCCGGTACTCGTCCTGCAGCATCCTCTCTGTATCCGCATTCGGGTCCAGGCCGCTTTTAAGGTCGGCGCCAGCGCTGAACGAACGCCCTTCACCGGTCAGTACAACGGCGCGAATACTTTGGTCATCCGCGGCCTTTTGGCAGGCCGCCAGCAGGTCACGTCGCAGAGCAGCGTCGAACGAGTTCATTGCATCGGGTCGGTTGATCGTAATGATTGCAACCGAGTCATCCTGTTCGTACTTAACGGTTTCGTATTCGCTCACAAATAAATCCTCACGCAGCAGAACGATGCGATTCGGCATCTGCACGGCCGTAGAACGTTTCGCCCTTCTTTGCCATCGAGCGCAGGCTGTCTGGAACCGCGAACCGGGCCCCATATTTTTCAGCAAGGCGATCCGCTTCGGCGACGAATTTGCTCAAGCCGACAGTTTCAATGAAAGAAATCGTGCCCCCGGTATAAGGCGGGAACCCCCAACCAAAAATTGAGCCAATGTCAGCGTCGGCCGGGTGTGTCACAACACCTTCATCCATGCAGCGTACGGAATCGATGGCCTGAACATAAAGGATGCGCTTCCTTACCTCTTCCGGATCCGGCTGTTCATCCGCGAGGGGATAGTGTTCTGCAAGGCCTGGCCAGAGATGTTTCCTGCCGTCCACCGGATAGTCATAGAAACCCTTACCGGATTTCTTGCCCTTGCGATCGAGTTCTTCAATGAACTTCGTAATCACACCGTCGGCGGATGACGCGACGTAGTCATCCCCCAAGCCTTCTCTCGTCATCTTCAAAACGTGATAACTCAGTTCGATACTGACTTCATCGGTAACAGCAAGTGGCCCGACCGGCATGCCAGCGTGTTTCGCCACGTTCTCGATAAGCGCGGGATTGACACCTTCGGCCAGCATCATGATGCCTTCCTTGCTGTAGGTGCCGAACACGCGACTTGTGTAAAAGCCGCGGCTGTCATTGACAACAATCGGTGTCTTCCGAATTTGCTGGATGTAATCGAGCGCCTGGGCAATCGCCACCTCGCCGGTTTTCTCACCAACGATCACTTCCACCAGCGGCATCTTGTCAACCGGCGAGAAGAAATGAATGCCGATGAACTGCTCCGGGTTCTTCGACGCTTTCGCGAGACCCGTAATTGGCAAAGTTGACGTATTCGAAGCAAAAATCGCGTCATCGCCAATAACGGCTTCAGTTTTAGCCGTCACATCTGCTTTGATACCGACGTCTTCGAAGACGGCTTCGATGACAAGTTCGCAGCCGGCAAGATCATCGTAGTTGTCGGTGGTTGCGATTCGCTCGAGAATATCTGCTGCTTTATCGGCGTTCATCTGACCGCGATCAATTCGCTTCTGCAACAGCTTGCGAGAGTAGTCCTTGCCCTTCTCCGCATTGTCTTTCGACATATCGAGCAGCACAACCTGCATGCCCGCATAAGCCGATACATAAGCGACGCCTGCACCCATCATCCCCGCGCCGAGGATGCCCAACTTCGTGACCAGCCGCTTTTTCGGGCCTTCAGGTCGCCGCACCAGTTTGTCTGCGGCGCCTTTATTCAGGAACAAAGTCCGCGTCATATTGCGTGACGTCGGATCCATCAGCAGTTGCGTGAAATACTTGGACTCGACATCGAGCGCCTTGTCCATCGGGAGCACACTGCCTTCGTAGGTTGCGGACATGATGGCTAACGGCGCAGGGTAGTTGTGGTTGGTCATCTTCTGCATCAGCGCGGCACCAAATGTCTGGGTCTGGACGGCTTTTGGATTCATCAGGCCAGCCCCGCCAGGCACCTTGAAGCCCTTGCGATCCCAGGGCGCGTCTGTTTCTTCGCTACTCAGCACCCATGCTTTCGCTGCTTCGACTTCCCTGCCTGGCTCAACCACCTCGTTGACAAAGCCCATTTCGAGCGCCGTTTCCGGCGCAATGTGTTTGCCTTCGGTATTCATCCGAAGTGCCGCCTCGATACCCATCAATCGCAGCAGGCGTTGCGTGCCGCCGGCTCCCGGCATCAGGCCAATCTGAACTTCAGGCTGACCGAGCTTGGTCTTGGGGTTATTGCCTACGACGCGATAGTGGCAGGCAAGGGCAAGTTCCAGGCCCCCACCCAATGCAGTCCCGTTGATCGCTGCAGCAACCGGCTTGCCACAGGTTTCCAGCGCGCGGTAAGCCTGCTGCAACTTGCGGCACCATGAATACACTTCGGCCGCGTCATTGCGCTGATCGAATGTCGCGACCATTTCCTTAAGATCCGCGCCGGCCATAAATGAATTCTTACCGGATGTAACAACGGCGCCTTTGACTTTGTCGTCTGCGGAAATCTTTTTGGCAACTTCGAAAACGTCGTCCATGAATTCAGGCGTAATAACGTTCATCGGTTTGTCTTTGACATCTACCGTGACGAGGGCAACGCCGTCTTTGTCGACTTTATAGTCAATTGTTTGCATCGTTATACCCTCTCAATAATCGTCGCCGTGCCCATACCGCCGCCAATGCAAAGATTGACAAGTGCGGTGTTCAGGTCACGTCGCTCAAGTTCGTCCAGCACGGTGCCGAGAATCATCGCGCCCGTAGCTCCCAATGGATGACCCATGGCAATCGCGCCACCGTTGACATTGATCTTGTCGTGCGGAATCTCCAGCAGATGCATAAAAAGCATAACGACAGATGCGAACGCCTCGTTCAGTTCAAACAGATCGATATCGTCGGTAGTCATGCCGCAGCGCTTGAGCACCTTTTCTGCCGAAGGTGCCGGGCCGGTCAGCATGATCGTCGGGTCCGTACCAATCGATGCAAATCCCCTGATCCGTGCCCGTGCTTTCAGTCCGAGCGAGTCGCCGGTTTCCTTGTTACCGACGAGCACAGCCGCGGCGCCGTCGACGATACCGCTTGAATTGCCCCCCGTATGAACATGGTTGATCATTTCGACTTCCGGGTATTTCTGCAAAGCAACCGCGTCGAAGCCGGCCTGTTGCCCGGGAATCTCGAATGCAGCTTTGAGGCCGGCAAGATCCTCTGCCGTAGTGCCGGGACGCATGTGTTCATCCCTGTCGAGCAGAGTTAACCCAATGTGATCCTTGATCGGTATGACGGAGTTGTCGAAATAGCCGTTATCCCAGGCGTGCGCCGCCCGTTTCTGACTTTCGACGGCGTAAGCATCGACATCCTGCCGCGAAAAACCCCATTTGCTGGCGATCAGGTCAGCGCCAATACCCTGGGGTGCAAAATAAATTTTGTGGGCAATGGCCGGGTCTGCATGCATTGCACCGGAATCCGATCCCATTGGCACGCGGGACATACATTCAACGCCGCCACCAATAGCCAGGTCCGATTGTCCGGCCATAATTTGAGCTGCTGCTGTGTTGACCGCCTCGAGCCCTGACGCGCAGAAACGATTAAGCTGTTTACCCGGCACGTTTTCCGCGTAGTCGGCATTCAACAATGCAGTTCGCGCAATAACAGCACCCTGCTCACCAACCGGCGCGGTGCAGCCCATGACGACATCGTCGAGCCTGCTGGTGTCGAGTTCGTTTCGATCACGAAGGCTCGACAACACCTGTGCGGTGAGATCAACCGGCGTGACTTCGTGCAGAGAACCATTGGAACGGCCGCGACCGCGTGGGCTTCGTACATGATCGTAAATATATGCGTCAGTCATCTTGTTTCCTGTCATTAAACGCTGAGTGTCGTTCTCAGGTAGTTTTTCATCGCCTGGTTGGCGCTATCAAAATTGAATGTATCGGCACTAATGAGCCAGAGATAAGTAATTCCCGAGGTGTAAGCAACGTATTCGGCTGCAACGGCAGTCACATCGATGTCCTGCCGAATCTGCCCATGCTGCTGCCCGGCCCTGACCCATTCCACGACGTCGGACTGCTGGCGCCGATGAATACCGATGGAGGTTTCCTGGAATTCGGAGCCGGGGCTGGCCGATCCGCAGTGCAGGATCTGCAGGACACGGGCGTCTTCCGGCGAGTCCGTGACCCATTGATAAACGGTGTCGAGTGCAGCACACATCGCGTCCACGCCAATCTTCCCGTCGACGCCACGCTTCAGGTATTCGAGCCAGTTGCGACCGATGGACTTGCAAAGCGTGTCATAAAGACCGGCTTTCGAGCCAAAGCGATAAGTCGCCAGCCCCCTGCTGTAGCCGGCTTTTTCACCGATCATTGCAAGGGTCGTTTTTTCGGTACCGTATTCAAGTATCAACTCAATCGCGGCATCCAGCATGGCGCGATCCGAGATAGCTGTTCTCTCGGCCTGGGTTAGCGATTGGCACGCGTCAGTTGCGCGCTGGAGATCATTCGGCACTGCAGAACCTATAAAATATTTAATTAAATCAACAGCTTGAATTTATCGATAAGATACTTGCTGTCAACAAGCAAGTGATTATACGCGGCTTGCCGAGGCGCCTCAACCTGTTGCTGCGAAGCACGATAAACTCTGCCAATCGGCCGTCACGACAGGACACTCAAACCACATGAGCATGATTTACAAATTCGCCGGAATGGCACTGATTCTTGGGCTCACAGCCTGCTCCGGGAGCACCCCAGGGCCCGGGTTTCAATTTGTTGAAGCAACCATTGAGGACGTGCAGGCGGCCATCAGATCCGGCGAAATGTCCTGCGCGGATATTGTCGAGGGATATCTGCGAAGAATCGAAGCCTACGACCGATCGTCCGGCATGAATGCGATCATATTTGCCAACCCGAATGCCGTCGCCAAGGCAGAGATTCTCGACCAGCGAATTGCCGCTGGCGACGAAATGGGCCCGCTTTTCTGTGCGCCTGTTCTCCTGAAAGACAATTTCGACACGAGCGATATGCCCACTAGCGGCGGTTCCATCGCGCTGAAGGACAGCATCCCGCCCGATGATGCGTTCATGGTGCGAAAACTGCGTGAAGCCGATGCAATCATTATTGCGAAGACCAACATGGCCGAATGGGCCTTCAGCCCGAGGCAAACGGTCAGCTCATCGTATGGCACTACGGCGAATGCGTATGCACTGGACCGCGTGCCAGCGGGCTCGAGCGGCGGCACGGCATCGGGAACCGCAGCCAGCTTCGGTGTCATCGGCATGGGATCGGATACCGGCAACTCGATTCGCGGACCGTCATCGCACCTCGCATTGTTCGGTATTCGATCAACGATCGGCCTGACCAGCCGTGACGGTGTGATTCCTCTCTCATTCGACCGCGACATTGCCGGACCGATGGTGCGAACCGTCACCGACGGCGCGAAGGTATTCAATGTTGTCGCCGGATACGACCCTGCAGACCCCTACACTGAAGCCGGCAAAGACAAACTCGAGAGCGACTATACGAGTTTTCTCGACGCGAATGCGTTGCAGGGGAAACGCATCGGCGTTTTGCGCGCGCTTGTTGACACGGATGATGCGGATCCGGCAGTCACTGAAGTATTTAAACAGGCGCTGGTCGACCTGAGAAACGCTGGCGCCGAAATTGTCGACCCGTTCAGCGTGCCGAATTTTGCAGAGCATCTCGAAGGGGATTACTTCTGTGCCCGCTTCCGTTACGACATGCACGAATATCTTAGGTCACTCGGTGACGGTGCGCCGATAAAGGACGTCATCGAAGTCAAAGCGAGCGGTCAGTACTCACCGTACATCGGAGGTGGTCTCGACTACTTCGCCGGCAATCCCGCCGATGTGCACCCTAAAGATCTCGATCCATCCTGCCCCGACTTCTTCGAACACGAGGGTCGCCAGGCATTCCTGGCCGACGTCGTCACGTCAATGGATGATGCCGGCATCGACGCGATGGTCTACCCGAGCTGGACGAATCCGCCGGCACATCTCGACAAGCCGGACGAAGAATACAAAGGTGATAACAGCCAGCTGGTCGCACCGGCGACCGGGCTGCCTGCCGTCTCCGTACCGATGGGATATACCTATGGCAATCTGCCTGCGGGATTACAGATTCTTGGCAGACCCTGGTCTGAAGGTTTACTCATAAGCCTGGCCTATGCCTACGAACAGGCAACGCACCACCGAAGACCACCCGCAGGGTTTCCGCCAATCGACGATTCGCAGTCGTTATCGCGTGATACGACCAAGCCTGTTTATCCTCATGAAAACGAACCCATAGGCAGTGTGCGACAGGCCTACAGCGGCGAGCTCTACCCGGACATTCAGGCCAACACGTTTCGCAATATTCATCGACTTTTCCCGACACGCCGCGTGGCGGCTGGCGACAAACCTTACCCGCTCCCCGTCAGCGAGAAACAACTGAATAACTTCCGCTTCGAGTCACGAGGTACACAATACGACCTCTACGATTTCCTTTCTCTGAACCGGGTCAGCGGTATCGTGGTGCTGAAAGACGGCGAAATCGCGTTCGAGAAATACCTGCTCGGTAACAGCCGGGAAACGAAATGGATGTCGATGTCAGTTGTGAAATCAATGACCGCCACCCTCGTCGGTCTGGCCATCAAGGACGGGCACATCTCGGGCATCGATGACCCGCTCACAAAATACCTGCCACAGTTTGCGGACACTGCATACGACGGCGTCTCGGTCCGCAATCTTCTGCAAATGGCGTCCGGTGTCGACTGGAATGAAACTTACACAGACCCCTCTTCGGACAGGCGCGCAATGCTCATGGCACAGATCTCCCAACAGCCCGGATCTATCCTTACATTGATGGGCAATCTCGATCGTGCTGCCGAGCCCGGCGAGCGATGGAACTACAGTACGGGCGAAACCCAGGTGGTTGGCGCACTCGTTGCTGCGGCCACCGGAATGAATGTCGCAGACTACTTGTCGGAAAAACTCTGGCAACCGTTCGGCATGGAGTCGGACGCGAGCTGGTGGCTTGATGCCGCGCACGGGCTGGAGATCGGCGGTAGCGGACTGTCCGCAACGCTCCGTGACTACGCCAGGTTCGGCCTGTACATGGCGAACAACGGCGTCATTGACGGTGAACCGACTTTACCGGACGGATGGATTGAAACAGCGACGTCAGCCAAAGTCGTTGCCGGTGAGAAAGTCGACTATGGATATATGTGGTGGCCCCTGGACATGGGCGCCTACGCCGCGATCGGTATATTTGGCCAGTTCATCTACGTCCACCCGGATAGCAACATCGTCGTCGCGATGTGGGGCGCACAACCAAAACCGGTTGGTAAAGACGTCGTGGACGAATACGCTTTCTTCAACGCGCTCGTGAGGGAGCTGGAATAGCGGCCATCAATTTTCCGACCCTTGGTCCCACAAATCAGTACTCAGGTACTTCAGGCCCGAGTCGCAAGCAATTGTCGCAATGGTTTCGCCCCGCAATGAGCCATTCAACAGCTGAATCGCGGCGGCAAGGTTCGCGCCGCTGGAGTAACCGGCAAATATTCCCTCTTCTTTGGCCAGTTGGCGCGCGTACCGAATCGCGTCCTCCGATGAGACCCTGAGATAACCATCCGCTGCAACGCCTTGCATCTGCGATAGTGATTCCATCGCATAACCGCCGCCCTGGATCGGGTGATCAGGTTTGCTTATCGATTCACCGGCCAGCGCCGCCGCGCCTTCGGGTTCGACAACGTAGCACCTGATGCGCGCATCTTTTTCCTTGAAAAACCGGCTGCAGCCCGCGAATGAGCCGCCGGACCCGGCAAAATCGCAAAACGCTGTTATCAAACCACCGCTCTGTTTCCACATCTCATGCGCAGTTCCGAAATAGTGCGCGTCGCGATTGCCTCGATGTTCGAACTGGTCGGCGCGAAACGCATCTCGATCTCTTGCCAGCCGCTTCGCTTCAAGGTCTACGAGTTGCAGATCGTCGCCACTAACGTAGCCCTTTTTCGAGCCCGCACATTGATCGACCAGGATGACTTCGGCACCGAGCGCCTGCATCATTCGCGCTCGCTCGGGCGAATTGCCTTTTGACATCACCGCGACGAACGGATAACCCTTCGCCGCGCAAACGATGGCAAGACCGGTGCCCATGTTGCCACTGGTCAGCTCGACGACAGTTTGACCCTTCTTCAGAGCACCCGACTCCTCCGCCTCCTCGATGATCCGGAGCGCGGCCCGGTCTTTTTTCGAGAGACCCGGATTCAGATATTCGAGTTTCATCAGGACGCGCCCGTCGATACCCGCCGTGACTCGTGACAATTCGACCAGTGGCGTATTGCCGATGGCACCGACGATTGACGGAGCGATCTGATCTCCGTCGCCCATCAGGCAGTCTCTTGCTCCACCAGGCCAAGCTCCTGGATCATTGCATCGCGCATATGAAATTTCTGAATCTTCCCGGTCACGGTCATCGGGAATTCATCGACGAAACGAATGTAACGTGGCACTTTGAAATGTGAAATCTGCCCATCGCAAAAAGCCCTGACCGCGTCTTCGGTCAGGTTGGCACCTGGGCGTCGCTGAATCCACGCACACAGCTCCTCACCGAACTTGTCATCGGGCACACCGAACACCGCAACTTCCATTATGTCGTCGTGCGTGTACAAAAATTCCTCAATTTCCCGCGGATAAAGATTCTCGCCACCGCGGATTACCATATCTTTCACACGCCCGACGATGTTGCAGTAACCCTGGTCATCGATCGTGCCAAGGTCACCGGTAATCATCCAGCCACCCACCAGTGACTCTGCGGTTTTTTCCTCATCGTTCCAGTAGCCCTGCATGACGCAGTAGCCGCGCGTGCATAATTCACCGGGCTGGCCGCGCGGCACGATATTGCCGTCCTCATCGACGACTTTGACCTCAATATGTGGCTGCACGCGCCCAACGGTTGTAACCCGTCTTTCAACCGAGTCGGTCGTCGAAGACTGAAAGCTGACCGGACTGGTCTCCGTCATGCCGTAAGCGATGGTGACCTCGCTCATATTCATGTCGTTGACAACCCGTTTCATCACTTCGACCGGACACGGTGAACCGGCTAAAATTCCGGTGCGCAATGACGTGAGATTGAAGTTCGCAAAGCCGTCGACGGCGAGCTCCGCCACAAACATCGTCGGGACACCATACAGCGCAGTGCACTTTTCTTCCTGCACGGCCTGAAGCGTTTCGGCCGGATCAAAGACTGGCGACGGATACACCATGGTCGCGCCATGCGTCAGGCAACCAAGATTACCCATCACCATGCCGAAGCAATGATAGAGCGGCACGGGTATCGCCATGCGGTCGTCTTTCGTCAGGCGTATCGCCTCGCCGACAAAGAAGCCGTTGTTGAGGATATTGTGGTGCGTAAGCGTTGCACCTTTTGGCGAGCCGGTCGTGCCACTGGTGAACTGGATATTGATGGGGTCAAAAGGACTCAATGTTTTGCCGAGTTCACGAATCATGTCCGTTTGGTTCCGAGACAAAGGCTCCTCGAGAATCGCAAGATCAATAAACCCGTCCGGGATTGTATCGGCAAACCCGATCACCATCTCGAGGTTCGGCAGTTTGGCACTTTCCAGCTTCCCTGGTTGGGACGCTTTCAGCTCCGGAGCCAATGCCTGGATCATTTCAAAGTATTTACTGGACTTGAATGACTCGGCCAGCACCAACGCACGGCATTCCACCTTGTTCAGGGCATACGCGAGTTCGTACAGCCGATAGGCCGGATTGATATTGACCAGCACAAGCCCGGCCTTGGCCGTCGCGAACTGCGTCAACGTCCATTCGATGCAATTCGGTGCCCAAATGCCAACGCGGTCACCTGGTTTCAGTCCGAGAGACAAGAATCCGGCGCCAATCGCCTCGGCCCGCTCGTTCAGTTCGTTGTAGGAAATCCTTGCGCCCTGGTGAACCGAGACGATAGCCTCGTGGTCGCCATATTTTTCGGCCGCAGCGGTCAGCGCCTGGCCGATCGTCTGTTCGATCAGTGGCGGTTCGGTCGCGCCGATGACATGACTGGTCGCTATACTAGTTGGCACTGCCGGTCCCCCAGTTTTCGATGACGCTCTGAATATCGGCCTCGCCTTCTCCGGCGCCACTCCTGATTTCCAAAGGAGTCCGGGAAAAACGTGGTGCAGGTGCCGGTTGCACAACACCATTTATTTCCACGAAAGTCTTGCGCGCCTTGTTTTGAGGGTGATTCGGCGCTTCGGCAAGTGACAATACTGGCGCGAAACAGGCGTCAGTACCGGCTAGAATCTCCGTCCACTCATCTCGCGTCTTTGCTGCAAAAACCTTTTCAAAAATTGCGATATGCGAATTCCATTCTGACTGATTGAACTGATTCGTCGGCTCGACCTCATCAACACCCAGCTTTTCCAGCAATACCTTGAAGAACCTGGGCTCAATGGCGCAAACGATAATGTACTCGCCATCACTGGTCCTGTACGGGCGATAAAACGGCGCCGCCCCGTCAAGAAAATTGCTGCCACGCTCGTCTTTCCAGAGGCCGCCCGCATAGAGCCCGTAGAACAACGTCATCAGCGACGCCGCGCCGTCGACCATCGCCGCGTCGACCACCTGCCCCTCGCCGGATCGTTGTGCTTCCAACAGAGCGGCCAGGATACCCATGGCCAGATACACACCGCCGCCACCGAAGTCGGCCACGAGGTTCAGCGGCACACCTGGCGGCCCGTCCTTATCGCCGATGGCGCCCAGCGCTCCAGCAATTGCGGCGTAGTTCGCATCGTGCCCGGCAAAACCGGCCAGCGGGCCTTCCTGGCCCCAGCCGGTCATCCGACCGTAGACCAATCGCCGGTTGACGGCCATACAGTCGTCCGGGCCAAGGCCCAGGTTCTCCATGACGCCGGGACGATTTCCTTCGAAGATTGCGTCTGCAGTCTCACAGAGCTTCAGTACCTGCTGCACTCCTGCCGCAGATTTCAGATCGACGCAAATCGTCGTTCTGTTTCGATTCATCAGGTTAAATTGCGCCGGGAGGCCGACACCCGTATCAATACCTCCCGGCCGGTCGATTCGAACGACATCCGCTCCCATGTCCGCGAGCAGCATCCCGCAAAAAGGCCCCGGACCGATGCCGGCGATTTCGATAATTCTGAAACCCTGGAGCGGACCCATGATTTCCTGCGAGCCTAAAGCGATCTGACGAGGTGCCCGCCGTCGACTGCAACGATGCTGCCGGTCATATAGCTCCCGGCATCGGATGCAAGCAACAGGAGCGGACCCGATATTTCAGGCAATTCGCCAACGCGAGCCATCGGGACAGCTTGTTTCACCAGTTCATGGGCACCCTGCTCGAACTGTTTTTCATTAATTTCAGTAACGAAATAGCCTGGCGCCAGTGCATTGACGCGGATATTGTCACGCGACCACTCCAGGGCCATTGCCTTTGTCAGCTGAATGACTGCAGATTTTGCGGCGATGTAGGACGCCAGCGCCTTGCTGACACCGAGCCCGAGGATCGAAGCGACATTGATGATGCTGCCCGCTTTCTCCGCGCGGATCATTTCATTGGCGACAGCCTGGGCCACCATGAAGACACCTTTCAGGTTGGTGTCGAGTACGGCATCCCAGTCTTGCTCGGAAATTTCGGTCAGGAAACCCTGCCGCGCTATACCGGCGTTGTTGACGAGAATATCGGGCGTGCCGAGCTCACTCGTCACCGTTCGAACGCAGCTTGTAATGGATAATGAATCGGTGACGTCCAGGTCGAGGCACATCGATTTTCCACCAATTTTCTCGATCAGCGCTGCGGTTTGCTCCAGCTTTTCCCGACGGCGCGCGGCCAGCGCGACACTTGCGCCTGCCTCGGCCAGCGTAATCGCAAACTGCCTCCCAAGGCCGCTGCCGGCACCGGTCACCAGGGCAACCTTTCCGTCCACCCTGAATCGCTCCATCGTAGTCATGCTTACTCCCGCGGTTTCTTCTTGTACGTCCCGGTCGCAGTCGCGCACAGGCGGCTGTTTTCCGGATCCCAGATCTTCGCCTGGGCGAAGAAGAGCGAATTGGTTCTTCTAATGAGTTCACCCTCGGCGATGACCATTTTCGCTTTATGCGGTGACATGTAATTACAGTTCAGGTTGATCGTAACCGACACAAATTCCTCGGAAACGCCAAAACTGCCTGCAACCGCACCGGCGATGTCCAGCAGTGAGGCAATGACGCCGCCATGCAGATAGCCCACTGTGTTTCGATGCTCACCACGCACCCGCATTTCGAGTTTGGTGTAACCCTCTTTCCAGGCAATGAGCTTGAAGCCGAGGAACTCAAGATACGTGCCTTCATAGAGCGTCGGGTTATCCAGGATGCTGGACGGCATGTCGTCTGTCACTTCGCCAGCACCCCCGAACGACGCAGGATGGCCAGAAAGACATCCGGCTCCGGCCTGACCCTGTAATTGTCTGTCTGGTCGGAGAAAACAATCGTGCCTTTTTCATTGGTAACAACCAGGGTCGGAAGCACAGTGTCCGGCTCATAGCCACCGGGAAGACCGATCGGGACGCCGTTCCTGATGGCGATGCCGAGAGATTCCGCCACCCGGTTACCTGTGTCTATCAGGACTTCGAAGGGTACATCGTATTGTGCCGCCAGCCTGCGACTGTGCTCTTCAGGTTGTGGGCTCACAAGGGCCACGCGGATGCCCATGGCCTCCATGTCCTGGTAGCGCGCGGCGATTTCCTTTATTTGCGCCATGCACAACGGGCACCAGTTACCGCGATAAAACATGATCACCGCAGGGGCGCCCACCCAATCAGCAGAGCGAAATGTATTTCCGTCTGTATCCTGCAATTCGAATTCGGGTAGTTTGCTGCCTACGGAAAGTGCAGCGACCGCAATCCGCCCGAATCGGGAATACCAAAAGACGTACATGAGCAGGAGTGCGCCGGCGGCAAGGGCGACTGATGTGGGTGACCAGCCGGAGGTGCCTTCGATGAATTGCTCCCATAGCGCAACCATCACGCCCGCCGCGGCGATCAGCAGCATAAACGGAAAATTCTCGCTGGTTCGCTCAACGCCGCCGAACATCAGGTAGGTTGCGATGACTGGCAGAGGAACCGCCGCAATTGCTGCGCCGAGCCAGGCGGTCGCTTCGTTTCCACCCAGCAGTGCCGCAAAGACGGAGACGCCGAATAGCACCATCGTCACGCCGACGGCAGGAAAAATGAAAAGTGATTTGTACTTGGCGTCAATGACCACGGCTGGACCTTTCTTGTTTGGCCTAAGCTTACCGCAGATAAAATTGGGGTCAGACCCCTTTTTCCAAAAAAAGGGGTCTGACCCCAATTTTATCTCTCACATGTTGCGGCGGTATTCGCCTCCAACCTCGTAGAGTGCAGCGGAAATCTGCCCAAGGGAATTGGACTTGACCGTATTCATAAGTTCCTCGAATACATTTCCGCGAGCACCGGCAACCGCTTTAAGCGCCGCAATCGCTGCAGCGGACTCGGCGTGGTGCATATCCTGAAACTCCCGGACATGGGCGATCTGTTCCTTTTTCTCCGACTCCGAGGAGCGGATCAGCTCAAGCTCATGGACTTCGTCCTCCTGGCCCTCCTTGGGCAGGAAGGTATTGACGCCAATGAGCGGATAGGAGCCATCATGCTTCTTGCTTTCGTAGTAAAGGCTCTCCTCCTGGATCTTGCCGCGCTGATACATCGTATCCATGGCGCCCAACACACCGCCTCGCTCTGAAATCCGGTCGAACTCGGTATATACGGCCTCTTCAACCAGGTCCGTCAGTTCGTCAACGATGTATGAGCCCTGCCATGGGTTTTCGCAGTAGTTGAGACCCAGCTCACGCGAGATGATCATCTGGATTGCAACAGCGCGCCGCACGGATTGCTCGGTCGGCGTCGTGATTGCTTCGTCAAACGCGTTTGTGTGCAAGCTATTGCAGTTGTCGAAAAGCGCGTAAAGCGCCTGCAGCGTCGTGCGAATATCATTGAACCCGATCTCCTGCGCATGCAGGCTGCGCCCCGACGTCTGGATATGGTACTTCAGCATCTGGCTCCTGGGACTCGCGCCATAGCGTTCGCGCATCGCCCGCGCCCATATCCGTCGTGCGACACGACCAATAACCGTGTACTCCGGATCCATTCCGTTCGAGAAAAAGAAGCTCAGGTTCGGCGCAAAGTCATCGATGCTCATGCCGCGCGCAAGGTAATACTCGACGATCGTGAATCCGTTCGACAACGTAAACGCAAGCTGGCTGATGGGGTTCGCGCCGGCTTCGGCAATGTGATATCCGCTAATCGATACGCTGTAGTAATTTCGGACTTTGTGGTCGATGAAGTACTGCTGTACGTCACCCATCATCTTCATCGCGAATTCCGTCGAGAAGATGCACGTGTTTTGTGCCTGGTCTTCTTTAAGGATGTCGGCCTGCACCGTTCCCCGAACCGATGTCAGCGTGCGCTCCCTGATCCGGGCATAGGTCTCCGCATCGACAAGCTTGTCGCCGGATATTCCGAGCAGGCCGAGACCAAGGCCGTCATTGCCTGCCGGCAGCTCACCGACATATTCAGGTCGCGGTTTTCCCGCAAAATACTTTTCAATCTTCTTCTGTGCCGCGCCCCATTCGCCCTGTGCCTTCAGGTATTTCTCCACCTGCTGGTCTATCGCGGCGTTCATGAAGAATGCGAGGATCATCGGCGCCGGGCCATTGATGGTCATGGACACGGATGTCTTCGGCGAACAAAGATCAAATCCGGAATACAATTTCTTGATGTCGTCAACGGACGCGATCGAAACGCCGGAATTGCCAACCTTGCCGTAAATGTCGGGCCGCTCATGCGGATCTTCGCCATACAGGGTTACGGAATCGAATGCCGTCGACAGTCTTGCTGCTTCCTGCCCCCGTGACAGGTAATGGAACCTTGCATTGGTTCTTTCGGGCGTACCCTCCCCGGCAAACATCCGTGTTGGGTCTTCGCCGAGGCGGCGATACGGATACACGCCAGCGGTATACGGATAACCGCCGGGAAGATTCTCCATCATCAGGAACTTGAGCAGCTGGCCCCAGTCCTTTGTCGACGGCGTCGCTATCTTCGGAATTTTCTGGTGACTGAGCGACTCGCGATAGTTTGAACCCGTAACATCCTTGCCGCGCACCTGGTAACAGAATTCTTCGGCGCGCACGGCATCCCGCCGCGACGGCCAATCGCGAAGCAAGCTAATCGCTTCGGAACTGATCTCGCGCAAAGTCTCCTGGTATCGCTGCCGCAAGGTCAGTATCGATCTATCCTTGTTGTCCGCCAGCGCGTTGGCGCCGTAGGACTCGAATGCTTTTGGCAATTCAGGGTCGCCGAGCTCACGTAAAGCCTCGTAGAGATGCTGGAGCTTGCTCGCCGCATCTGCCTGCTTTTCCACGCTCGTATTGACGCCGCGGCCATGTTCGCTGATCTCGGCAAGATAACGGATTCGATTCCCGGGAATGACGGCGGTGGCGCGCGGCTCCTTCTCGGTCACATCAATGTCTGGCGTCCACGAAGCCGCGTCGAGGCCGAGCTTCCCGATCATTCGGCGGCAAAGTTCTGTAAACATCCAATTGACGCCCGGATCGCTGAACTGGCTCGCTATGGTCGGGTAAACCGGAACGTCCTCATCGGCTGTCTGAAATTCAATGTGGTTGCGCTTCCACTGCTTGCGAATGTCGCGAAGCGCATCTTCTGCGCCACGTTTGTCGTACTTGTTCAGCACGATCAGATCGGCAAAGTCCAGCATGTCTATCTTCTCAAGCTGACTCGCTGCGCCGTAATCGCTGGTCATGACGTAAACGGAAAAATCGACCAGGTCGACGATCTCGCTATCGCTCTGCCCAATGCCTGCCGTTTCCACGATGATGAAATCGAAATCCAGCGATTTCAGAAAAAGAATCTGGTCGGCAAGCATCTCGCTCGTGGCGAGGTGCTGTCGCCGTGTCGCAATCGACCGCATGTAAACCCGATCGGAGCGTAGCGAGTTCATGCGAATGCGATCACCCAGCAATGCACCTCCGGTTCGCCTGCGCGTCGGATCGACCGCGACGACAGCAATCTTTTTGTCGGGAAATGAATTCAGGAACCGATTCAGGATTTCATCCGTCACGCTGCTTTTGCCCGCGCCGCCGGTACCGGTTATGCCAATCACCGGAACAACACCGGACTGGATTTGCCACTCTTTTCGCAACGCAGCCATTTTCGGTCCGCTGAAGACGCCTTCCTCGATAGCGGAGATCATTGCGGCAACGTCGTTCGAAAACCCCGCCCGGGCTCCGTCAGGCACGACGGTTTCCTGACGTCCTTCCTCGGTGCGACGAACAAGATCCTGGATCATCTCCTGCAGACCCATCTCCATGCCGTCATGGGGGTGATAGATACGCTCGACGCCGTAGGCCATTAGTCCTTTGATTTCCTCGGGCGTGATCGTACCGCCGCCTCCACCAAAGACCTTGATGTGCGGCGAACCGAGTTCTCGCAGACGGTCCACCATGTAGCAGAAGAATTCGTTATGCCCACCCTGGTAGGAACTGATTGCGATGCCATCCGCGTCTTCCTGAATTGCCGCGCGCACGATATCGTCAACACTACGGTTGTGGCCGAGATGAATCACTTCCGCGCCCTCTGCCTGGATCAGGCGACGCATAATATTGATCGCCGCATCGTGGCCATCAAACAGCGACGCTGCCGTGACGAAACGCAGCGGTGGCTTGCTTTCCTTTCCGGAAGCCTGTGGCAATTCGGACTGAGCGGTGCTCATGGACCCAAATCCTCTGATAAGTTGCGCAGGAAACAACCACCTTTTCGGCGGATAACTCTTTTGAAATCAACGCTTTCTGACGTTGCAAAAGTTTTAATCTAGATTAAAATAATGCACTCTGGCAGAGAGATCAAGTGCACAAGTCCTGTAAGGAACACACAATTAATGGCCACCAACCCGGCAGAGACGCGATTTGAATCGCAGCGCCACCGAATTCTTAAAGCCGCCGCGACCTGTTTTAACGAGAAAGGCTTCAGCGGCACATCTCTTAAAGATGTCTCGCGCCACCTCGGGCTCACAGACGCTGCGCTCTACTATTACGTCAAGAACAAGGAAGAGCTGGTCTATCAATGCTATCTGCGGGCGGCCGAGCTCGGCCGGGAGGCGATGGACAGGGCGGTCAGGGATGGCGCATCCGGATTCGACCAGGCTTATCTCTACGTCAAGTACCACATTGAAATCATGGTCGGTGATGAGGGGCCTGTGGCCATCATGAGTGAAATACCGTCGCTCAAGAGAACACACCGCAACGAGATTCTCGAAGTATCCCGGCAACACAGCGCGGGGTTCGAGGAAATCCTGAGCCGTGGCATCGACGATGGCAGCATCACCCCTTGCGATGTTCGCATGACCGGCAATGCCGTCATGGGATCAATTAACTGGATTCCAAAATGGTTTCACGGCAAGGCCTCGATGGCCAGGGAGATCTGCCGTGAATTTCCCGCGATCCTGACGAAAGGACTCAAGGTTTGATCCGGGCACCAGAGACAGACCGCTTGTTGGAATTTTGCATCGGCGCAGGAGACAAGGCAAAACCGACGCTGAAGCGAAACGTATAGTCGATACGTGAGCGTTCTGAGGAATGCTCTGGCGCAGTATCGCGCCGTGACCGTTTCTAACTAACGGTTTTCTATCGCGGCGAGTTCGTCTTTGATGGCCTCTTCCTGGCCACGAAGGTCCTCGAGCTGCTCGGCAAGAACATCGTCGTCGATTTCGACTCTCCCATCCAGGTAGTCAATCCGCGCCTTCAGCCGCATCCGGACGTCACGATAGAAATCCGGCCCGGCCGTCTCGCCTGACGGATTCATAACGATTGCCGGACTTGAGGTAGATCCGCCCGGTATCCGGGTGCCGGTTTGACCCCGGAGCGTCCGCATATCCCGCTCAATGAGCCCGACGAGCAGAGTTCGATCACCCATCTCCTTCCACAAATCGAGAAAGACGGCTTCAGCCGTGCTGCGCTCGGCCGGCGTCAACATCGTCGTCACCTCGTCTCGAATCTGCCCAAGCAACGGTTCGCCGCGCTCAGCTGCCAACCGGAACCATGCGAGCGCCTCTGCCCTGTTCTGCTCTGTCCCCTGAGCGTTCAGGTGCATGTAGCCGACCATATACTGTGCGTACTTGTCACCAATCGGTGCAAGCTCTTTCTCATAGATGAGCAGCGCACGCTCGTAGTCACCGGACGCGTACACATTTTCGACCCGCTCCTGAGTGTAACGGGTACGTTGATCGAGCGGATCTCCGGGGAAGGGCTTAAAACTTTGTGGATATGCGCAGACGCACGCTAGCCCTGCGAGCAAGCCCGATATCAATGCCAACCTGATTTTCAATGTCACTCAATTCCGTAGCGGCATTTGACTGCCATGCATGTATTTTAAGACACCCCCGGCACGCCGCAAGTTCAACTTTCGGGGACGCATTTTGCTGCCAATCGGGCCGTTTGTGCAGGCCTCAGGGCGGATCGCGAAACTCTGGAGAACGCTTTTCGAGGTTTGCGGCGGCCGCTTCCTTCTGATTATCCCCGGCCATTACCGCCATCTGCAGTTTCGCCTCCAGCGCCAGCATATCCGCAGGGTTGCCGCGCCAGGCCTGGCCGATCATCTTCTTGATGGATCGGATCGCATCCGGGGACTTCCCGGCAATCTCTTTTGCCACGGCCGTGGCTTTCGCCAGCGGATCACCCGCAACCTCCGTCACAAGATTCAGGGCCATTGCTTCGTCGGCCTCTACCACTCGACCGGTAAAGGCCAGTTCCTTCGCCCGATCTTCGGACAGGATGCCAGGCATGGTGGCGGTAATGCCCATATCGGGAATGAGGCCCCATTTGATTTCCATGACTGACATACGCGTATTCGGCGCTGCATAACGAATATCAGCGCCCATGGCGATCTGGAATCCTGCTCCGAAGGCTGAGCCGTGTAATGCGGCGATGACGGGCACGGGAAGATCCCGCCAGCACATGGCGGCACTCTGAAAATAATTGGCGCCCGATGCAGTACGTGGTTTCATGCGTTCACCAATTGTCGCGCCTATTCCCTCTCCTGCAAACACCGAAATATCGACGCCCGCACAAAAGTCCTGGCCATCGCCGTGCAGGACAACGGCGCGGACAGACGAATCGCTGCCGATCGACTCCGTGGCTGCAATAAGCGCATCGAACATCGCCGTGTCGACGGCATTTCGCTTGTCGGCACGATTCAATGTGACGGTTGCTACGTGATCAGAAACAGCGATCTTGACGCGTTCACCCATAGACTTCTCCGAATTTCACGCTGACAGCTTACAGATACCGTTGTTCAGAACCACGACGTTTCTTTCATTCACACGGCAGCGAAAAGATATGACGTTTCCTTCCTGCCACATCTCGGTAGTTATGACGTCACCGGGATAGACGGGCGCACTGAAACGGACGTCCAGGCTGCCAATCAATGTGAAGTCATAGTTGCAAACCGTCTTCAGGATTGCGTGGCAAGCAATGCCATAGGTACAGCGACCATGCAGAATCGGCGCATTAAATCCGGCCTGTCGCGCAAACTCCGGATCTGCATGCAGCGGATTCAAATCTCCGGACAAGCGAAACAGCAACGCCTGGTCGGGTCGCGTCGGCAGGTCACAGACCAGGTCGGGCTCACGATTCGGCATCCGGTGCCGCGACCGAACCGGCGGAGCAGGCCCACCGAAGCCACCGTCACCGCGAGCAATCACTCGACTGCCCGCCGTACAAACGACTGTGTCGTCCCGCGCCAGTCGCAGTTCGGTTTCCAGCTCAATCTCAGCGCCTCCTCCGGCACCCCGGTCAGAAACAGAAATGACGCGCTGGTTTAATAGCAAATTCGCCGAGGACGGTAACGGTCGGAATATTTCCAGGGATTGAGACCGATGCAGAATCTGCCTCATATCGACGCCCGATTGCGCAACAATGGTATCTGGAATGATCATGCTGGCCATCGTCGGCAGGGTTCGCAGGCCTGCACGTTCACTAACGTAAGACAATTCACCGGCATCGAGGGGGTTACTGCCGAGACCTATTCCAAGCGCATACAGCATCACGTCCAGCTCCCCATAACTCACCGGCAGGTCCGTGAGGACTGTCGCTTGCAGGGATTCGTGATCAATTGGCATGTATGGCAGCTCGTAGCGAAGGGCAGGCATTCTAGGTGTGTAGCGTATCACCGGCAAGTTGTCATACGATCCCTATGCGATGAATCTCGATAATCCTCTCGTTCTCCGCGCAGCCCACCGATCAGAGGCGGCGGCCATCGGCAGCATGTCCCGGTTGCAGGTCGAGTATGGTCTGAACTGGCGATGGACACCTGCAAAAGTCAGGCGCTTCATCAAGGACGAGGAGACCATGGTGCTGGTCGCGAGCGTTGGCGGTGTCATCGAGGGGTTCGCGATCATGAAATTTCACGATGATGACGCGCACCTCTTCCTGCTTGCGGTACAACCAAAGGCTCGCCGCTCGGGCATCGGCAAAGCACTGGTTGAGTGGCTCGAGAAGTCCTGCCGCACCGCCGGTATTAAACGCATCAGGCTGGAGGTACGCGCAACGAATCACGAAGCCAGGCATTTTTACGAACACCTGGGCTACCGGTTTGTCAGCGAGGTATCCGGCTATTACGAGCGTCGCGAAGCCGCGATAGTCATGGCCAAGATGTTGACAGCAGGCGACTAGCCCCCCGCTCGTTCTGCAAAGTTCCAGCCGAGTTTCGCGAGCGGCGCTACAGCCTGCGCGGCACGTTCAGCATGAACATTGGCTGCAGTGCCATCCCTGACCCGGCCAGCGATTCCCTGCAATATGGCAGCCAGGCGGAAAAAGTTGTATGCCGAATAGAAATCGCGATGCGCAATGCCGCCGACACGACCGGTTCTGGTGCAATACATCTCAACGTACTCGTCAGCGGACGGGATTCCCAACGTCGCAAGATCCTTTCCTGCCAGACCCGTACTGCCAATACCGATCTCCGGCATTTGCCAGGACATCAGGTGGTAGGTGAAATCCCCGAGCGGATGACCGATTGTGGACAACTCCCAATCGAGCACGGAAATGACCCGTGGCTCGGTCGGGTGAATAATCATGTTATCGAGTCGGAAGTCGCCATGGACGACCGCCGCGGACTCATCGTCAGGGATATTTGCCGGCAGCCACTCAATCAGCCGATCCATCTCTTCAATTTTCGCTGTCTCGGATGCGGCGTACTGCTTCGTCCAGCGCGAAATCTGGCGGGCAAAGTAGTTGCCGGATTGACCGTATTCAGCGAGGCCGATTTTTCCAACGTCGAAATTATGCAGATTCGCAATCGTCTGGTTGCTGTTGTCGTAGATCGCCCGCCTCTCATCCGGCGCCACGCCCGGTAAATCCAGGTCCCAGAAAATTCTCCCTTCGACGAACTCCATGATGAAGAACATCGTGCCAACGATTTCCTCGTCCTTACAAAGGACGAAAGGTCGTGGCACCGGAAAATCCGCCGCATAGAGTGCGCTGATGACTCTAAATTCGCGATCAACCGCATGAGCTGATTTGAGGAGTTTGCCCGGCGGCTTGCGGCGCATGACGTATTTGCCGGACGGTGACTCCAGCAGGTAAGTCGGATTCGATTGCCCACCGCGGAACTGACGAACAGTTAGTGGACCATGAAACCCCTCGACATGAGACAGCATGTACTCCTGCAGCGGCTCCGGGTCGAAGCGGTGAATTTCAAGAACATCTCTCGTCCCGGAAAATTGTTCCTGCCTCTCGCTCATTCCCCATTCTAACGCGCCCGCAGCGCAACTACATGCGGAATATTCCGTAAGGGGTTTCCGCGTCGCGTGGATTATTGAGAGAGGCGGAAATCGCCTGGCCGAGGACCTTGCGGGTATCGACAGGATCGATGACACCGTCATCCCAAAGCCGGGCGCTCGCGTAGTATGGGTGACCCTGCTTCTCGTACTGGCGTTTTATGCGTCGCTCGTAATTAAGCTTCTCTTTCTTGTCCCATTTCTCGCCGCGCAGCTCCATGCCGTCATTCTTGACGGTTGAGAGAACGAGCGAGGCTTGCTCTCCCCCCATGACAGAGATCCTGGCATTTGGCCACATCCACATCATCCGGGGCGCATAGGCACGGCCACACATCGCGTAGTTGCCGGCGCCGAATGAGCCGCCGATGATGACTGTAAACTTCGGTACAGAGGCCGTTGCGACCGCGTTAACCATCTTGGCCCCGTCTTTTGCTATGCCACCGTGTTCGTATTTCCTGCCCACCATGAAACCAGTGATGTTCTGCAGAAAAACCAACGGAATGCCGCGTCGGTTGCAGAGCTGAATGAAATGGGCGCCTTTCTGCGCGGATTCGGAGAACAGGATGCCGTTGTTGGCGACGATACCGACCGGATATCCATACAGGTGCGCGAATCCGCATACCAGGGTCGGACCATACAACGCTTTGAATTCCTGAAAGTCAGAGCCATCGACGATGCGGGCAATTACCTCGCGCACGTCATAGGGATAGCGAAAATCTCTCGAGACAACCCCATAGAGCTCATCTGCCGGATACGCCGGTTCTTCCGGCTCGCGCAAATCGAGCGAAACCTGCTTTTTCCAGTTCAGATTCGAGATCGACTCGCGAACCATCTTCAGTGCTTCGGCATCGTTCTCGGCCAGGTAATCAGTAACCCCCGATATTCGCGAATGAACGTCGCCACCGCCCAGGGTTTCTGCATCGACTATCTCACCGGTTGCCGCTTTGACCAACGGCGGGCCGCCCAGAAAAATGGTGCCCTGATTCTTTACAATGATGGCCTCATCACACATGGCGGGCACATAAGCGCCGCCGGCGGTGCAAGATCCGAGAACCGCGGCAATTTGTGGAATGCCCTTTGCGGAAAGTCGCGCCTGGTTGTAGAAAATGCGCCCGAAGTGATCGCGATCCGGAAACACTTCATCCTGCAATGGCAGATAAGCGCCGCCCGAGTCGACGAGATAGATGCATGGCAAGCCATTCTGCTCGGCGATTTCCTGCGACCTGAGGTGTTTCTTGACCGTCAGCGGGTAGTAGGTTCCACCCTTGACGGTCGCGTCGTTGGCCACGATGACACAGTCAGTGTCGCTGACCTGCCCTATGCCTGCAATGATCCCTGCTGACGGCACTTCGTCGTCGTACTGGCCGTACGCTGCAAGTTGCCCGATCTCCAGAAATGGTGCGCCGCGGTCCACAACCGACCTTATCCGGTCCCGTGGCAACAACTTTCCGCGCGCGAGGTGCTTTTTGCGAGCGCGCTCGCTTCCGCCTTCAGAAATTTTCGCGAGAAGCTGCTTTAGTTCGTCTGCAAGCTTTCGGTTGGCCGCGTCGTTTTCTTTAAAGTCTTTGGAATCGACTTTCACTTTGCTTTTAATCGTCGGCATAACCGTCGTCGCTGCATTCCCTGTCAGGCGGAGGCGTTGAAAAGCTCCCGGCCGATAAGCATACGCCGAATTTCACTCGTACCGGCGCCGATTTCGTAGAGTTTGGCATCGCGCAACAGGCGACCGGCAGGATATTCATTGATGTAACCGTTGCCGCCAAGCGCCTGGATCGCCTGACCTGCCATCCAGGTTGCCTTCTCCGCTGCCAGCAGGATACATGCAGCGGCATCGAAGCGGGTAGGTTGGCCGCGGTCGCAGGCGGCCGCCACGTTATACACATAAGCCCGGCAGGAATTCATCGCCGTGTACATATCGGCAATCTTTCCCTGCATCAATTGAAAGGTACCAATCGGTTTCCCGAATTGCTTGCGGTCATGTAAATAGGGAAGGACGAGATCGAACGCAGCGCGCATGATGCCAAGCGGGCCCGCGGCCAGGACCAGGCGCTCGTAGTCGAGACCACTCATCAGGATCGCGGCTCCCTTCCCTTCATTTCCCAGCAAATTATTCTTTGCCACTCTGCAGTTGTCGAAAACCATTTCGCCCGTATCGGAACCTCGCATTCCCAGCTTGTCGAGTTTCTGTGCGGTTGTGAATCCCGGCGTATCGCGTTCAATAATAAAAGCGCTGAGCTTGTTGCGTCCTTTATCAGAGGACCCGGTAACCGCGTAGACAATGGATACATCGGCTTCGGGTGCGTTGGTAATCCACATCTTGCTGCCATTCAGCACATAATCGTCGCCGTCTGCGGTCGCCGTCGCCGCCATACCCATTACGTCCGAGCCGGCACCCGTCTCACTCATGGCCAGTGCGCCAACGTGCTCGCCGGATATCAGTCCGGGAAGGTATTTCGCTTTTTGTTCATCGGTGCCCCAACGCCGGAGCTGATTCACGCAAAGATTCGAATGCGCTCCATATGAGAGCCCGACCGATGCGGACGCCCGGCTGATTTCTTCCATCGCAACGACATGTGCGAGATAGCCCAGGCCAGAACCGCCCAATTCTTCCTCAACCGTAATGCCGAGCAATCCCAGCGCACCTAGTTCCGGCCAGAGGTCGCGGGGAAACTGGTTGGTGGAATCGATCTCGTTGGCACGCGGCGCAATTCTGGCAGCCGCGAAATCGCTGACCGACTCACGCAACATATCGATATCGTCGCCAAGACCGAAATTGAAATCAAACATGGGAAACGTCCGGGAATATAGCTTTCTGAACAGCAGCGATCATCGCCCGTGAGCCGCCCGTTATGAATACCATTGGGAGGGTAGAGTCTGCTTAACTATTTGTTTTTATTGCAGGTTCTATATTCTGCTGAGATCGTCGATCAACAGCGAAAATAGCTCGTACTGGGAGCTGATACCCAGCTTGGCAAACAGGTTGCGCTTGTGGACCATCACGGTGCCTGGCGCAATCCTCAGCTCCCGCGCAACGGACTTGGACGAATGCCCACGTAACAGCAATTGACTGATTTGTCGCTCGCGCCTGGTTAACACCGACTGCCCAAAGGTTTCGAAACACTCGGTCAGTCGTTTGTGCACATGGTCCTTGCCGCGATTGTCGCCCGTTCTCGACACCCATGCTCTCCAGATCCTCTGGATACTCGCCTGAATAACCGGCTCAATCAATTCCAGCCGCTGCAGATCGGTTTTTGCAAACATCCCGTTGCGCCGCCCGACGACCAGAACAACGGTCGTTTCCTTCGACACGGGCGTGAGATAGTCGAGCTCATCAAGCAGGTGCGTGCGCTCACAATACTGACGGTAGTATTCGCTGGAGCGAAAACGATCCGGTAATTCGTCGCGGAATCGGCAAAGCCCGGGCTTCTTGCACCTGAGAGCGAGCTGGTAAAGAGGATCCAGCAAATAGGGGCCATCGAGGTAGCGTTCAAGATAGTGCTTGCGCCCAGCCGGTTCGAGCGTGTGATGCAGTACATCCGGGCGGGCATTCTTGTGAAATGCGATCAGGCAGGTGCCCTCGTCTTTGACGATGACATTGATGGCCGCAGTCAGCCCGGCAGCAACTGCCTTGCCTTTGGTCGAGCCGATAATGTCAGCGACTGCCCTGTGCCACTCCGGCGATTCAAATTTGCTCTGCACGATCCTGCTTATGGCGCCTGGCAGAGGGCCGCAACAGCATCGCTCGGATCCTCGATGACAGCGTACTTGCTGCCGCCCATATCTTTGGGCCCGACGAGCACTTTGCCAAAATTGGCCGCGCAAGCAGCCGCGCTGGCCTCGGCATCCGCTACAACGGTATAGATGAGCGTTTGCCGGGGCAATTCGGCATTGCCGCCTTTCGCATGACATATCCCGGCTGCCGGCATGCCCGTCTCCGGCTTGGTCATGTTGAAATCCGGGTACTCCCTCATGTTGACGCCCTGCGGTTTCCAGCCGACAACCGTCGAGTAAAAGCCTCTTAAGCCTTCCGCATCATCCACCGTAATATCAATCCAGCCAATCTTGCCTGCCTCGCTCATTTCCGCCATTGACCGCTCCCGTTACTTTTCAACTAATGCTGTTCGTCCGCTTCGAGTTCGCTCCAGATTTCGTTGGCCCAACGCCGGATCAATAACGCTTCGTCCCAGCGATCGGACAGTTCGTGCCGGCTGCCATCGGTTATTGCGTAGGGTGGCGGCCCGAGCTCACAGAGAAAAATCAATGTTGCATCATCGGCATTTCTCTCTCGCCAGCGCCGCATACCTTCCTTCCACCAGCCCTTGAATATTGCCACCCATTCCTGGTGTTGTGGAAACTCGATCTGAATTTGAACTTGCTCCCTGTTCGCAATGCGCCCCTGGAAGCAGTCCGATCGCTCGAGCACACGGCTGATATAGCCTTGATCTCGCTCACTGATCGGTTCACGCATCTCCCGATCGACAACAAAGTGTGAAAGATCAGCGCAAAGACGCATTTCCGGCACAAGATCCATCACCTGCAGCGTGTAGTAGAGATCATTAAGCAGACTATCGCGATGCGTCTCGAACAACACAGTCCGGCCAGCATCTTCTGCCTCGGCCATCCACCGGCGGATAACGGGCACTGAATCTTCCGGCCTGATTGGCATGACGCCGCCGATAATATTGACGATTGACGCGTTGAGTTCGCTGGACAGCTGGTAAAGCGGCTGCATATCACCTGGCTCGAACGGGAACGCATTCATCATGCAATTGAGACCGTACTCCGAATAAAGCGGTTTCAGTTCGGCAAACTTCGATATCTCTTCGACCGAGGGATCGATGCACATCCCGTCATAGCCTGCCTCGGCGACCATCCGGAACGTCTCTTCGTGAGATCTTTCAGGCCTGTCCGGGCTGCGAAGTTCCATTGCCCAGAAAGACTGATAAATCTTGAGTTGCTGCAACGAAGTTGACCGGTGCGTCAAAAAGACGTCAGGAATGATGCGGCGTTGCCACCGTAAACTTCGGCACGCTGCGCGGCCTTCAGGAATTCCCTGCCTTCCGGTTCGACACCCTCGTGGTTACCAACAATCCGACGCACTCTTTGTTTGTGGAATATTCTGAGCTGCGCACCGAACGGAATGACCGCGGCACGGTCGGTCCCAAACATCTCACGATGTTTGGCCGGCAGACGATACCAGGGCACTGTCATGTCATCGTGATGCGCGTTGTGAAAACCGAAATTCAGCGTAAACCAGTTCGGCCAGTCCCACTTTAATGTGTGCGGATTCGAAAACGTGTGTTCCTGCTCCCACGCGAAATTTCCTTTTCGCGGCGGCTTGTCAAATTCAAACAGAGTCAGGCTGTATGGGTAGTCATGCTGCAGGCTATCCATGAAGCGCAGGACTGTCATCATCAACAAGTATGCGACTGCATAAAGAAGCGCAACTTTTGGAACGTAGGCGAGCAGCGCAATAAAAATGCCTCCCCGAATCAGGATGACACTCAAATTTCTGCGCCGCTGATTTTTTCTCTGAGGAATGATGAATGACGTGAAAACCATGATGCAATGCATGATCAGGTCGTGCGCCGGGATGTAAAACCACTCGAGAAGGCGGGTGACTCGCAAAATGCCTGGATGGCTTTCGAAGAACTTTTCGTAGTCGAACCAGACAACGTCGTCGTTGTCGACATGGTGCCGGAAGTGCTTGTAGCGCATATCTTCGTAGGTGCCGTATGACGCGCCACACAGCCAACTGAGAATGCGGCCGAGTCGCGCATTATCGCGGCCGCTCCTGAACACCAGGTTGTGCCCGCACTCGTGGATCATGTAGGCGGCGATTGTCATGCCATGCGCAAGCAGCAGCGTGGCGCCGATATTAATTATCCAGTTTGGCGAAAACAGGCCAAGCCAGCCAAGCAAGTAGGTTCCGACTGCGTAAATGAGCGCACCACCATGATAGCGGAGGCCTTCGGCTTGCCGGATTTTCTCGGAAATAGACACAATCATTTCTTTATCAGCGACTTATCCTGTGCAGGGCCGTGGATGTCAGCGCCAGGCTATGGTGAAGATAACCGCCGCCCAGATCAGTGACAAGCCTCATGGCACGCAGTGTAGGAATCATAGTGCAGTATTGCTAGCATAGCGCGGCATCGAGCCCGGGAATCCCTGACCCAATGAATTTCGAAAACAAAGTTGTCATCATCACCGGCGCGGCTCGCGGGCTGGGGCAGGAGTATGCAAAGCAGTTCGCAAGTCGCGGTGCGAAGGTTATTGCGTGTGATCTGCGCGATTGCGACGACACACTCAATATCATCACGAACGCAGGCTCTGAGGGGCTCGCTCTCAGGACGGATGTGACCAGTGCCGAAAGCACGCGGGAAATGGCGGAGGCAGCCGTCAAAAATTTTGGCGGCATCGATATTCTCATCAACAACGCCGCACTCTATGGCAGTCTGACTTTCGCGCCATTCGACAAGCTCGAAGAATCCGAGTGGGATGCAACGATGAATGTCAACGTCAAGGGTATCTGGCAATGCTGCAAAGCTGTGTTGCCCTCGATGAGAGAACGCGGGGGCGGCGCAATCGTGAACATCAGCTCATTGGCCGCAACCTACGGCATGCCGAACGGACTGCACTATACAGCGTCAAAGGCAGCCGTCATTGGTGCGACGCGAGGGCTTGCTCGTGAGCTCGGGCGTTTCAATATCAGGGTCAACGCCGTTGCACCTAATGTCGTTAACACAGACGCAACCGGTGAAGTGTTTGGCGAAAAACGCGATAAGGTGGTCGAGGTGACGCTAAGCCAGCAGGCCATTCGAAAACCACTGGAGACCGAAGACATCGTCGGTGCCGTTCTGTTTCTCTCCAGCGACTTGAGCAAAATGACAACCGGACAGACTACAATGGTCGACGGCGGTACAGTTTTTCTTTGACACAACTCAAACAGGACGCTTAAAGCCAATGAAACTTGTCACGGCGATCGTAAAGCCCTTCAGACTGGATGATGTCCGAAACGCACTTAGCGAAGTCGGCGTACAGGGAATGACCGTCAGCGAAGTCAAAGGCTTCGGCAGACAACGCGGACATACCGAGCTTTATCGCGGCGCGGAATATGTTGTCGATTTCCTGCCAAAAGCGAAAATTGAAGTCGCGATATCGGATGACCGCCTGGATGAGGTTGTCGAAGCAATCATCAATAGCGCCAAGACGGGCAAAGTCGGCGATGGCAAAATTTTTGTCAGCTCGCTGGAACAGGTTTGGCGAATCCGGACCGGCGAAACCGGCGACAGCGCACTCTAGAAGCCAGGATCAAATGTCTCAGCCGTGAACGAGACAAGGCAAAATTGAAGTCGCTGCTCCCGCCGTCCTGGCTCCGCGGCATTCGGACTCCTCATCCATCAAAGCGGCGTGTATACGGGAATCCATGAGTATTTTGCGGCTGTTTTGACGCAGTCTCGATTCGGCTGAGACTTTTTCAACCGCTGCCAGCCAGTTACAGCGGACGCCAGACAAATCCTTCTTCCTTGCGCCGGTAAACAGCAAGCGCTTTGCCGTAAACCGCCGCTTCCGGCACCAGCCCGAAGTACCGGCCATCGAGACTGCTACCGCGGTGATCACCGATGGCCAATAACATGCCAGCCGGAATCTCCTGATTAACCAGGTCGGGCCCGCCGCCGTCTTCCAGGTTGAGCGCGACCATGCGCTCGCCGAATGCTTCCGTCGTTCCAACTTCCGCTGCAAGCGGTTGGTTATCCACCAAAAGGTGTCCATCTTTCAGCGTGACGGTATCACCGCCGATACCTACGATCCTCTTGATCAGGCGCGTGCCGTCCCTGGGCGAATCGAAAATGACAACGTCACCGCGTTCGACCGGGTGTCCATCCAGTAATTCGAAGTTCGTAAACGGCACACGCAGACCATAGGTCACTTTGCTGACCAGCACCCTGTCACCGGAAAGCAGGGTGTATTCCATGGATCCGGAGGGAACGTAGTAATGGTCGGCCAGCGACGATCGCATGGCGAATATGCCGAAAATGATCAGTAGAATTTGCGGCAGGTCGTTCCTTAGCCAGGATTTCTCTTTCTTCATGCTCTTCTGACCGATTTGGGGTGCGGAAGTTGCGGTCGCGGACTGGCCGTGCCCGCAAATCAACCTACTCTCCGAAATAGAATGCGTTCAGCTTGTTGCCATCGAGATCGCGGAAATAACCGGCATAGAAATTGTCACTTCTTTGCCCTGGCGCGCCTTCGTCAGTGCCACCAAGTTCCAATGCCTTGGCATACAGCGCATCGACCTTGTCTCGCGAATCGACGTTGACCGCTACCATGACACCGTTGCCAACCGTTGCGGCATTACCGTCATAGGGATGACAAATACAGAGTGCAGCCGCACTGGGCCCGGTCGACCAGGCAATAAAGTTCTCTGCTTCCATGAAGCGTCCTGCGCCGATCGATCCCAGCAACTCGTCATAGAATTTTGCTGCTTCATCATATTTGTTCGTGCCAAGCATCACGTAGCCAATCATTTTATTCTCCTGTTATTAGCCGCAGCCCGGACGATACTCCACCGCTTGAGCTTCTCTTCAAAACTCATCGATGCATGCGCCGGGCTGGTAGACGGCAGTGTTTTGTATTCAACAGCATTGGAGCTTTTTTGGAGCAACGGCGCAACAAATCGAGCATAAAGCCTTGCCGCAGCCTGACCATTGAAACAGACCAGCGCAATGCCAGGCTGTTGCCGCAGAAACGTTTCGAAATTGTTGGGCGCCGCCGTCGAAGCGTCGATCGATGAGTCCATACTCCCCGGCCTTACGGACGCCGCCAGCACATCCCAGACCGCCAACCGATTTTGCACGATTAATTTTGTGCGGGCGGCATAGGGTTTGTCCGGGCCCGCATCGAACAATGCCCCCATAATCAGCCAGAAAGCGTTTTGCGGGTGCCCGTAATATTGATTTTTTTCCAGTGATTTCTGGCTCGGCAACGTGCCAAGTACCAGCACCCTGGCGCCAGGCCCGACAATTGCCGGAAATCCTGTAGTAACAGGCATTTCAGTCGAATCAGACACCTCCGGTCACATCGATGCGCGTGCCGACCGCGTAGCCCGCGGCATCTGACAGCAGCCACAGGATGGCGCGGGCCACTTCCTCGGGTTCCCCGCCCCGTCCGAGCGGGATGTCGCCTGCCAGGCGATCGACGCGATCCGGCTCACCACCGGACGCGTGCATATCGGTGTAGATAAAACCCGGGCGAACCAGGTTCACACGAACGCCTTCGGCTGCAGCCTCGCGAGCCAGCCCGGCTGTCATCGAATCGAGCGCCCCTTTCGAGGCGGCGTAATCAACATACTCGAACGGCGCACCAGTACGCGCAGCAACGGACGATATGTTGACGATCGCCCCCCCGCCACCGCCCTTTGACGTTGACATTCTTCGAAGCGCTTCCTTTGCACAGACAAAAGCCCCTGTGACATTAGTGCGGAGAATCCTTTCGAACCTGGCAACGCCAATCCCTGCAAAAGAAGACTGTTGCCCGAGAATTCCGGCGTTGTTAACCAGCGCGACTACCGGGCCAAATTCATTCTCGGCCAAATTAAACATGTCCCTGACCTGATCTGCATTTGCGACATCTGCGGCAACGGCCAACGCCCGCCCGCCGGCGGCAACAATGTCATCAACAACTTGTTTCGCGGCTGCCCGGCTCTCATGATAGTTGACGCAGACCCTGTAGCCTCGAACGGCAGCAAGCTTCGCCGTGGCCGCGCCAATCCCCCTGCTACCGCCTGTCACAATAAGCGTGCCCGACATCGTTCAGATCCTGCCCTTTAAATATGCTTGCCGCGTCGTCTCGGG
>JAHEFF010000090.1 GCA_024640315.1 Woeseiaceae bacterium
AAACGGGGACGATAGCTTTGGCCGGGAGTACCTGGAAAGCGTGGCGGAATCACGGTCCAAAACGATGAGTGCGACCGTGGTCGACGTAACCAAGACCCACTACGGCGAGCTCGTCTTCCATCTCGACAATGGCCAGGTCTGGACTCAAATCGAAAAGCGATATTATCCATACCCGAAGAACCAGCAGTTCGACGTGGTGATTTCGACCGGCGTGCTGAACGAGTACCAGCTACGGGTCGGTGGTGCCGGACGTAAAGCCATTGTTAAGCGAGTGAAGTGAAGGACAGGATGATGACCGAGGAAGCATTGCCGACAATCGATTTTCAACAATCCATCAGTACGATGTTCGGTACACCGTTCGTGTCGGTCGACTGGCCCGATGTCGAGGAGATGAACCAGCAGATCTACGACCTCGTGGCGGCCGAAGAGCAGTCGGACGACCAGGGGCGGGGTATTCGCTCTAATGCGGGTGGCTGGCAGTCACGCGGCAACCTCTTGATGCGATCCGACCCCTGTATTGTCAGGCTCAAACAGATGATGGAGACGACCATTTTCGAACTCCTCGGCGCGCTTGTCCGCAAGGATGGCAGCGAACGTACCTTCACGCTCTTGTTCGACAGCTGGGCCAACGTCTGCAGGAACGGCAATTACAATGTCGTCCACTCGCACCCGAATGCAATGTATTCCATCGTTTACTACGTCTCATCCGGGGAGCCCGACGAATCCATCCCGTATTCCGGTATGCTCGAGCTGCTGGATCCGCGCGAGGCGACAACCTTCATCCAGGTGACGAATACTATCCTCGATGCGCGCATGTTTATTACCAATCGTCCTGGACGCATGGTGGTCTTTCCGAGCTGGGTCAAGCATATGGTCCACCCGTTTGTCGGAAACGGTGTGCGCATTTCGATCGCGTGTAATGTCAACGTCGTTGAGGAAGTGCGAACCAGTCGACCGCAGGATTTCGAAGTCGCGAAGTCAAGCCGGAGATAGCGAAGTCACCCAGGCCGGGCCGGTGCCAACCGGTAATCAACCATATTGAATCACACACCTGTCAGTTTGAGATTTCTTGCCTGCGTCCCGCTTTGTATCGTCTTCACGGAATCGTTGTACGGCCAGGATGCCGAGGTCATCGAGGAAATCCAGGTCACGGCGACACGCCGTCCAACCGGAGTTCAGGATGTTTCCGCCGCACTCACGGTCGTTACTTCGGAGGAGATTTCGCGCGCAAAGCTGATGACCGATTCACTGGCGGCGAAACCGGGTGTCTTTCTGCAACAGACAACACCCGGACAGGGTGCTGCCATCATTCGAGGACTAAAGGGTTCGGAGATTCTGCATCTGGTTGACGGGATGCGCTTGAACAACGCCATCTTTCGCAATGCGCCAACGCAATACCTTGCACTTATAGCACCCGGGACCCTGGATCGAATCGAGATCGTGCGCGGCGCACCAGCTTCGCTCTACGGTAGTGATGCAGTCGGCGGCGTGGTGCAGGTATTGTCGCGGGTGCCGAAATTAGACTCATCGGGGGCGCAAGGAGACGCGTATCTCGCGTTTGATACAGCTGACCTGGCGAAAATCTTGCGGGGTTCCGTCGAGTTTGGCAATGAGAAGCTGGCGGCCCTGGTCAGCGGTGAATATCTGAGCACAGGTGACCGCCGCACAGGAAGTGGTATTCGTATCGGGCCGAGTGGCTACAAGTCCAGGGGCGCCCGTGTCGCCGTATCGGCAACACCCAAAGAAGGGGAGAGCTGGCTTTTTGATTTACAAATGGCCAGGCAGCCAATGACTCCCCGGGTGGACGAACTTGTGCCCGGATTCGGACAGACCGAGCCGTCCGCCTCGGAGTTCTATTTCGCGCCCAACGACCGGATCTTTGCCCACATTCGTCATTCGCGTGATTCCGGATTGTGGGGCGCAACGTGGACGGTGGATCTCGGCTGGCAGCGAATTGTTGACGATCGTATTTCACGCGACTATCAGTCAGATATCCGGCGCTACGAAAACAACCGGAGCGATCTCTTTGGCCTGACCGCGAACGCGAGTGGTGAAACGGACGCCGGGTCGTGGATCGCAGGCGTCGATTTCTATCATGACGAAGTGCGCAGCACGCGCTACGAAGAAGACCTGCAGGCTGGCTCGATGCAGCCGGTTGCATCGCGATTTCCGGACGGGTCGACGGTCGACCAGGCTGCCGTGTTTGGAAATTACATGCTGACCGCAGGAGAGCGAAATTCGTTTTCAGGAGGCCTTCGGTACAGTGTCATCAAGACCGAGCTTCCGCAAACAGGTGTCGTGCCGGCGACCTCTGCCGAGCAAAACGATATCAGTGCCGATCTCGGCTGGAGCTTCGACCTGTCGGCTGACACCCAGTTAACAGCGAACGTGGGGCACGGTTTTCGCGCGCCAAACGTATTCGATCTCGGCACGCTGGGCGAGCGTCCGGGCAATAGATTCAATATCCCCAATCCTGATCTCGAATCAGAGCGGATCACACAGTTTGATGCGGGTGTGCGACACCGGAAGGATCGCTGGGACCTGGATGTCGTTTTCTTCAAGCTGCATTACACCGATCGGATCGCATCTGTCTTAACCGGTGCAATTACGCCGGGCGGTCGGGACATTACGCAGAGCAGGAATGTGGCGAGCGCAGACATTTATGGCGTCGAAGTGGCAGGTCAGTTCATGTTCGCTCCGTCGTTAATCGCTGCCATGGTCGTCAACTATGTGCACGGGGAGCAGGCCGACGCAACAGGCGTGCAGGAGGCTGGCGACAGAATTCCGCCGTTCAACGGACGGGCTTCATTGACCTACTACCCGGCGGATACGATCAGAGTAGAGCCCTATATTCTGTTTTCAGGGGAACAGGATCGTCTTAGTGCAAGGGATATTCGTGATGTCCGGATCAACCCGGAAGGTACACCAGGCTGGGTGACAGCCAACATCCTGGGTAGCTGGGATGTCAATGAGGCGTGGCGGGTAACCGCACAAATCGAGAACCTGTTCGACAAGCAATACCGGGTACACGGTTCCGGTATTGACGCAATGGGTCGTAACCTGTTCGTGAGCCTGCAAACGAACTGGTAGCTATTCCGGCGGGAACTCGATCGGCCCCTGCAGTTCCGGGCGTTTGCCAACAAATTGGGAGTAGTACCGGCGAATGGTTTCGAGGTCCTCCTCTCTTGTTCGCCCGTCAGGTAACACGGGTCCGATGCCCATCTGCTTTTTTTTGTAGTCGATGAAGGCCAGTATGATCGGCACGTCCGCAGCCTTGGCGATCCGGTAAAAGCCTGTCTTCCAGTATGGCATCCACTTGCGTGTGCCTTCAGGCGCCAGCGCAAGAAAAAGACGGTCTTCCGTTTCGAATGCAGCGACGAGTTGCGGCACGATCGATGTTGCATCGCGTCGATCTATGGGCATGGCCCCAAGGGCATTCAGGATCGAACCGAGCGGCCACCAGAACAGGGTGTCTTTGGCCAGGAAGCGGACATCAACGTCGATGGCGACCTTGTAAATGAGCAACCAGAAGCCATCCCAGTTCGACGTGTGAGGCGCAGCGATGAATACCGCCTTCCTGATATCAGGAACCTGGCCAATCATCTTCCAGCCGCTGATTCTGAAAATACACCTGGCAAGCCATTTGAGCATGGACAGAGTATTGCCGGGCTTGTGCCGGTATGCAAAGCGAACTTGCGCGGGATAGAATTCACGCGATACCTGAAATGGAAATACCAATTATGTTGCGCAGTATTCTTGTCGCGTTGATGCTTTTTTTGTGTGCTTGTTCTGAACCTTTAGAGCCAGCCGCTCCTGTCGTTGCAGACAACGAGCAGGTTCAGAATCGTGGTGCTGGCAAAGACAACTGGTGGGACAGCCTGCCGCGCCCGGAATGGGGCGCCTACCAGAAGATCGATCAAAGTGAAGGCTGGTTCGAGGTCTACCTGGTCGACGACGGGATCTATGCGATTTACGAGCCGGGTCAGTTCGAAGAGGTTATGTCTTTCCTTTTGGTCGGCGAGGACTTTGCGCTCATGTTCGACACCGGACTCGGTATCGGCAATATTCGCCGCGTGGTCGACCAACTCACCGACCTTGACGTGGTGGTTCTTAATTCCCACACGCACTACGATCACATTGGTGGCAACTACCTGTTCGATACGATCTACGGGACCTCTCTCGACTACACGAAGAGTCGTTCAATGGGTAGTTCGCCCGACGCGGTCGCCGGCTTCCTGCAGGAAGGCTGGGTCTGGAAGCCATTGCCGGATGGCTTTTCGCCCGACCAGTATCGGAGTCATGCATTTGAAATCGACAAATTTATATATGAAGGCGATCAGATAGACATCGGTGGCCGAGTCCTCGAAATCCTGTTTACACCAGGGCACGCGCCGGATTCGATTTGCCTTTTGGACAGGGAAAATCGTCTGCTCCTGACCGGAGATACTTTTTACCTTGCGCCTCTTTATACGCACATCGAAGGCTCGAGTTTCGAAGATTATTCCCGTTCAGCGGCGCGTCTTGCGGGATTGGCGGGCGAAATTGACAGGGCTCTGACGTCCCACAATGTGCCGGTGGTGGATTCGGCATACATGACCGCGCTCGGTAAGGCATTCGCCGATATCGAATCGGGCGCTGCCGGTGATGTGACGATTAGCGATGGTAATCGCGAGTATCAATTCGACGGCTTTTCGGTCATCGTCAAGGACTAGCCGAACGATCCGTTACAGGTCATATTTTGCGGAATGGGAGGGCGATAAATATCTGATTTTGTTAACAATTTCTGAGCAGCGGAACTGTGTCACATTCTTTACCGTGCATCTGTGGCAAAAAGAGTGCCAGACACCGAATTTCGGAGATCGTTATGAAACGCCTTGGCCTTATGTTGTTGATGTTGCCGCTCCTGTCAGCGGCTGAAGTGGTCGTACCTATCGACTCGGTCGAAAACAACGTCAACATCCGTATGTCGCCGGATTCGAAGTCCGAAATTGTGGGTCGATTGAATCAAGGCGACTGGATGCTGCTCGTTGAGTCGACACCAGGCTGGCACGAAGTTGAAATTTCAGGCGGCGCAACCGGGTTCATCAGCGCTGACTGGAGCAAAATTCTGGACGAGGCGCCCGAATTAGGCGAGGTCGCCGCCGCCAATGAAGCG
>JAHEFF010000016.1:0-41625 GCA_024640315.1 Woeseiaceae bacterium
CAGACCGGGTCGGCGCCTGGATTCTTGCAGACGAGGTCTATCGTGGCGCTGAACGGTTGCAGGAAGAAGAGACACCTTCATTTTTTGGCCGCTACGACAAGGTTGTCGCCCTGGGCAGCATGAGCAAGGCTTATGCACTACCCGGACTCAGGGTTGGCTGGATCGTCGGACCGCCGGATACGATCGAGGATATCTGGCGGCGTCACGAGTACACGACGATCACAGCCGGCATGTTGAGTAACTTGCTGGCCGCCCATGCATTGTCGCCGGAAGTTCGCCCGCGGCTATTGAAAAGAACTCGCGACTACATCCGCAACGGCTTTCCCGTGCTCGAAGAGTGGATGGACAGTCAGGATGGTTTGTTCAGTTACACGCCGCCGCAGGCGTCCGCCGTGACTTTTATCCGCTATCACCTCGACATCAATTCAACAGAATTGATGGAAAAGCTTTGTCGTGACGCCAGCGTCTTTGTCGGTGCCGGTGACTCGTTCGGCATGGATCATCACCTGCGCGTCGCGTTCGGCCAGGATCGTGAAGTTCTGGAAGACGCATTTCAGAGGATCGAAAAGACGCTCAAGTCGATTCGCTGAGCGCCACCATGCTGTGACTGCGCCCCGGGCGCCCTCCTGCGGCTGGCGCGCAGGAATACGCCCGGCGCGTAATGCAGTTACTCGTAGCGCAGTGCCAAGACCGGCCGTGCCATAGCTGCACGTCCTGCCTGCAAGGCAATGGTCAGCCAGGCGACCGCCAGCGCAGCGACCGCACTGGCGACGAACAACCACGCCCAATCGCCAAACGGTGCCTTGTAGGCGAAGCGGTTGAGCCAGTCACTCATGAAGAAGTATGCGACCGGCCAGGCGATAATGTTTGCCAGCACAACCAGTTTCGTGAAGTCGGACGTCAACAGCCAGACAATGTCTTTCACGGACGCTCCCATCACTTTGCGAATGCCGATTTCCTTGGTGCGTCGTTCGGTAGTGAATGACGCAAGACCGAACAGTCCCAGCGTCGCAACAAAGATTGCGAACGCGGAGAATACGCCGAACATCTTCGCCTGACGCTGTTCCGAGCGGTATAGCGCATCGAACCGATCATCGAGAAACTCCCAGAATACCGGTTCATTCGGGACCATCTTCTTCCAGGTTTCCTCAAAGTGCCGGATGGCGGCGTCAGGATTGCCGGGAGCAATCCTGACTGAAATGGCGCGGCCGTAATTCGGGTTTGGCGGTCCGTATACAGTTGCTTTCATCTCCAGGTGCAAGGACGAAAAGTGTATATCGGGAATAACGCCGACGACTTCGGAATCGACAAACTGGTCGAGTTCCATTCGCTGCGGTTCACGCAGCACCTTGCCGACGGCTTCTTCCGGTGTCCAGCCAAAACGCCTGACAGCGGACTCGTTCAGGATAACAACGGAGCGAACGACCGGGTTTTCCTCGGACACCTCTTCGACCCGCATTTCATTCTGTCGAAACGGGCGGCCAGCGAGGAAATCGATGTCGTAGTGATCGAACCACTGGTAATCGGTCTTGATGACCGCCATCGCCTGGAAGTTCTCCATTGCTATCTGTTCCCCTTCGGGAATGTAGCCGGTGCCATCGTTGTTTTGCATGCTCGGCACCCGGGATGAATAGACTGCTGACAGAATATCGGGATGCGCTTCGAGTTCAGCCTTCATCGGCTCATACAATTCCCAGAATTCGGCAAAGAAGGGCAGCCTGGTGACGAGATTTCTGGACTTGTCGTAACCAAGATCGACATTTTGCGCGTACTTCATTTGTGCCATCACAACGCCGGTTGCGATCAGCAGGGCGATTGATGTCGCGAACTGAATCACAACCAGGGACTTGCGAAGCAGTGAGGATCCGCTTCCGGATGCTGGTCCCTTCAGTACCTCAACTGGCTTGAACTTTGACAGGTATAACGCCGGGTAACTGCCAGCAATTGTGCCGACAATCAGGATACTGATCAGCAGCAGGCCGAATGCTGTGGGCTCGGCCAGTGAAAAGGCTAGCGGTTTCTCGAGAAACGCCGCAAACATCGGCAGTACAATTTCCACCATGGCCACGGCGAGCAGCATGGCGATTGCAGTCAACATGATCGACTCACCCATGAACTGCATGATCAATTGCTGCCGGTTTGCACCGACAACCTTGCGAACGCCGACTTCGCGAGCGCGCTGCGTTGATCGAGCCGTGGTCAGATTCATGAAATTGATACAGGCTATCAGCAGTACAAATATCGCCACCGCGGAAAATGTGTAGACGACGCCGATACTGCCATTTGTGCGCCATTCCCCGTCACGGTTCGACGTCAGGTGAATATCCGGTAGCAGCTGCAACCCTAGTGCGGAGCTGCTTTCAGCATCCTTGTTCCAGTGTCGTACGAGAAAGTCATTGAACTGCGCCTCGAGATTTGCCGGATCATAGCCTTCGGGAAGTCGCACATAAGTGTAATAGTTGTTGCTGCCCCAACTCTCGAGTTCGTCCGGGCCCATCATGAGCGGAATCGCCGCGATGGAGCCGAGCAGCTCAAATTCCATGTGCGTGTTGTCAGGAAGATCCTTGATGATGGCCCGCACTGTGACGTCCGCCTGATCCATCAGGTTCAGGGTCTGTCCAAGCGGGTCCTCGTCGCCGAAGTAACGTTCGGCAGCACGTTCGGTCAGGACGATATCCAGAGGGCCGCTCAGCGCGGAATCCGGATCACCGCTGACGAATTCGAGATTGAAGAATTCGAACACATTCGGGTCTGCAAGGACCATCTGCCGCTCGCGAACACGCATATCGCCGCGCGTCAGCGTCACGTCACCTGTCGAGAGGATTCGTGTGATGTCCTCGACCTCGGCGAAGTCCTGCTTCATTAGTGGGGCAATTGGTGGCGCCACGGCGGCAAGTTTAAGGTCGTTACCGAAGAAGTCGCGCGTTACCCGGTAGATCCGGTCTGCGTCGTCCCAGTGCTTGTCGTATGACATTTCATATCGAACAAACAGGGTAATGATGATGCAACACGCCAGGCCGATGGCCAGCCCGACAATGTTGATCGCACTGAATAACGGATTGCCGACGAGATTCCGCCAGGCGATTTTGAGGTAACTACTAAGCATGACGCACCTCTCCGGCCTGCTTCATGCCGACGACATTCTCGGAAAGTACGCGACCGTCCAGCATGTTGATGATGCGGCTTGCGTGGTCTGCATGGCTCTGATCATGGGTCACCATGATGACGGTTGTGCCGTCATCATTCAGCTGATTCAAAAGGTCCAGAACCTCCTCACCATTGGTCGAGTCGAGATTACCGGTTGGCTCGTCAGCGAGGATCAACTTCGGGTTGGTAACAACGGCACGAGCGACGGCAACGCGCTGCTGTTGTCCGCCTGATAGCTGCTGCGGTCGGTGGTCGGCACGATGTGCAATGCCAACGCGCTCCAGGACGGCCTGGACCCGTTCTTTACGTTCACCGGGCGGCACTTTCTGATAGAGAAGTGGCAGCATGACGTTCTCGGCGACGGATAATTCATCCACGAGATTAAAGCTCTGGAAAATGAAACCGATATTTTCCTTCCGGATGTCGGCGAGGCGATTCTCGCTATACCCGGCAACATCTTCACCGGCAAACAGATAGCCTCCTGAATCGGGCGTGTCCAGCATGCCGAGTACGTTCAGCAATGTTGATTTACCACAACCCGATGGCCCCATGATTGCGATGAATTCACCTGCTTTAACCTCGACATTGATGTGGCTGAGGGCCGTCGTCTCGACGTCGGCAGTTCTGTATGACTTGGTCAGATCGTGCATCTTGATCATTTTCCCGCTCCTGATTTTTTTAATTTCTTACCGGTCGATGAAAAGGCGATCGACTTCAACGAAATTTGCATAAGACGAAATGATGACGACGTCGCCGGGAATCAGACCCGATTCGACCTCGATGGAGTTTGGATTGCGGCGGCCCAGTTGCACCTGGCGCCGCGTGGCGACTTTACCGTCAGGGCCGAGGACGAATACCCAGGCGCCGCCGGTGTCGTTGAAGAACGGACCATTGGTCAAAAGAACGGCACGTTCCTCGGTGTCCCCGAGAATGAGGCGCAATTGCAGTGTCTGGCCGCGGCGAATATCGACAGGGGCTTCGCCCAGGAACTTCAGGTCGATCTCAAACTGGGAGGCCTGGACCTCCGGATAGATCTTGTTGATTTCGAGGCGATAATTCCGACCGTTAATGTCGAGCAATGCCTGTTGCCCAAGGCGCACACGGTTGAGGTAGAACTCGTTGACGAGGGCAACCGCTTTGAAACGATCGACGTCGTCGATCTGGCCAAGCCTTTCGCCAGGTGATTTGGATTCGCCCAGTTCAGCATTCAATGACGTCAGCTGGCCGCTGCGAGGTGCGCGAATCAACAGGTTTTCCAGGTTGGCCCGAGCCAGTATCAGATTCTTCTCCAGTTGCGAGACTGAGCTATTGAGCTGCTCAATCTGAGCAAGGCGAATTTTCTCGTCCTGTGCCTGGCTTTCTGCCGTGATCAGGCGTCGGTTCTTCCAGTATTCGAGCTCGTCACGGCTGTTTTCGTATTCGGTCTTCGAAATAAACTGGTTACCTTCCAGTTCCTCGTAGCGATTCACGAGCCTTGTGAGTTTTACGATCTGATAATCGATTTCAATCAGGTCGCCCTTGAGTTTGAGTCGATTTTGTTCGATCGCCAGTTGCGTATTTCGCAGGTTGTTTAGTTGCTCGCTCACTTCTGCTTCGCGTGCAATGACATCGAGCTGCAGCGAAGTATTGGAAAGGTCAACCAATGGCTGGCCTTTTTCGACAAAGGCGCCTTCCTCGACGAGGATGTCCTCGACGCGGCCGCCCTCGATGGCGTCCAGGTAAACGGTCTTCTCCGGTTCGACGTTCGCGCGCAGCGGGATGTAATCCTCGTACATACCGCTGGATACTTCTGCAGTCCGGATGCGCTGCCCGTCCAGGGTGAACGATGTCGATGTGTTCCTGGTAAACAGAAACAGCACGACAATGACGACGACAGCGGCAACGCCTGCGCCAATGAAAAATGGCCGGCGCGAAGATTTCTCGATCCGCCGATCCATGCTGCCGACACCGGGCGGCTGTTCTTGCTGGTTCATATACTTATAGGTAGCAATCCGCATGCCAACTTCGAGCGCATATAAATCAACAACTTACGAGCCCGTTATTGGCCGCCGGTGTCCGAATATGAAAATAAGTGATCGATTTCGGACACCTGGCCCGATACAGTCGACTCATGACCATTCATGCCTCGGTTCTCATCGTCGACGACGATCCGGACGTGCTGACGGCGGCGCGGCTGTTGCTGAGGCAGCATTTCGAGCGTGTGCTGACAACCGGGGACCCGTCCCGGATCGAAGCGATGATGACGGAATCCCGGATCGACGTATTCCTTGTCGACATGAATTTTGCGATTGGCAGGAACTCTGGCGCGGAAGGACTCAAGTGGCTGGAGCGCATCCTGGCTCTGGATCCGGATGCCGTGGTCATACTAATGACCGCCTTCGGTGATCTGAATATAGCGGTTCAGGCGATGCGCGAGGGCGCCGCGGACTTCGTGCTCAAACCGTGGCAAAACGACAAGCTGGTCGCGACACTCACCGTGGCAGCCAGACTTCGGCAAACGAGGACCACAGTCAACGCCCTGAGCGTTCTGCCGCCCGCAGACGAAATGATTGCCCGATCACCACAGATGCGGAAGGTGATGGACATCGTAGCGAAGGTAGCGCCTACAGCTGCCAACGTACTGATCCGGGGTGAAAATGGTACCGGGAAGGAGCTCGTCGCCCAGGCGCTGCATCGCCAGTCCGGGCGGGCGGACAAGGTGTTGGTCGCCGTCGACCTTGGTGCCATCGCGGAGTCCTTGTTCGAGAGCGAGCTTTTCGGCCATCGCAAAGGCGCCTTCACCGACGCGTTGGCTGATCGTGCGGGACGCTTTCAGGCTGCCGATGGCGGCACGCTTTTTCTTGACGAGATTGGTAACTTGCCGCCGCCATTGCAAACAAAATTGCTCCGCGTGCTGGAAAGCCGGGAAGTGTTGCCGCTTGGCAGCGACCAGCCGGTACCTATCGATGTGCGGCTGCTGTCGGCGACCAACCGCCCTTTGGAATCACTGGTGGCAGATGGACTTTTTCGTGAAGATCTCCTTTACAGGATCAACACGATAGAGATCGAACTACCGCCGCTCCGTGAGCGACCTGATGATATTCCAGCTCTCGCTAAACATTTCATCTCGACGTATGCGAGGAAGTACCGCCTGCCTGAAAAGAAGCTGAGCGCGGAAGCGCTGGCCATATTGCAGTCGCACCATTGGCCTGGAAATGTTCGCGAATTGTCTCATGCAATCGAGCGAGCGCTCATCCTGGGAGAGGGCAGCATAATCGTGGCGAGCGATTTTCGGCTTATTCCCGGGGGTGGCTCCGGTGCGAATGACTCGCTTAATCTCGAGGATAATGAGCGGCGCATGGTGTCGCGTGCGCTGGAGCAGGCCGGAGGCAATATTTCACACGCTGCGGCGAGCCTGGGCATAACCCGCGCAGCGCTCTACCGCCGCATCGAGAAGTTCGGCTTATGAAGAAACGCTACCGAGCCCGGTTCCGTGCCCTGACGGTTCTGCAGGTAGTCATGCTGGCCGCATCCTCACTATTGCTGGCCTGGGCCGTGTTGTCGACTCAGTTAACAGCCGTTCCGCTCGTCATCGGAATGATCGTCATACTGCAGGTCGTCGGCTTGCTGAACTACGTCGAGGCACACGTCGATACGCTCGAAGACTTCTTCGCTGCGGTCAGGTACGAGGATTTCACGAAGCGATATGTCGAAGAGGATCTCGACGCTGAACTGAAAGGCGCGTTCAATCGCGTGCTGGAGCGTTTCCAGGACGCGCGCGCCGAGCGCGATGTGCAGGCTGGATACCTGGGAACGGTCGTTCGCCACGTACCGATTCCGTTCATCGCATCGCGGCCGGATGGCAGTCTGACGCTCGTCAACAATCCGGCCCGTCGCCTTACCGGGCTGTCGACGCTGACGCACATTGATCAATTGGCTGAGCTTGAACCGAGCCTGCCGGAACGTATGCGTGCGCTCGACGCCGGCAGTCAGCAGTTGCTGCAAACGAAACTCAGGGGCGTGCCGGCCGAATTGAGAGTTTCGGTTTCCGAGATCAGGCTCGAAGGCGGTGTGGAGCGACTCTATTCGATCGAAAATCTCTCGGGGGAGCTGACGGCGCGCGAAGCGAGTGCGTGGCGCAATCTCATTCGCGTATTGACGCACGAGATAATGAACACACTGACGCCGGTGACATCGCTTGCCCAGACGGCCACCGGTATGCTGGATGACGAGTCAGCGAAGGAAGATATTCGTGAGGCGGTCGTGACGATCGCGAGGCGCAGCGAAGGGCTAATGAATTTCGTACTTCGCTATCGCGAAATGCTAAAGGTTCCGCTGCCCGACCCGACGGAAGTCAATATAAAGGATGCGTTGGACGGCATTGCGACATTAATGAGTGCGGAATTGACAGGCGTGAATGTCAGTATCGATGTTGTTCCCGGTACCCTGGCGGTCAATGCCGATTCAGCCCTTCTCGACCAGGTGCTGGTCAATCTCATCAGGAATTCTCTGGATGCCATGGCAGGCAGGGATGGATCGCGACTCACCCTTGGTGGTCGGTTGGAATTCGGCCGCGTGGTGATCAGCGTAAGCGATAATGGAGCGGGGATAGACGACGAAACCATAGGGCAGGTTTTTGTGCCGTTTTTTACGACCAAAAGGGAAGGCAGTGGCATCGGCCTGAGTCTTTGTCGCCAGATCATGACGGCACATGGCGGAGACATCGCGGTGGTGACCGGCGATGAAGGAACAACAATCAGTCTTGTTTTTTAGCGTAGCGGTGAGGCGAATGAAAAAAATTGCTTTTCTGACACTACTGACAATATCCAGTCTCGCATACGGCGAATCGCCGCTATTCGAGTCTGATCAGACGCTTTCGATCACCATCGAAGCTCCGATGCGCGACCTGATTCGCCAGCGAATGAAAAAACCGGAGTTTGATGCGGTCGTTAGTTACACGGACTCATCCGGAGAAGTTCGTTCCATCAACGCGAAATTGACCTCCCGCGGAAACGCCCGGCTGGCAATCTGCGATTACCCACCGATTCGCCTGGACTTCACTGGCGAAAATACCGTCGGCACGGTTTTTGAAGGGCAGCGAAGGTTGAAGATGGTAACGCCCTGCGAACGAGGCAGTGCAGCGGAGAGCTGGATGCACATTGAGTACGGCGTTTATCGTGCCTACAACGAGATAACTGAATTTTCATACAAGGCTCGCAGGATCGACGTGACGTTTCAGGATTCCACATCGTCCCGCTGGCAGCGCGAAATGCCGACCTTCGTGATTGAGTCAACACAAGAACTTGCGGAACGGCAGGGGCGCGTTTCTGTCAGGCCCCCTAAAATAGAAACGGGCCAGTTCAACAGTTTCGAACTGATGAACAATGCGCTATTCCAGCTTTTGATCGCCAATACGGATTTCGCTTACAAGCGCGGTCCTTCAGGTGAGGGCTGTTGTCACAATGGCAGGGTTCTCGCTGAGAAAGGCAGGCAAGATGACTGGATCGTCGTACCGTATGACTTCGACCAGGCAGGAATCATTGATACCGATTACGCGTTGCCGGATGAGCGTCTGAGAATAAAGAGCGTGAGGAGAAGGCTCTATCGAGGCTTTTGTTGGCACAATGATCATTTGCCCCGGGCTATTGCCGCTTTCAATGAAAAGCGGCAGGCCCTGACCGCCGCTCTTGTGCCGGCTGATGTTTCATCGTCGACAATGAGGCGGATCAGCATTTATATCGACCTGTTTTACGAGATTATCAACGATCCGGGGGAACTGCAGGCCGAGGTATTGGACAAATGTCGGGGAGCTGCAACTTTTGAAGTACGAAAGACATCAGTGGCGGAACGGTGAAGGACAAGCGTGTATGAATTATCATGACCGCACGAATGGAGTTTGAACATGAATCATGTATTGAAAAAGATCGCCGTCTGCATGGTTATCGGGCTAAGCCTCAACGTGGCTGGCGCCAGGAATATGGCTGCAGAGTTTCAGGGGTCGGGCAATCAAACGACCGATGAATTCACGGTTAAGGCGCCGTGGATCCTGGATTGGCGCATCAACAGCGACTACAACAAGATGGTTTCGTTTGACCTCGATCTTGTCGACGGGACATCCGGCGTACTGGAGGGCAACATTCTCCGTGCAAAGGCACTGGGTAATGGTGTGCGAATGTTCAATACCAGCGGCAAATACCGCTTTCGTATCAACGCGTCATTCATTCGCTGGCATCTCAAGGTCATTGAACTGACCGCCGAGGAAGCGGAGCTTTATACGCCGAAAACGCCGCGATAATTTTTGCGACGCCGCTTAGGCGTTGTACACCTCAGTGAACACGCGATCGAAGACCTCCAGGTCTTCGAGCTTACCCATACTGACCCGTGAGTAGTTCGGGTAGCGTTCGAAACTTCCACGGATCAGGATATTGCGGGCATTCATCAGTTTTTGAAATTCAGTGGCGTTTCGGCCGATGTCTGCGTAAACGAAATTCCCCTGGGATGGCAAGGGTTCTATCCCGTTCTTGCGGAACGTCTCGTTGACCATTTCGCGGCCTTTCAGAATTTTTGCCCGTGAGAAACCGATGAATTCGTCATCGGAATAGCTGGCATAGGCAGCAGCCATGCCGGCGCCATTCGGCCAGGCCATGACGTATCCTGCAATCGTGTTGGCGAGGTCAGGTCGTGCCATTCCATAACCGACTCGCATGCCGGCCATGCCGAAAATCTTCGAGAATGTGCGCATCACAACAACATTCTCATCTTCCCGAACGAGGTCGACCATCGAGGTGTAATCAGGCCTGTCCGTGAGCTCGTTGTAGGCCTCGTCGATCAGGACAACCGCTTTCCGGCCAACTGTCCGACAGAAGTCTCTCAGCTTGTCTCCGTCCAGGGTCATCCCCGTCGGGTTGTTTGGGTTGCAGATGTACACGAGGCTGACGCTGTCGTCGACGGCGGCCGCAATCCGGTCGAGGTCGATGGACATATCTTTGCCAAGCGGCACGCTCACCAGTTCCACGCCCATACGCCGCGCATAATCCAAATGATCAGAGTAAGTGAGTTCCGGCAAAACGATCTTGCCTTGCTTTCCCCAGGCCACAAAAGCTGCCTGCAGTGCTTCATTCGAACCGGATGACAGGACCATGTTGTCCAAGGCGAGCCCGTTCTTTTCAGCGATAGCGCCAAGAAGATCGTTGCTGATGGACGTCGGGTAATAGGCGCCCATCGCGGTGGCATCGGCGGCAGCCTTCAAGGCGCTGGCGCTCGGACCATACGGATTCTCGTTGAAGCGGAGCGCAATCTTTCCTGGCGGGGGGCCGTGCTGCGCAAATATCGTTGGAGCGAATGCAAGGCTGACTGCGCCGCTGGCTATGCCGCGCATCATGTCGCGACGACTGAACTGTTTGGACATCAGATTTCCCCTCAACGTTTGATCACGGGCCCCGACCCGTACCTTTAACCAGGTTTAGTCCAGGACAATCGATACTCGCCGATTGCGCCTGCCTTTCTTTTCGACTTTACCGACCCGGACATCGCCAACCTCTGCTGTAGATTTCAGGTGGGTGCCGCCGCATGGCTGAAGGTCAACAGCTTCGATTTCAAGGAGCCTGATTCGGCCTGCCCCTCGTGGCGGTTGCACAGACATGGTGCGCACCAGCTCAGGTTGCGCATCGAGTTCCTCATCCGTAATCCAGCGGCAATGAACTGGATGATCCGCAGCGACCAGGGCCTGCAGGTCGGCGGTTACCTGCTCCTTGTCGACGCCTTCCTCCATGTCGAAGTCGAGTCGGCTTTTTGTCGCGGAAATATTACCGCCGGTTACGCCGTATTTGAGTACGGAGCCAAGAAGATGCAGGGCAGTGTGCATACGCATGTGAAGATATCGTCGATCCCAGTCCAGCCGGACGGTCACCGCGGTGCCAGCGGCCGGCAATTCGGCGCCCTCCTCGAGCAGGTGGAAGATCGAGCCATCATCTCCGTAGCGGGTATCGATGATCTTTGAATGGCCATCCTCCCACTCGATCGAGCCGGTGTCGCCGGGCTGCCCGCCACCCATTGGATAAAACACCGTGCGATCGAGAATCACGGCGCCATCTGCGGAGCCCGTAACGGTTGCTTCGCACTCCTTCAGGTACGAGTCGTCGCGGAAAAGTATTTCTGTCATGGTCACTCCTCTGACGTGGGCCAAATGTACTCTATAATCGCGCGGACCACATCCGCTATCCCACAACCTGTGACATGACCGATTCCATAGCATTCAACAAGCCGTCAACCGGGCGTTTCTTCATCAAAATGCACGGATTGCACAATCACTTTGTTATCGTCGATGGGCGCGATGAGGTTTTCTCACCGGATGCCGCAGAGATTATTCGGATATGCGATCCGAAGTCGGGTGTCGGCGGGGACCAGCTGATCATCATCGAAGAACCGACGGTCGAAGGGCGTCGTGGCGGGGCGGTCGCGTTCATGCGAATTTTGAATGTTGACGCGCGCGAGGTTGAGGCTTGTGGCAACGCCACCCGGTGCGTCGCGTGGTTACTGCTGGAGGAAGCCGGCTCTGACCAGGTCACGATTGAAACGCTTGCGGGGCTGATCCATTGCAGGCGGACCGGAGATCACGAGGTAAGTTGCGAGATGGGCCGCATCAGTATGGACTGGCGGCAGGTTCCGCTGGCCGAGGAGAGGGACACCTGTCACATGGATGTCGGGCTCGGTCCCCTTTCCGATGGTATGGCGCTCAACATTGGGAACCCGCACATCGTCTATTTTGTCGCTGATATCGACGCAATTGATATCGAAGAGCTGGCGCCTGTGATCCAGAAACACAAGCTGTTTCCGAACGAGGTGAATGTAGGTATCGCAGAGGTCCTGTCCGCCAATCATATTCGTTCGGTCGTTTACGAGCGTGGAGCCGGCCTTACTACAGCCTGCGGGAGCGGAGCCTGTGTTGCAGCCTATGCAGCACTGGCACGCGGCTTGACGAAGGAGCGGAAGTTGACCGTCAGCATGCCGGCCGGCGACGTGCAGATCGACATTGACGCTGATGGTGTGGCAACGATGACCGGGCCTGTTTCTTTCTGTTTTACCGGCAACTTCTGGCCGCGCGTTGAAAAGGGTTAGGCAAAAAGACTCGCCAGCAGGAATCCCGTCGCGGCAACAGCGCCGGCAACCAGCGCGTAGGGTAGTTGCGTCCGTACATGGTCGATGTGATCGGTAGCCGATGCCATTGACGCAACCACCGTGGTGTCGCTGATTGGCGATGCATGGTCACCGAATATCGCACCCGAAATCGCGGCGCCGAGAAGGAGCGGAATCGGCAGCCCCAGCGTCGTGGCAATCGGAATCGCGATAGGAATCATGATGGCGAATGTTCCCCAGCTCGAACCAACCGAAAACGCAATGAATGCTGAGGTCAGGAATATGAGTGGCGCCAGTAACGGTTCGGGAATCGTATCGCCAACCATATTGGCCACGTAGATGCCCGTGCCGAGTTCCATCGCAACATCGCCAAGCGCAAGCGCGAACAACAAAATGGTTGCGATCGGGAGCAGGGCGCCGGCCCCTTGCATGAAAATCTTCATCAACTCGTTTACGGAGTGCTCGCCATGGGTGAAATTCATGATCCAGGCGACAACCAGGGCAAACACGACGGACCAGAGGACGGAAACCGATCCGGACCCTTCGATAATGTTGCCATCGCCCGTAATGTAGAGACCGATTGGCATCATCAGGATCATTGCCACGATAGGCAGGACCATTAGCGACGCGGACGGAATCTTGCCGGGCTCATCCTCGATCAACTCTTCCGAAATATCGATCATCGGCATCGCCCCGGGCCAGAGCAGGTCGCCGTTTGCAGTGCGCTCTTCGGCCTTTTTCATCGGCCCGATGTTGATGTTCTTCCAGATGACAATCCCTGACAGAGCGATCGCGGCGATTGCGTAAAAATTGTAGGGAATGGACTGAATGAAGGTTTGCAGCGGATTCTCTACACCAGTCGATGCGATGAGCCCTATGATGACGGCGCCCCAGGCGTTAAGGGGAATCATTGCGCAGACAGGTGCTGACGTTGCATCGATCAGGTAAGCGAGTTTCTCTCTCGATACTTTGTAACGATCAAACAGCGGCCGGCTAACTGCACCGGCGACCAGCAGGGTGATGTTGGATTCGATGAAGATGACCAGCCCGGTCGCCCATGCGAGAACCTGGGCGCGTACGCCGTTATGTACCCAGCGCCTGGTTTCGAGAAAATGCACAAAGCCGCGGACGCCGCCGGTGTGTTCGATCGTTGCTATCAGCGAGCCGATGATAATCGTAAAAATCAGGACCCTTGTATCGCCGGGGTCGGTAAATACATTGACGATTCCGTCCAGGCCAGCCGTCACGCCGGTGATCGGATTGAAGCCATTCAGCAGCGTAGAGCCTATCCAGATACCGGCGAACAGTGACAGGATGACCTGCTTGGTCCATATGGCAAGGATGATTGCGAGTATCGGTGGGAGTACTGAATACCAGCTTGGATCGGTCATTGGCCTTGTTATTCCTTAGTCGCCGTTGACCGGCGATTCTACTGCATAACTATCCCCATAAAATTTGCTGGTGCTCCGGGTATGAAAGGTGATGGCCTTGATCGGGTCGTATTTCGGCGCGCCAAGCCCTGGTAGCACATCGAGAATCTCGTTTTCCCAGACATAGACGGCCATCGGAAACGAGATTCGGGCAGTGTCCCGGTGAGAGCCGTCCAAAGGTTTGCCTACCCGGTGCGAAGTGGATGGCAAGCGGTCATTGGTGATGCGTTGCATGTAGTCGCCGGTATTGATGATCAAGGATCCTTCCGGGGCATCCAGCCGAACCCATTTCTGGCTGAGGTGATTCCAGACCTGCAGGCCACCCACTTTGGCGGCGGGCAGGATTGTGAAAAGGTCGACGTCTTCGTGGCCCAGCAGGCGGCCCGCGCCGGATTCCACGTCGTCCTTTCCAAGTGGCGGATAGTAATTGAGACGCAAGCCGAAATTCGTGTCGGTCAGTTTTTCGTCGTACAAATGAGGATCACATCCCAGCCCCTGGAACATCGCCTGGGTGATCGGTTTGAAGAGCTTCTCATGCGCCGTTGTCAGTTTGCGAAAGATCGGCTCGTACCTGGTATCGGGCCAGAAGTCTTCGGGCCGGAATTCCTGGTCTCGGGATTGCGGCATGTCGAAAGCGCGACGGCACCAGACCCAGCCTTCAACAAGGTCCGGATGAATGTCGCTGGTCTCGCGAATCGGGAAATATCCCTGGCTGACAGATCCATGTCGCTTCGCGCGGAAGCGCATTTTGTCGGCCATCGATGTCGTCGTGAACAGCTCCTCCGTGCGGTCATGTGTCTCGTCATAGAGGGCGGTATCGACTCCGTGACCGGTAAGTACCGAAAATCCGATTTCCTGGACCGCGGCGCCGAATTCCTCGGCAAATTTCTGCCGGTCGGTTTTGTTTCCGTTGAGGTAGCGCCCGAAGTCAAATGTCTGAATCTGATAGTCGGTATCGAACTCGTCCGTCTCGCTTTCAGCGAGTCGGTAAGTGTGACGCTTCTGCACCTGATCGTAACGGATGAAATCCTGGTTGACGGCCTGAATGTCGGGCTCACTCATCAGTTTGTCCTGTATTGTTTTGTCCGTCGGCGATAACCGGGCTTGTTTGTTCGTAGCCTATCAGAACAATGGAGGTTCGGCTTGACGGCCCCCGGAACGGCGACTTCTGTAAACGAGAATATCCGCCACATCATGCACTGAATACCGGCGTAATTGCCTGCTTGCGGGCCGGAAAATTGCGCGACGTTTTTTCGGCGCCCCCATCTATTCGATGATCGTCCCATTCGTATTGGCGGAAATATTTCTGGCCCTGTACCAGGCGATTTGCCTCCCGCTTTACGGTATTCCAAAAGTAAGGCGATCGTCCGACATTACTATCGACCGCCATCACCCCGGCTACCCGAATGTCATTGAGAAACTGATTTGTATTGATTGCGGCTATGGAGACGGGTTGATGGTGTACACGCGCCCCCGGCGTATGCACCAGACGCCAGGCGATGCGAACGAAACCGAATCAGGTGATCGCTGAAGGCGGCCAAGGTTCGGGCCGGAGAATGCGGAGGTCAGCGCGGAAGCGGAGTGTAAGTGACCGTCCGCGCCTTCCCCGTCCGGCAGTTTGAGCCCATTGACAACAGCGTATCGCGCCGGTTGAGCTTTCCTGCAATACGCTGCTTACGGATAGATGCGGTACTCGTACTGCGGCACGTAAACGTCGTAGTGCGGCTGCAGGAACGCTACGATATCGATCAACTCCTGCACCGTCATATAGCCGTTGTACAGTGGCATCTTTGACAGGCCGCCGTTTGTGACTGTGTCGACCGGATAACCCTTTGCGAGCTTGTGCGACGGATTGATGATCGCGGTGACCAGCTCTCCATAAGTCTTGACGCGAGTGACTTTTCCGCCGAGCGCGATGTAAGGCGGATCGGCCAGCGCAAGCGTAGGCAGCTCCTCTCCTGCAATCGTGTGGCACTCGTGGCAGTGCATATAAATGAAGGCTTCCTTACCGTTGAGCGCATTGCCTTCCGGCAGGCTGAAACCCTTCTCCGACATGCGGTCTGCTTCGCAGGCGCCGAGGCCCGCCAATGCAGCAAGGACCAGGATTGTGGTGGTTTTGCGCAGCATAATCGCCTCCTTTGAAGAACGGTTTGCACATCATTTGTAGCATGGGGTCGCGGGATAAGGGATCAGGGAAAACCGCAGCGTTCGTGCATTTGTCGCAGTCCCTGCTATCCTTCGCTCGCACATTCAGTAAAGGGGTAACCAATGCAACGCAAGTTCTTCAGTGCCATCGCGGCGCTCACCATTTCGTCAACTCTTTCACTTTACGCTTTCGCAGATACCACGCCGGAAGATGCCGCCGACTACCGCTCTGCAGTGATGACCTCCCTGCGCGGGCATATTGGCGCCGCATCGATGATTGCCCGCGGCCTGGTTGAGAACGACGGCCACCTGCTCGGTCATGCGCAGGGTCTTGCTAACGGCGCCAACGAGCTCAGCCGGGTTTTTCCCAAGGGGTCGAATGTCGGTGAGTCAGAGGCGTTGCCGCTCATCTGGGAGGAGCCGGAGGCTTTCGCCGAGGCGATCGCAAACTTGCAGGAGGCCACAGCCGCATTCGTGACTGCCGCCGAAAGTGGCGATGAAGAAGCCATTGGGGCTGCATTCCGCAACGTCGGTATGAGTTGCAGGGGGTGTCACGACCGCTTCCGTGTGCAGCAATAGACTGAGGATCCTGGTGGGGGCCGCCGCAATGATGGCGGCCCTTTCTGCATTTGCCGCCGATGATATCGTTGAACGTGGGCGGTATCTGACGTATGCGGGCGGCTGTATCAGTTGCCATACGGAAGACGTGGAAGATGCCATTCCGCTCGCCGGCGGGCGCGCGATGGAGACACCGTTCGGTACTTTCTACTCGCCAAACCTTACCCCGGACATGAAATCGGGTATCGGCGGCTGGTCGGACGACGATTTCGTCGATGCATTCTGGGAAGGCGTAAGCCCGGACGGAAAACACTACTTCCCGGCATTTCCCTACACCTCATATACCGGTGCAAGCCGTGACGATCTGCTGGCGATCAAAGCCTATTTGTTCAGTCTCGAGCCCGTCCCAAAAGAAACCGCCGATCACGATCTTGCGTGGTACATGTCTTCGCGAATTGCCGCTGGCGCCTGGAAGGCCGTGAACTTCGAGCCCGCCAGGTTCGAGCCGGATCCGTCGCAGGATGAGCAATGGAACCGGGGTGCCTATCTTGTTCGTCACCTGGGGCATTGTGGCGAGTGTCATACACCCAGGAACGCCATCGGTGTATCTCAGGCAGACACGGAAATGGCTGGCAGCACGTTCGGCGAGGAGAAAATCCCGAATATCACCACCCACCGAATCGATGGAATAGGTCGCTGGTCGGCGAGTGACATCGAGTATTTTCTGGATATCGGCATGTTGCCGGACGGCGATTTTACCGGCAGCTCCATGGTTGATGTCATCGAAGACAACACCAGCAAGCTGACAAGAGACGACCGACTGGCGATCGCCAGTTACCTTAAATCTTTGCCCCCACGGGAGTCCGCAGAGGACTAGGACCGTATATTTCCGGGTCGGCAAAAAACGAACTGATTGCGTGATTTTGCCCGCAAAATCACCTAGGATTGCCCGCCGTCCGGAATGATCGGCACTGGGTGGCTACCTAAACTTAATCTACGGAGGTCTTTCGTCATGTTGCGAAAAGGCGCACTGGCTGTTGCCATTATCAGTCTCTCGGGTGTTGTATATGCCCAGGGGGAAACGGAATCGGAAGACGAAGGCCCATGGTCCGGTGAGCTTTCGCTCGGCTACCTGAGCACGTCAGGCAATACCAACACGACAAACTACAAATCCACTTTCGGTATTGGCTACGAGAAGAATGACTGGGAGCATCATTTCGCTGCATTGATCAATGGCGCCGAAGACAGCAGCGTGACGACAGCCGAGTCATACCAGGTTGGCTGGCGCTCAGCCTACAACTGGACCGAGCGTGATTTTGTATTCGGTACAATCGACTGGCGTAAAGACCGCTTTGCCGGCGTGACCGAGCAGATGAGTTACGCGCTTAACTACGGGCGCACGGTAATCGATACCGAAGCCCACATGTTGGCCCTTGGTATTGGTGCTGGTTATCGATCCTCTGACAGGTCAGACGGAACGAGCACGAGCAACGCTATCGGTCGTGGCAGTCTGCTCTATTCCTGGACCTTCACTGAGACATCCGGTTTCGACCAAACCGTGGTCGTCGAATCCGGCTCCGACAACACCTACATCGAGTCTGTGAGCGCCGTTCGCACCAAGCTGATTGGCGGATTTAACCTGGTCTTTTCCTATACGATCAAGCAGAACTCCGACGTACCAGTGGGCAGTAAGAAGACGGATAAACTCACCGCCGTTTCGATCGAATACGAATTCTAAACCCAGATCAGTAAGCGACCGCGCCGCCGTCCTCGTCGCGTGGGTCGGCCGCGCCGGACAGAATGCCTGTGTCCGGGTCCCGGTAGACGCCCATGGCCGAACCGATTGCGCGGGTCTCGCGAATGGTGTGCCCCCGTTGCTCATAGAGCTTCACGGTGTCCGCGGAGAAGCTGCCGGATTCCATGCGGGTGCTGTCCGGCAGCCACTGGTGGTGAATACGGGGTGCGTCAATTGCGCGGGCGATGTTCATGCCATGATCGATCACGTTGAGGATCGTCTGCAGGGTGGTATTGATGATGGTCTTGCCCCCGGGCGTACCGGTGGCGAACAACGGAACGCCGTCTTTCGCGACAATCGTCGGCGTCATGCTTGAGAGCATTCGCTGCTCCGGCCGGATCTGGTTGGGCTCGGTGCCAATCGTTCCCCGTTCATTTGTCACGCCGGGTTGTGCGTTGAAGTCGCCCATCTCGTTATTCAGCAGGAAACCAGCGCCGTCGACGACAATCTTGCTGCCGTAGCCATTCTCCAGCGTGTAGGTCAGCGATACCATGTTGCCGTCTTTGTCGACGACCGAGAAGTGTGTTGTCTCCTCGCTTTCATAAATCGCTGCAAAACGTGCCGGGTCGCTTGCCGATGCGGAGTGCATAACGATGGTCTCTCTTTGCCTGGCGGCATGCTCCTTTGACGTCAGCATGTCGATCGGCATGGCTTCGTTGAAATCGGGGTCACCGAGGTAATTGGCGCGGTCGGCATAAGCGCGGCGCATCGACTCGGTGAGCAGATGCAGGTATAGCGCAGAGTTGTGGCCAATTGCCCCGAGGTCGTAGCCTTCGAGAATATTCAGCATTTGTACCAGGACCACACCGCCCGAACTCGGGGGCGGCATGCTAACGATCTCGAAGCCACGGTAGTTGCCGCGTATCGGTTCTCGCTCTTTCGCTTCGTACTGCGCCAGATCCTTTCGGCTGATGATGCCGCCGTTCGCTGCCATGAAATCGGCGATCAGGTCTGCCGTTTCGCCCTTATAAAACCCGTCCTTGCCGTTTTTCTGGATGCGCCCAAGGGTCGCTGCGAGGTCCGGTTGTTTCCAGGTGTCGCCTGGCTGATAGAAAGAGCCGTCCGCTTTGAGAAATATTTTTGCCGAGCTCGGATATTGCTGCCAGCGATTGTTCTGCCGTTTGAAAGAGTCGTGCAAGTGCCAGCTTATCGGCATGCCGTCCCTCGCCAGGTCGATGGCGGGTTGCAGCAATGCCGCCCATTCCAGCGAGCCAAGTCGCTGGTGAGCAAGTTCGAGACCCGCTACGGTTCCTGGTACGCCGACTGCCAGGATCCCGTCGTGGTTCGAGTTCTCACGGACGTTGCCGTCTTCGTCCAGATACATCGTCTTCGTCGAGGCCAGCGGTGCTTTCTCACGAAAGTCGAATGTCGTCGCTTCACCGTTCGCGCCGTGATAGACGAGAAATCCACCGCCGCCGATATTGCCGGCTGTCGGCCAGGTGACGGCCATTGCAAAGGCTGTCGCGACGGCCGCGTCAACCGCATTGCCGCCTTTTTTCAGGATTTCGATGCCGACTTCCGAAGCAAGTCGTGACGATGAGGCGACGATGCCGTTATTGCCCCGGGCAGGGTGTCTGCTGGTCGCTGCATCGGCGAATGTGCCAAAAAGGAAAATCGTCGTCAGCGCGGCGACCAGGAAACTACGAATTCGGAATTGATTCACAATATTGATTACTCTCGGAACTATTGCTGGTGTACGGCAATACGCAAAAAGACCCGCGGATTCTACATCAGAACAGGTAGACTTCGGACGAATGTCTGAGCCGAATATTCTCTCGCTGATTCCGGTATTCGTAACACTGCTGGTCGCTCTGACGGCCCGCAACGTGTTGGTCGGCCTGTTCACTGGCGTGCTGGTTGGCGTGGCGATGATTGCGGACGCATCATTGCTGTTATTCGTGCCGACGCTGGTCAGGAATTACATCGTTCCCGAGGTGGCGGACACCTACAATGCGAGCGTGCTCGTGTTGCTCATGTTCATCGGCGGATTCGTCAAGCTGATCGAATACTCCGGTGGTGGGACCGCGTTTGCACGAGTTGCCACACGCTGGGTAGCCGGCAAAGCGCGCGCCCAGCTGGCTTCCTGGGTTGGCGGCATCATGATCTTTTTCTCGGATCTCGGGACGCCTCTCATCGTCGGTCCGGTTTTTCAGCCTCTGATGGACCGGCTCAGAATTTCACGGCAAAAACTGGCGTTCATTCTCGACTCCACCTCATCGCCCGTTGCCATCCTCATCCCGTTTATCGGCTGGGGCGTCTTTATCATGAGTGTCATTGCCGACGCATTCTCCGCCAATGGTGTGATGCAATCGGAATGGGACGCATTCGTCAGTGCAATTCCGTTCCAGTTTTACGCATGGCTCGCCATATTCATGGTGCCGGCGCTTACTTACCTGAAGTTCGACTACGGACCCATGGCAAGGGCTGAAAGGGCTGCTGTCGAAGCCAGTTTGCCTGAAGATACCGGAGCATCGGCAGAAGAGAGCAAAGCCAGGCCGATCCTGGTTTGGTTACCCCTGCTGGTCCTGGGCGTAACCTTATTTGCGACGTTGAATCACCATGGCTTTCCGTTCGAACAGGTTGCCGGCTCGGATTTTCGCGCCGGCCTGTCCGCCGCCTATTTCCTCGCTGCCGTGACGATTGTCCTGTTGATGGTCTATACCGGCGTCCGAACATTGCTCGAAACCTTCAGTCATTACATAGAAGGCATGACCGGGATGATGCCGATCGCGGCAACGCTCGTTCTCGCCTGGACGCTGGGAACGGTAAGCGAGGCGCTTGGCACCGGTCCCTATGTTGCCGAAGTGGCACGCGAAGGCTTGCCGGGTGGTTTGTTGCCGGCGACCACGTTTTTGCTCGCCGCTGTCATTTCTTTCTCGACGGGATCTTCCTGGGGCACGATCATCATCATGATGCCGCTGGCAGTGCCAGCCGCCATCGCGACTGGCGCCCCAATGCCGGTGGTGATCGGTGCCGTCCTTTCCGGCGGACTATTCGGCGACCATTCGTCACCCGTGTCGGAAACAACCATCCTGTCGTCGACCGGTGCAGGAACCACGCCCCTGGAACATTTCCGTACGCAGCTCCCCTACGCAATGACCAATGGCGCGATCGCATTCGCCGGATTTCTGGCGGCAGGATACCTGGAGGTCGCCTGGACCGCGGTGGTCCTCATTTTCGCGCAGGCTTTATTGTTGTGGCAGGCGAGGAACTTGATTACCTGACCGGGGGTGTTTTCGTCACGTTGCGTTTCGGGCACACTGAACCAAACACACCGACCGGCATTTCGGAGTCGCAATCATGAATCGACCGATCGTCCTGTTAGCTGCAAAGCCGGCGCCGCAATGAGCGACATCACCGGTCAGTGCCTGTGCGGAGCAGTTCGTTATCGTGTCGCTCATGCAGAGCCGGGATTCGGCGCCTGTCACTGTCGAATGTGCCAGCGCTGGTCCGGCGGACCGTTTTTCGCGACCTCCGCAGAGGGGGTCGTTTTTGAAGGTGAGGGCGACCTGGTCAGGTACCCGTCTTCTGCATGGGCCGAGCGCGGTTTCTGCGGCAAATGCGGCACGAATCTCTACTATCGTGCGCTGCAATCGGCGTCATACGAAATGTGCGTCGGCACGTTTGACGATACCGGGCAATTCGTACTGACCAGCGAGATCTTCATTGACCGAAAGCCCGACGGATACCGTTTCGCCGGCGATCATCCGCGCCTGACGGAGGCGGAAACGATCGAAAAGTACAAGGACTATACTGGGTAGAGCCGCCAGTGATTCAAATCACTAAATGACGGCGTAGCCGACGCCGAAAAACAAGAAATAAGGGGATCTGAAGAAATGAACGTCAAGAATACCGGTCTGATCGGAGGCGCACTGCTATGCCTTGCCCTTGCTTCGGCGGCCACAGCGGAGGACCTGCGGCACCAGCTCGTTGCCGACGTGTCGGCCGAGCGTATCGAAGCTGATATCCGGAAACTCGTTGGTTTTGGTACGCGACACACATTGTCAGATACCGAGTCAGATACACGCGGGATAGGTGCTGCAAGACGCTGGATTGCGGACGAGTATCAGAGGATTTCGCGAGAGTGCGGTGGTTGTCTCGAGGTCATTACCGTTTCCGGTGTGGTTTCCGGCGAAGACAGAATTCCCGAACCGACGGAAGTGGTCAGTGTCGTCGCTATTCAGCGTGGCACGCTCGATCCCGATCGAATGGTGATGATGTCAGGTGATATCGATTCGCGAGTGAGCGATTCAATGGATAGCACATCTGATTCACCAGGCGCGAATGACAATGCGAGCGGCATGGCAGGCGCTATCGAGGCGGCCCGGGTTCTTTCGAAGCACAAGTTTGCGGGCACGATTGTCTATGCAGGCCTCTCGGGAGAAGAGCAGGGATTATTCGGCGGCCGATTTGTTGCCGAACACGCACTCAAAGAGGGTTGGCGCATTAAAGCGGTTCTTAACAACGACATGATCGGCAACATAACCGGCATCAATGGCGTTACTGATAACACGACTGCACGCGTATTTTCCGAGGGCACGCGTTACGTCGAGACGGAAGAGGAAGCACGCATTCGCCGTTACAGCGGCGGCGAAGTGGATTCGCCTTCCAGGAATATCGCACGCTACGTTGATCGAATGGCAGATGAATTCGTACCCAACCTGGATGTCATGATGATTTATCGCCTGGATCGATTTGGTCGTGGTGGCCACCATCGGCCGTTCAATGAGGCTGGAATACCGGGCGTCCGAATCATGGAAACCAATGAACATTACAACCGGCAACATCAGACGCTGCGTTCGGAGGGTGGCATCGAATACGGAGATGTCATCGATGGCGTGAACTTCGACTACGCGCGCAAGATGACCGCCCTGAATATTGTTTCGCTTGCCGGCATGGCGTCCGCACCCCCGTTCCCGGCCAACGTTACGATTGAAGGCGCGGTGCAGCCGAGTACAACGCTAAGCTGGACCTTGCCGGAAGGAAAGGCCGCGGAAAACCTCGCCGGCTACAAAGTCTACTGGAGGCTGACCACGGACGCGCAGTGGACCTGGAGTCGTGACGTAGGCCTGGTCGACACCTATACGCTGGAGAATGTTGTGATCGACAACTACCTGTTCGGTGTCGCGAGCGTTTCCAATGAAGGTTACGAATCGCCGGTCGTGTTCCCGGGGCCAACCGGCTCTTTTGGCGAATAAGCAGGTGGACCACGACGCCAGCTCACGAACACCAGTCGATGAGTTGGAGGCCGTAAGCGGATTTCAGATCGGCATCGTGCTGATCGGCATTTCGATCACCTTGCCGCTGATGTACAGCGCGGGCGAGCTGGCGCAGGGCATTGGTCTGTCGAAAGCAATTACCGCAACATTAGTTGGCGCTTTGATTCTCAGCCTGATGTCCATACCGGCCGCGATTGTTGGCGTAAAGTCGCGCTTGTCGAGCTACATGATCATTGAGCATACCTTCGGCTTCGTCGGGGCGAAGTTCGTCAACTTCTGGTTCGGAGTTTTTCTGCTCGGCTGGTATGCAGTGACGGCCGAGTTATTTGGCCGCACACTTTTTCTTGCCGCCACTGAACTGACGACGCTGGGAATACCCGAGTGGGGTTATACCGTTTTCAGTAGTGCGCTTGTCACCGCAACCACGATATACGGATTCAAGGCGATCGATCGCCTGGCACTCGTTGCGGTGCCGTTTCTGTTGATGGCGCTACTGGCTGTCGTTGTCATTTCTCTGCGGCAAACACCTTTTCAGGATCTGTTGTTGATTGAGGGCGAGGGGATCGACATGCCGACGGCGATTTCCGCGGTTGTCGGCGCTGCGATTGTCGGTGTTGTTCTTACGCCGGACCTGACCCGCTACGCACGAAACGTGCGTGACTGTGTCACGGCATCCTTCCTTGGCCAGGGAGGGGGCATGTCGATTGCCTACATTGTGGGCATGATTCCGGTCCTCGTCTGGAATGAACTGGAACCGATGAACTACATGTTCCTGATCGGCTATGGGGCAATGGCATTGGCGGTCATCGTTTTTGCCACCTGGACGACCAACGTCATCAACCTCTATTCGACCGCTCTTGCCGCCCGCGCGTCAGTTCCCCTGGGGCAGTACCGATCTGTGGTTGTTGTCAGCGGTATTGTCGGAACCATCGCTGCCGTGATCGGAATTTCTGAAAACCTGATTGGTTTTCTTGTCATCATGGGTCTGCTCGTGCCGCCTATCGCCGGCGTCTACCTGGCAGACTTCTTTATTTTCAAGCGCACCGACTTTTCTCCGGCGAGGCTGGAAAATCGACCGGCCATCCGGATCAATGCCACTGTTGTCGGCCTTGGCACCGGCATCGTTTCAACCTGGATGTATTTCTCCGGAATGTCGTTAACCAGTATCGGTGCGCTCGACTCGCTGTTTATGTCCCTTGTTGCCTATGTGGCACTGCAGAAAATTACCGGGAAGTCTGAAGAATGAGGATAGGCATTGGGGTAGCTCTGTTGATCGTCGGGGCAGTGAGACAGTGAGGATCGGTATTGATGTGGGAGGCACGCATACCGATGCGGTTGTCCTCGAAGAGCAAAGCGTCATCGCGTCAACCAAGGTGCTGACGTCGGCGAATGTAAGGGACGGCGTCGTTAATGCGCTGGACGAAATTCTGGCGCAGAGTAGCGTCGATCACACGGCCATTGAGGCTGTCATGATCGGCACGACGCAATTCACGAATGCGGTCATCGAGCGCCGGGAGCTTGCGCCAACGGCCATTGTTCGGATTGCCTTGCCCTCCGGCGAACTTGTGCCGCCGATGATCGACTGGCCGGACGACATTGCCGAAGTACTCGGTCGTCACACCTACATGATTCACGGCGGTCGCACCTATGACGGGTTTCCGATTGCGCCGCTTTCTGAAAAAGAAATCGACGCGGTCATTAGCGACCTGATTGCAAAGAACATCAGGCTGGTAGCCATTTCCGGGGTTTTCTCACCGTCTGACCCCTCGCAGGAGCAGGCAGTTGCTGCGCGAATCCAAGAAAAAATTCCGGATGTGCGTATCACGTTGTCACACAGCATCGGCCGAATGGGGTTGCTTGAGCGTGAGAATGCCGCGCTACTGAATGCGAGCTTGCTGCCACTCGCGGACAAAGTGGTTAGTTCGTTTGCGGGTGCGCTCAGTGACCGCAAGATCAAATGTCCATTCTATGTGAGCCAGAATGACGGCACCCTGATGTCCGCAGAGTTCGCTTCCGAGTTTCCGGCGCTGACATTTGCGTCCGGTCCGACAAATTCCCTTCGCGGCGCCAGCCTCCTGACCAGGCTCAACGATGCCGTCGTCGTCGATATTGGCGGCACCACGTCAGACATCGGCGTGTTGCAGGACGGATTTCCGCGGCAATCGAACATAGCAATCGAGGTGGGAGGTGTGCGCACGAACTTTCGTATGCCCGACATACAGGCCATTGGCCTCGGTGGTGGCAGCCTGGTTCTCGACGAAGGCAGAACAATCGGTCCGCAGTCGGTTGGTTACAGGCTGGTCACTGAAGGACTGGTCTTTGGTGGCGAAACCTTGACTACGACGGACATAACGGTTGCGTCAGGCGCCGTCAACATCGGTGATGCGACCAGACTCAGCGGTCTTGCGAACTCGGTGGTCGAAACGGCTGTTGCCACGATTCACTCGATCATTGACAGCGGAATCGACCAGATGAAGTCGAGTCGCGACCCTGTGCCGGTCATCCTGGTCGGTGGTGGCGCAGTTCTCGTCTCAAGATCGCTCGACACGGCATCGGAGTTATACCGGCCCGAACACTCGGGCGTCGCCAATGCGATTGGTGCCGCCAATGCCCAGGTAGGCAGTGAGACGGAGCGAATCGTTTCCTTCCGCCGCGTGCCGCGAGACCAGGTGCTGGAAGAGATTACCGATCAACTCAAAGCGGAGCTTGAGCATGCGGGGGCCATTAGTGACACGATAAAAATTGCCGACATTGAGGAGGCCGCGGTCTCGTACATGGCCGACGAGTCCACCCGCATACGGGTCAAGATGGTTGGCGACCTTTCCTTCGAACGGCGAGGAACGAGCTGATGACAGTGACGATTACACATGAAGACATCGCCGATCTTTGTACGGGATCTGTCTTTCTTGCGACAGGTGGCGGTGGCGATCCTTACATCAGCCAGATTCTCGTTCAGGAGGCGCTGAAGAAGTATGGCCCGGTGGACCTTTTGCCGCTTGGCGACCTTCCGGACGACGCCCTGGTCGTTACGATTGGTGAAGTTGGTGCGCCCTCCGTCAGCCTCGAGCAACTTCCGATTGGCACAGAATGCCTTGACGTCATCGATCGGTTCGAAGAGTGGGTCGGTCGCAAGATTACGCACATCGTGTCTTTCGAAGTAGGCGGCGCAAACTCGGTTATTCCGCTGATCGCAGCGGCCGCTAAAAAAATTCCGCTGATTGACGGCGACGGCATGGCGCGAGCCTTGCCTGAAGCGCAAATGATGACGTTCGCCATTGAGGGCGTGCGTCCGAGTCCGGCGCTGGCAGTCGACTACACGGGAGGCTGCGTCTATTTTGATACCGCGGACGCGGTTCTTTATGAGCGGCAGGTGAGGAATCTTGCGATGGCCATGGGTGGCATGGTCTTTACTGCCGAGCACCCGATGACCTCGGAGGAAGCGAGGCGCGCCATCATTCCCGGTACCATCAGCTTCGCACTGGCGCTGGGACGAGTGTTGAAAGAGAACTTCGGTAGCGCGGCGTTGGTCGAAAAGCCTCTCAGAAAATTATTCGATGCATCGGATTACGGTGTGCTGAAACATCTGTACACCGGCAAAATTGTCGACATCAATCGCAAGACAGTTGGCGGCTTTGATGTCGGCGAAGCTGTGCTCGAATCTGTCGGTGATGATCGACCGCCGATGCACCTGTCGATAAAAAACGAATTCCTGGTAGCGAAGGTGGGCGGGGAGGTGGTTGCGTCCGTTCCGGACCTGATCACGATGGTCGATCACGAAACTTCTTCGCCCATTAATTCGGAACGAGTTCACTACGGCCAGCGCGTGACGGTTTTCGGTATCGGTTGTCCGCCACATTATCGAACTGAACGTGCATTAAAAGTCGTTGAACCGCGTGCCTTCGGTTTTGATTTCGATTTCGTACCCATTGAAAAGCTGTAAGCGCTGAGGGTTCTTTTGCTTGCATGGGCCAGCGGAGGGCGTTTGCCGGTCGCGGCAAGTGACCCGAGATCAATAACTTGAACAGTCAGAGCGGCTGCTTGTCACCGCAGGCAAGCCGATAACCAAAGGCGCTCCGCGCCTTTTGTTGTGAATACGCAACAACGACGCTCGGCCAGCCCCGTGCAATGGCATTGACAATTCTTTGCAAACCGACTATCACTATGAAAACAACGAGTTTTGACGTGCCGTCAGGATTTTTAGCGACTGTTGCCTTAGACCAACATCGAGCAAGCCTGGGCGGCGTCTGTTTATCGCTTAGAAGCAGAGGGAATTACGATGCGAATTGCACTCATTAAGAGATGTATGACGTGGACATCGATGTGTGGCGGACTTGCCGCGCTGGTGTTGAGTCTTACTTCCGGGACCGTTCTGGCCCAGGACAACGAAATTGAAGAGATTACGGTAACGGGCTCCCGCATTGCTCGTGACCCGAACCTTTCGGGCGCGCTGCCGGTTCAATCGGTTGATGAGCAGCAAATCCAGATGTCGGGCGAATTCGCGTTGTCAGACGTGGTGAATGACATACCGGCATTGCTGTCGTCGACGACCTCCGAGAGCTCGATCGATTCGGGAACGTTCACCGATGGCGCCAACGTGCTCAACCTGCGCGGTCTCGGTGCCAATCGGACATTGGTGCTCGTTGACGGCCGTCGCCATGTGGGCGGTGTGACGGGTACGTCGGCGGTTGATGTCGGCTCCATTCCAATGCGGCTCGTTGACCGGGTCGAGGTATTGTCGGGTGGCGCGTCCGCTATTTATGGTGCCGACGCCGTAACCGGCGTTGTCAACTTCATCATGAAGGAGGACTTCGAAGGATTTAACGTCGATGCCAGCTATGGCATATCGTCGGAAGGTGATGCCGGTCAGACAACGTTGACTGCTACCTGGGGCACGAATTTTGCCGATGATCGGGGCAACATTGCGGTGTCCGTCGACTGGCGCAAAGATGACGGACTGAGGATGGGTGAACGTCCGGGCGCATTGTATGGCACAGGCGGCGACTGGGTTAACCCGGCACTCCGATTCCAGCAGGGCGAAATTGGCTCCGACACGCCGCTTTTCGAACAGTATTTCAACTATAACAATACCGGGCTGATCCATTACGGACTGCCAATTCCTTCTGCCGAGGACTTTGTAGCGGATTACAACGCAGAGTTCGGTGCCGCGATTCAGGTTGGTGACTTGTCAGCGGCCGAGCTTGCGCTGATCAGCAGGGCGGGCTCCGCGCCACAGCGTGCTGTGCTTCCTGAAGTTACTTTCCCGTTCACTTCGGCATATGGTTACATCGCACCGGGTGAGGCATTCGGCTTCGGTGGCTGGGATCCGGACACGCCAATCGATCTCAACAACAACGGCGTCCCGGACTGCCAGGACACCTTCTACGGCTATAACTCGGTATTTGGCCGGGCATCGTTCGGCGCCATTGGCGGCTGCTGGAACATCAATGCCGACGGTTCCTATTCGGTCATCGAGGATGGACTCGTCGCGGCTGACTTCCAGGGATTCGGTGGCACATCGTACGACGTCTACCGGCAGGATTATCTTTCATTCCTGCTGCCTGATGACAAGATTTCGGTCAACGTCATGGGCCATTACGACATCTCCGATTCGGCAACCGTTTTCGGTGAACTCAAGTATGTGAAGCAGGAAACAGACCAGTCCGGCGACCCCAACTCGTTCTGGGACCTGATCCTCGGCGCACCGGACAATCCGTTCATTCCGGAGCCTTTTGCGTCGCTGGCACAGCAAACAGGTGGTATTTCGATTACGCCTGACCCGCATCACTTCGGCTCCTGGAACTCGACCGAACGTGAGACGGTTCGTGCGGTTATCGGGCTCGAAGGCGAATTCGACAACAGCTGGAGCTACGAGATCAGCGCCAATTACGGGCGACATGAGCGTTACCAGACGCAGACGAACCAGGTTGTTGTAGATCGCTGGTTTGCAGCGATCGATGCAACGACAGATCCCGCAACCGGTCAGCCCGCCTGCCGTTCTTCGGTCGATCCGCTGGCGCCGCCGACGGACACACCATTCGGCATTCCGTCGAACGAAGCAGGTTACTGGTCGTTCACCCCGGGGGACGGTCAGTGTGTGCCGCTGGATATCTGGAACGGACGGGTCGGCGTCACCCAGGATGCTTTGGACTTCGTGACGGTTGACGAGTGGAACAAGCTGGTCGTCGATCAGTTTGTTGTGTCCGCGTTCATGACGGGCGACACGTCTGATTTCTTCGAGCTGCCCGCTGGCCCAATCGGCTTCGCAGCCGGTCTCGAGTATCGCGACGAATCTTCCGACGCGACCTTCGATCCCTGGGCTCGCGGTGTCATTCCGGCGGGCGCGCCGTTTGCTGCAGGTACGCTGCTGAGCGACGTTTCCGCTAACAGCTCGCTGACTTTCCGTCCGCAGCTGTCGGTCAAGAACCAGGGTGGCAGCTACGATGTTACAGACGTTTTCCTGGAAACATCGATTCCGCTGTTGCGCGACACGGCGATTGCACAAGAGCTGACGCTCGATCTCGCAGCCAGGCTGTCGGACTACTCGACAATAGGTCAAACGACGACCTGGAAGGCGAACATGATCTGGACGCCGCTTAACTCGCTGTCATTCCGCGGTACATTTTCGGAAGCGGTGCGGGCGCCGAACATCTCCGAGCTTTTCGACCCTGAGCTTGGCCTGAACTTCCGCCCGGCCGATCCTTGTGACGTGGCGCAACTTAACGCTATTGCCCAGGACAACCCGACCCTGGCTGCCCAGACGCAGGCAAATTGCGAGGCAGTATTCGCCTCGTTCGGTCTGGACCCCACGTTCGGCACGGGAAGTTACGCGTTTGTTGATCCACTGTCGGCATCATTCGGTGGTGTCACCAGTGGCAACCGCTTCCTGCAGGAAGAAACGGCAGATACGTTTACCGTTGGTTTTATCTTCCAGCCGGAATTCCTTCAAGGTTTTGCCCTGACGGTTGATTATTGGGATATCTCGATCGAGGACGCGATTGAAGCAGTGTCTTCACAGAATATCGTCGATGGCTGCTACCAGGCGCCGACGCTGAACCAGGCGTTCTGCGATCTCTCCGGTCGTAATCAGGACCCGAATTCCGCGCAGTATGGCGGCTTCAACTTCTTGCGCCAGACAACGCTGAACTTCGCCAAAGTCGAAACCAGTGGTGTCGACTTCTCCGCCAAGTACGCGTTTGAGTTGGGTGCGCACGGCTTCGACATCACGGTTCAGGGCACAAAGGTCGACGAAATCAACAACTACGAGAACCCGCTCGACCCGTCGTTCAAGAATCCCGAACTGCTCGAGATCAACCGTCCCGAACTTGCAGGAAATATCTTCCTTAACTGGTCATTCGGTAATCTCCAGGTTGGCTGGCAGTCACAGTTCCTGGATGAAATGCTGTTCGGTGGCATTGAGCAAGAAACGGCTGAGACGCTTTACGGCCGTTCCGTTTTCCAGGAAGCGTTCTGGCAGCACGATCTCAGCGCCAGCTACCTGATCAATGACATGGTCATGGTCTATGGTGGCGTCAAGAACCTCACGGACGAACAGCCGTTCATCACTGAGAATGCGTTCCCGGCAAGCCCGCGCGGAACGTTCTTCTTCGTTGGTGTTGACTGGACTGTGAACTAAACGACGCGCAAGCGACGTAAATGAAGACCGGGGCCCTGTGCCCCGGTTTTTTTTATCTCAAAAAACGTTCAACACGAAAGTCAGACAATAAATCGACACGGGTTCCATCGAGGATCTCCATCGCGGCAAGGTGTCCGATGATGGGCGCAAGGGTTACGCCGCTGTGCATCGAGGCGAGGTAGACGCCCGGCATACCAGGTACATGTCCCACGATGGGCAACGCGTCGAGTGGCAACGGCCGCCAGCCGACGCCGACCTTGTCAACTTCCGCGCCCAAAAATTGCGGCACGTACCGGCTGGCCATCGCTATGATTTGCGTTGCGTGCTGCATAGCCAGCTCTGCCGTCGGGTAGGCATTGGGTCTTTCCGTGAGATAGGTGAGGTGTTGTTCTGTCAACGGCGGGCCTGCTTTTTCGCCGAGCACTACACGACCGTCCGGCAGCTGATGAAAGTGCGTGTCGGTTGTGTAGGAGATCATGTTAATGATCCGTTCCATTGGCCGGGTCGTAACGATGATGCCCGGTGTCGCCGGTTTGACGAGATCGGTTCCAAGACCGATCATGGATGCAATCTCATTTGCGCTCGCGCCGGCGGCGACGACGGCGAGATCGACCTCAAATGGTTCGATATCGGTATCGATGCGTATTTTTCCGGAATGCTGATCGATCCCCGTTACTCGTGCCGGAAAAACCGTTGATCCGCCATAGTCGTTGACTTTTTCCACCAGCGCCATGGTTGTGGCCCCCGGGTCTACTGCGCCGTCACTGGAACAGTAGGCGACCTGGCGGTCTCCGTTCAGATTCAGGTTGGGTTCGATCCCGGCGACGCGCGACTCATCGATCATCCACGTCGGATCGCCCAGTTGCTGAATCCGTCGTACCCCTTCGGCAACCTCCTTCTCGCGTTCGGCGGAGTGGTACCACTCCAGGCTTCCGCCCCAGTGAATCGGGAAGTCGACTTCCCGGGACAGGCGATGGTATTCGTTCTGCGAATGCACCCGGAGGCTGTAGTAGCTTGGTGGCATATCGAAGTACGTTGCATTAATCCACGCGAACGAGTTGCCGGAAGCTTGAGCTGCTGGCCCTCGCTTGTCGATCAGGATCACTTCGCATCCGCGCCTGGACAGGTTGTACGCGATCGATGCGCCGACAATTCCGGCGCCGATGACTGCGACACGATTGACCCGCCCGGATGGGCCGGCGGCGGTCGCGGCAAACGACTGGCGCAACGGCGCGCTGGCCGTCGTCAGTCCGGCTGCACCGATTGCGCCAAGGAAGCTTCGTCTGTCCAAGACTAATCTTCAGCCTGATCTTCGTCGGGCATCAGGTGTTCCTCGAGGAAGGCGACCAACGACCGGTACATCGCCACGCGATTCGCTTGTTTTGAAACGCTGTGACCTTCATCCGGGAATCGCAAATAGGTAACCGTGCCACCATTGTCCCGAATCGTTTTCACAATGCGATCGGATTCCGTGACCGGGTCGCGCGGATCATTCGCGCCGTGTTCGACGAACATCGGCACATTGATTTTGTGGGCGTTATTGATTGGCGAATTGACCTTGTAAAACTCCTGCCATCGTTCCTCGCGAATATCACCGTATTCAATGCGGTCTGACGCTTTGAGTGCCGGAGAGGCTTCCTGCAGGGCCCGCACCCAGTCCGAAACACCGACAAACGATGCGCCGGCGTCGAAAACGCCCGGGTAGGAACCGAGCACGGCGTTGACCATGTAGCCGCCGTAAGAGCCGCCCATCACGGCGATGCGGCTGGTGTTCAGCCGATCGTCATTTGATAGGAAGGCAACCGTGTCAGCAAGGTCGCGCACCGAGTCCAGGCGTTTCTCCTGGTTGTCGAGCGTGGCAAATGTCCTGCCAGATCCCGTGGAGCCACGAACGTTTACATCGAAAACAGCAATGCCATTGTTGACGAGATACTGAACCTGGGGCTTGAATGTCGGCCGCGACTGGGCGGTCGGTCCTCCGTGCACGCTGACGACGACCGGCGGTTTGAAGGCAAAGTTGCTTGCATCCGGCAGGTATAGAAATCCCTGCAGTCCAAGGCCGTCTCTTGCCTCATAGTGCAGCGACTCCGGTGCCACAAACGTCGCGGGATCGAGACCGGCCACAGTCGATTCAACCGCGCGCGAGGTGGTACCGGCATCGATATCCCATACATAGACGTCGCCCGGCGTTGCCGGGCCTGTGACACCGATACTCAGGGCGTGGGCTGCCGACGAGAATCCAAGACCATAAACCCCGGGCGGTAAGTCCGGTGGTGCGATCACTTCATTAAATTTCCTGTCGCGAACATGAAGTTTTGAATAACCGTCTTCGTTCGTTGTCCACGCGATATAGCGACCATCCGATGTCAGCTGAACCGTATAGATGTCTGCGTCCGGCGTTACGCGATACTCAAGTTCCTCGTCGTCGAGAGCATAGAAGGCAATGCCGGCGAATTCGCGATCCTGGTTGGTTGTGAGAAAAAAGCCGCTGCCGTCCGGAAGCCACTGGTAGCTGGAATGATAGGAGGGCTCGTCGGGTTCGAAAAGCAGCTTCATCTCTCCGGTGTTTATATCGAGGAGATGGACGTCATTGGTACCCTCACCACGAATCTCATCGACAATTACCAGGCTACCGTTCGGCTGCCACGCTCGTGGGAAAAACCCGAAGGTGCCTTCGAACACCATGCTGGTCTCGCCACTTGCGACGTCGGTTACGTAGATATCAAAGTCACGGCCATTTCTTTCGGTGGACGAGAAAAGGAACTGCGAGCCGTTTCTGGAAAACATACCAAACTGGCGAAACGCGTCGCTTAGTGGCAGGAGCTGCCTTTCGCGTGTGCCGTCCGCGGATAACAGGTAATAGCCTTCTCTTTCGTTGCCGTCGGCATCCCTCGTCACGAGCAGGTTTTCACCGTCGGGGGACCAGCGAAATGTCCTGATGCCGGTTCCAAAAGTCAGTTGCCTTGGCCAGCCGCCGGCTGCATCAACGACCCACACCTGGGGTTCCCCGGTCACACGATAGCTGAAAGCGATCATTTTGCCGTCGGGAGAGATGCCGGCTTGCCCGGCGCCGCGAATCATCAGGTAACGAACGATATCGGCAGGCTTCTCTCCGGCCATACCTACGGCGACGGGCTCGATGACGGGAATATCTTCGGGATAGTCCCAGTCGGCTTGTGCGAGGGCGGGAAAAGTCAGGCTGATACCAAGCAGGGTGCCCAATAATTGTTCTTTGTTGATCATCGTAGTCCGCTCCGGGCTGTGTTCGGTTTCGTATCAGGTCAGATGGATGGTCCGTTTGCGTGAAACGCGAAACTTGCAGAAATGCGCAAACGAATTACCGTCAGAACGCATGGCCAATCTCGGTCACCGGTCCAAAGGCTGCGCGTTCCGAATACCAGACGCCGCCATCCTTGATGACGATGTCGACGTAGTCGAGCACTTCGATATTACGCAGCGGATTGCCGTCCACGATGATGATGTCGGCGAGCTTGCCGGGCTCGATTGTTCCCAGTTCATCAAACTGGCCGAGAATTTCTGCATTTGTTTTCGTCGCGGCAGAAATAACCTGGATCGGCGTCATGCCGCTCTCGACCAGCGCTGACATTTCGCGCCACATGGCCTCGTCATGCATGTTGAGCGGGCTCGCCGCGTCCGTGCCAACTCCCATGTAGGCGCCAGCGTCGATGAACTGGCTCGCGGATTTCTTCGAGTTGCGTGTCTCCTGGCCGATATCGTACATGTAAGACAAGCGATGAAAATTCTCGAAGGAAGAGATGAACTCTTCGTAGATGTCCGCTGGCATGTCTTTCTTGTAGACCGGGTCATACAAACGTTCCGGAAAGGCCACAGTCGCCGGATAGACCCAGATGCGGTGCGAGATCGTCTGCACGATCGGGATATTCTTGTGAGCAATCTCCGATAGCAGCGCTTCATCGTACGGTGGGTTGCGCGCGGAGCCGACATGCTGGAACACGTCGACGCCTGCGTCGATAGCCATCCTGATTGCCTCGGGATCATACAAATGGGCGTGTACCTTTACTCCGGACTTGTGCGCCTCGTCGACGACGGCCTTGTAGTCGTCGGCAGTCAGCCCGACCCAGACCTTGATCACGTCCGAGCCGCGTTCAATCAGCTCTCGCGTGCGCTGCGCAGCCTGGCGGGGCGAGTCGATGATGATCTCGTACTCGTCCGGAACGGTGTCGTAGTCCAGGCGCGTGATCCACGGCCCGGAGACCGTCAGGCGCGGCCCGGGAATTTCGCCGCGCCGGATGCGCTCACGAAATTCCAGGATCTGAAACGGGGCACCAAGATCAAGGCCGCTCGTTACGCCGGCCCGCATCATTTGCTTGGCCGCGATCGGCATGAATTCGTCGATGCGCTCCATGCCGTTCATGAACTCGTAGTAGCGTTCATATGAGCCGTGTCCCGTCAGATCGATGTGCATGTGAGCGTCGATCAGGCCGGGCATCACGGTCCGGCCGCCCGCATCGATCACTACCGCATTGTCGGGAATGATCGTGTTGTGCTTCTGCCCGACCTGTGTGATGCGGCCGTTCTCGAAGACGACTACCGAATGATGAATGGGCTCGGCCTCATATCCGTCGAGCAGCATGCCGCCGACGATGGCAACAGGAACGTCGGGCCGCAAATTCTCCTGTGCCAGTACGGCACCGGATACAAGAGCGGTCAGGACAAACAACATTCGGATACGCATGACTTCAGTCCCCCATGGTTTTCTGCCATTGTAGCGGCTGATCCGCTCGCTGGCTGACAAATTCGGAGCCCAAGTCATGCATATCCGCATCCTTTTCGTACTGTTGTTCGCGCCACTGATCGCAACCGCTCAGTCGGGCGACGTCGCTGCAGACCCTGATCGTCTAGAGCAGCGCATACAAAAGCTGGGTGAGTTTGGAACCAACCCCGAAGGCGGCGTCAGCCGGGTCGCATTCAGCGATGCAGACATCGCCGGGCGGAATTACATCAAAGACCTGATGCGGGCAGCGGGCTTGAGCGTCCGTGTCGATACCGCCGGCAACATTATCGGTCGTCGAGAGGGAAGCGAAGAGGGCCTGCCGCCAATCATGTTCGGTTCACACATCGACTCAGTGCCAGGTGGCGGTAACTACGACGGGGACGTCGGGGTCATTGGCGCCATTGAAGTCGCGCAGCTGATGTACGAGCGGGGCATTGCTACGCGGCATCCGATTGAGGTCGTCAGTTTTACGGACGAAGAGGGTGGCTTGACCGGAAGCCGGGCTATGATCGGTCACCTCACCGATGCGGCACTCGATGTCATCAGTCACAGCGGTATGACGATTCGCGATGGTATTCGTCACGTTGGCGGGGATCCCGACCGGCTCGATCTTGCCGTCCGGCAACCGGGCGATCTGAAGGCGTTCGTCGAGTTACATATCGAACAGGGTGCGATCCTTTATGAAGAAGAGATCGACATCGGCGTCGTCGAGGGCATTGTGGGTATTCGGTGGTGGGATGTGACGATCGAAGGCTTCGCGAATCACGCTGGTACGACACCGATGAATCGCCGCTGGGACGCCATGGTGACCGCTGCCGAACTCACGCTGGCAATTAACCGCATTGCAACAGAACTGCCCGGACGCCAGGTGGCAACCGTCGGCAAGATCCAGGCACTTCCTGGCGCGCCGAACGTAATACCGGGCGAAGTGGTGCTGAGCCTTGAAATTCGCGATCTTGAATCTGCGAAGATCCAGAAGGTTTTCGACCTGATTCGTGCGGAAGCCGATCAGATCAGCGACGCCCGATCCACACCGATCAGGTTTCATGAGGTCGACGTTGCCTCACCCCCTGCGCCGACTGATGATCAGATGCGTCGCATCATCGCGGCGTCGGCGGATGAGCTGGGGATGTCTTTCAGGCTGATGCCAAGTGGCGCCGGTCACGATGCCCAGGACCTGGCGACTATCGCGCCGACCGGCATGATTTTTGTGCCAAGCGTTGACGGCATCAGTCATTCTCCAAGGGAATTTACGTCAGCCAGGGACATGGCGAACGGCGCCAGCGTCCTGCTGAAGACGGTTCTGGCGATAGATGACGGGGCGCTGGAGTAGCGAGCAGGGACAGCGAATCCCCGAAACGGTTATTATGGGCCGGAGAAATTCAGGGAATAATTATGACAACACAGAAATCTCCGACCCTCGTCCACGCATTTATCCCGATCATCGCGCTGGTGATCATGCTTGCCTTGTCGGTCTATCTGTTCGGCGACAGTTCGTCATCAGGCCCCAACCAGATCGTGCTGACTCTCGGCGCTGCCATAGCCGCCATCGTTGGCATCAGGCTTGGCCATACCTGGGGTGATTTGCAAAGGGCGATGATTGCGGGAATCAGTACGGCGATGGTCGCAATCCTGATCCTGCTGTCCGTTGGTGGCCTGATCGGCACCTGGCTGATGGCGGGTACGGTTCCCTCCCTGATCTATTACGGCCTGGAGTTGTTGAGCCCGCAATGGTTCTTCGCCGCTACCTGTGTAATCTGCGCCATTGCGGCGCTGGCGACCGGTAGCTCCTGGACAGTGGCCGGGACGCTCGGTGTGGCGCTGATCGGCGTGTCGATGGGCCTGGGACTTTCCCCCGCGATCGCCGCAGGTGCGGTTATTTCCGGCGCCTACTTTGGTGACAAGATGTCACCGTTGTCCGACACGACAAACCTGGCACCAGCCGTTGTCGAGACCGACATCTTCACGCACATAAAGCACATGGCGTGGACTACCGGACCGTCCTTTACGATCGCCCTGTTTCTGTTCGCTTTGGTTGGGCTTGGAACTGAATCGACTGCCGACGCCACTGCGCTCAATGAGTTGATGGCGACGCTTGATAGTAACTTCAACATCACGGTGATTGCACTGGCACCGCTGGTGGTCGTCTTTTACATGGCGTACAAGAAAGTGCCACCGCTGCCAACAATCTTGTTTGGTGCGCTACTTGGCGGTGTCCTTGCCGTGTTCCTGCAACCACAGGGCGTTATCAACCTTGCCGACTCGCCGGATTTGCCAACTGGCATGGCGATGGCCAAAGGTGTGTGGCTTGCATTGGGCAGCGGTTATGTTTCGTCGACCGGGGTCGCCGCAGTTGATGAGCTGCTCACGCGCGGTGGCATGGAGAGCATGCTGGTCACGATCTGGTTGATTCTGAGTGCCCTGTCATTTGGTGCGGTACTGGAACACACCGGGATGCTGGAGCGATTGATCAGCGCTGCAGTGAAACGGGCGAAGTCGACGGGATCACTTATTACCACTGTGGTTGTCAGCTGCATCGGTATTAATATCGTCGCAGCTGACCAGTACATCGCCATTGTTTTACCCGGCAAAATGTATCGCGCAGAGTTCAAGAAACGCGGCCTCGATCCGAGGAACCTGTCCCGTGTTATCGAGGATTCCGGTACGCTGACATCGCCGTTGGTGCCGTGGAATACCTGCGGCGCTTTCATGGCAAGCACGCTGGGTGTTGCTACTCTCGCCTACCTGCCATTCGCTTTTTTCAACCTGATCAACCCGCTGGTCTCCATAGTTTACGGTTTCACCGGCTTCACCATGGTGAAAATTGAAGAGGAAGAAGACGGTGTTGAAGGCGTAACCGCGACGGTCTGATTTTCGGAATAACGCCCCGGTGAAGGACATCAGCACACAAAACAAGAGCGCAGTCGTCAGCATCGCCGCGGTAGTCGTCATCATCTACGGCATGCAGGCGGCCAAAGTGTTGCTTGTGCCGTTTCTGCTGGCCGTTTTTCTTGCGCTGATCACGGTTCGTCCGATGCTGTGGCTGCAGAGGCACAAGGTGCCGTCGGTGCTGGCGGCGCTCGTCATTGTCTTCTCGATGATGCTGATTATCGGCGTCGTCGGCAGCATTGTCGGCACATCCATCGGCGAGTTCACCGCCGCGCTGCCGTCGTACCAGGCGAGGCTGGAGGTCATTGTGGCCGGCGCCGCAGCGCTTATTGTCGATTTCCTTGGCGAGGACCGGCAGGTTCCTAACATTGCCGAGCTGATTGACCCCGGATTCGCCATGGGGTTTGCAGCAACCATTCTAAACGGTCTGCGGGATGTGCTGACGAATGCATTCCTGATCCTGTTTACGATGGTCTTTATTCTCCTCGAGGCATCGAGTGTGGGTGTCAAGGTGCAGGCGGCATTCGGTCGCAAGGCGGAGTCGTTCGAGGGGCCGCGACAGTTCGTGAACAACCTCGGGCGCTACCTCGGCATCAAGACGGTGGTCAGTATGGCGACCGGTTTGACCGCGTGGATCGTAACCTGGTCGATCGGCCTCGACTTTCCTTTGCTGTGGGGCATGCTGGCGTTTCTTTTCAACTATGTGCCGACGATCGGATCGATTATCGCAGCGGTCCCGGCCGTACTGCTGGCACTCATCCAGCTGGGGGTTGGCGATGCGACGACGACCGCGATTGGCTTCCTGGCGATCAATGTGGTCTTTGGTAATTTCATTGAGCCGCGACTGATGGGCTACGGTGTTGGAATCTCGCCGCTGATCGTATTCATCGGCCTGGTCTTCTGGGGCTGGGTCTTCGGTCCGGTCGGCATGTTGCTGTCGGTGCCACTTAGCATGACACTCAAGATGGCGCTGGAGTCCTCCGAAGAGACCCGCTGGATCGCCATACTGATCGGTTCTGAACGCGATGCCGGGCACGAAATAGCCCTGGCTGTGACCGCAGAGTCGGAGGACTGAGCCAGTCGTTTAGACGCGCTTTGTCCGATCAGTCCTCGTTTTCGATGCTCAACAGCAGCTCGCGAAGTGCGGCGGCAAGCTGGCGCCTGTCTGTCAACGGCATATGCTCAAGCGTCTTGTTAGCGTCCTCCAGGCGTGAGTGAATAGCCGCATCAACCACCTGTTTGCCCTTCCCGGTCAGTCGTACCAGCACCGAACGGCGGTCGCTCTTGCTGCGTTGCCTCTGCACGAAGCCGCGCTTTTCAAGGCCATCGATTCGCGTGGTCATTGCGCCGCTGGTTAGCAACGCGGCATCGGCAATTTCTGTTGCCGGTAATTCGAACGGTTCTCCCTGACGGCGCAATACCGACAATACGTCGTATTCCCAGTGCTTGAGTCCGTGCTGGTTCAGAGCCGCGGCTGTCCGCTGCTGCAGAAGCTTGGCAAGCATCTGGACTCGTACCACCACGCCGAGCGAAGAAACGTTCATTTTCGGACGTTCCGTTGCCCACTGGTCAAGCAGTTCATCGACAATATCTTTATTCATTTCAAAGGCTTATAAAAATATCAAAATAATTGAAAAAATACCTTGACATAAAGATAAATAGTTTTATCTTGACGTCAAGGTAATCAGCCGGGAGGAGAAATTGCATGACCACCCGAAAATTTGAGTACGCCGATATACCCCCAGTCGATGACGACCTTGACGACCTTACGGAACTGGACACAGAAATGGAAATTGACGACGACGAATATCTTTTCGATGAAGACGACGCGGAAGAGACCGAGGAGACCGAAGAATTCAAAGATTCTAACGATCGATATCGGCAGTTCTCCGCGAGGCGACGCATCGAAATCGCAAGTGAAAACCGGTGGTTGAAATCTCTTATGGAGGATTTCGACGACTATGACAGCCTTGAAAATCTCTCGAACAATGAGTTTCGGGAATTCTCTTACTAACCTGCTGGCGGCTGGCGGCCGTTAGTGCGCACTGCAAATTGATTGCGCGGAAGAGAGCAGGTGCCGTCAGGCACCATGCGAGGCACGGGGGATTAACTTGTGCCGTCAGCCGTCAGCAAGGACCAAAACCGTTCTTGAGCCAGTCAACGCAATTTCGCTGAGGAAAAGATTGTGAACAAAAAGCCAATATCCAGTTACATCGACGATTCCGACGATGAGCTCAATTTGCTGGGAAGCCGATTCATTCGCGTACTTGGCGCGGAAAATGAAAGAATAGTAATTCGGCGGACTCGTCACATGGATCCAATGGACATTGTGCACCACAGGCAGAAACCGCGGCCGGTTCGCGATCGAACCTACTGATTTTCTGCGCCGGTTCCGGCGCGATAAATTGGCAGCCTGAATACCTGCTGGGCGGAAGAAGCGGACCACTGTAAACTCCATGCTTCAACCGCAGCCCCCCGCTGTTGGTGCAACAAAAGGTGTTCAAAGTGTCATCAGTCTTTTACCGGGATCCAGGTTCTACATACCCTACCGCCACGCGTGCCGAAGGCATGTATATCTATGACGATGCCGGTCGCCAATACCTCGATATGTCCGGCGGCGCGGCGGTGTCGTGCATGGGCCACGGACATCCCGATGTCGTGAAAGCGGTGCAGGAACAAGCGGGTAAACTCTCATTCGCACACACGGCGTTCTTTACTAATCAGCCACAGGAAGAGCTGGCATCGCGACTGGCGGCACGCTTCAGCGAAAAGGATGCCAAGGTATGGTTTACCTCCGGCGGCTCCGAATCCAATGAGTCTGCGTTAAAGATTGCCTGGCAGTACTGGCAGGCGAAAGGTCACCCTGACAAGACGATCATTATCAGCCGCCAGTTCAGTTACCACGGTGGAACGCTTGGAGCGACCTCGATCAGTGGCAG
>JAHEFF010000016.1:41725-60049 GCA_024640315.1 Woeseiaceae bacterium
GGCGAGCGCTTCGGTGAGCATCCGCACGTCGGGGATATTCGGGGCCGCGGTTTGTTCGTCGGTCTCGAATTTGTTTCGGATCGCAAGACTAAAGCGGCGTTTCCCGTCGACGACAAGATACCCGGCAAGCTCAAGGTGGCGGCAATGGAGCATGGCCTGATCTGTTATCCAGGGGGTGGAACCGTTGACGGCCGGATGGGAGCACACATGCTTCTGGCGCCTCCCTTTATTGCTGAGGATCAGCATTTCGAAGAACTGGCCGATCGTCTCGAGAAGATCCTGCGCTCGGTTTTCGGCTAGGTGAGTGAACCGTTTATCGTGATGTGCGCGCCTAACGGCGCACGAAGAACCAGGGGCGATCATCCTGCGCTGCCCATCAGTCCAACGGAGCTCGCTGACTGTGCCGAGTCCATTCTGGCTGCCGGCGCTTCGATGATTCATGTGCACGTTCGTGACGATGCGGGTGGACACTCACTTGATGTTGACCGCTATCGCAATGCCATTGGTGCCATCCGCCGCCAGGTAGGTGAAGGATTGGTCATTCAGGCGACGACCGAAGCCTGTGGCATCTACTCGGCAGAACAACAGATGGCCATGGTGAAGGAGTTAAAGCCGGAAGCTGCCTCCATCGCGTTGCGCGAGATCTGTCCCGACCAGGAAGCTGAATCAACAGCGGCAGATTTCTATGCATGGATGAACGCAGAAAAAATCATGGCACAGCACATTCTCTATTCCCCGGAGGAGGTCGAGCGGTTCGAAGCGCTTCGCTCCAGCGGTGTCATCGGTGATGAGAAGCCGTTCGTATTATTCGTGCTCGGCCGCTATACGACGACGTTAACCGGTGATGTCAGTGAACTTCAAAGTTTTATCAATGCCGCTTCAGAGAACACGAGCTGGGCGGTGTGTTGCTTCGGCGCGACTGAGAGTGAGGCTGTCGCTAGTGCTGCAGCCCTGGGCGGCCATGCGAGGGTCGGTTTCGAGAACAACCTTCTGTTACCTGACGGAACCCGGGCGGGAGATAATGCCGCACTGATCCGAATCGCTGTCGATGCGGGCCTTAATCAGTCGCGAACGCCAGCAAGCGCGGACGACGTTCGATCGATGTTTTCCTGAGCGATATTCCACGCCGTGAAAAAGAACCTGCTTATCTTCTCCCTCTGCCTGATCTCCCAGGTCGTTGGTGCGCAGAATATTCATTTCCTGGTGCCCGGTGGCGCGGGCGGCGGCTGGGACTCGACTGCCCGTGGAACAGGCCTGGTGCTCAGAGAGGCCGGCCTGATTGAGTCTGCGTCATTCGAAAATATCTCCGGTGCCGGGGGCGGCAAGGCTATTGGTACATTGATTGAAATGGCCGGGCATCGGACGGACACGCTGATGATCAATTCGACGCCGATCATCGTTCGCTCCGTGACCCATCTCTTTCCGTTTTCATTTCACGACCTGACACCGATTAGCAGAATTGTCGGTGACTTCCAGGTGTTGCTGGTACGCGGCGATTCGCCGATTCGGGATTTCAACGATGTGCTGGCCCTGTTCCGCCAAAATCCGCGCAACGTCAAAATAGCCGGAGGATCTGTTCGAGGTGATCTCGACCACCTTTCTGCAGCGCTCGCATTCCGGGCGGCAGGCGAAGATCCGCGGCTCCTTGCGTACGTTCCCTACGATGCCGGTGGCAAAGCACTGGCCGGTTTTCTGACCGGCGAGGGGGACGTGCTGTCAACAGGTCTGGGCGAAGTGCTCGAGTATCACCGGTCCGGACGACTGCGCATCATCGCGATCAGTTCGCCAGAGAGAATTGCCATTGCTCCATCAGTGCCTACGTATCGGGAGTTGGGTATCGATTTCGAATTCGTCAACTGGCGCGGGTTTTTCGCGGCTCCCGGTATACCGGACGATGTTGCCGAACAGTATTCCGCCATACTGGAACAAATGTTGGAGACGCCTGAGTGGGAGGCGCTCAGGTCAAGAAATGGCTGGCAAAACCTGTTTCTTGATCGACATGAGTTCGTCCTGTTCCTGGAACAGCAGGAGCAGGAAGTCAGCAGTCTTCTGATCGAGCTCGGCTTTCTTCGGGCGGGGCAAGAATGAGCGCCAAAGGAAACATCGCTGCATCGCTGCTTCTTTTCGTACTGTTTGTCGCTTATGGTCTCGGAGCGATGACCATTCCGATGTTCCCGGGACAGGAGCTCGAGCCGTTCAAGCCTCGCACGATGCCCGTACTTCTGGCTCTGACCGGGGTAGCGCTGTGCATTATTCGAATCGTGCAATTGCTTCGCGCGCCGCAGGCGGAGTGGCAACCCGGTGTCGACGGATTCCGCTGGAGACAAGCCGGGCTTTTGTGTGTCGCCATGCTGACATACGGGTTCGCGATCAATCCGCTCGGGTTCGTACTTGCGACGATATTTTTCCTGGCAGCGGGGTTCTTTGTCCTGGGTGAGCGAAGGGTGCCGATGCTGCTTGGCTTATCGACAGCGTTCTCGCTGATCTTTTACCTCCTGATGACCAGGGCACTTGGCTTGTATCTTGCTCCCGGGCCGTGGTGGGGCGCCTGAGCCGTGTGGGACGGAATCGCAACCGGTATTTCGACGGTCCTGATACCGACGAATCTCTTATTGGTTGCCTGCGGCTGCATCGCGGGGACATTCATCGGTATGTTGCCCGGCCTCGGGCCGATTTCGGCGATCGCACTGATGATTCCGATCACCTACGGTTTTGATCCTGCATCGGGAATGATTCTGATGGCGGGTGTTTACTACGGCGCCATCTTTGGTGGCTCAACGTCGTCGATCCTGGTTAACGCACCAGGCGTCGCAGGCACCGTCGCAACATCGTTCGACGGCTACCCCATGGCTCAGCAAGGCAAAGCGGGCAAGGCCCTTGCTATTGCCGCTGTCGCGAGCTTTGCCGGCGGTACCATCGCGGCGGTAATGCTGATGCTAGCTGCACCGGCACTGGCAAGAGTCTCGCTGAGTTTCCAGTCACCTGACTACCTGATGCTGATGATTCTCGGGCTCACCGCGGTGTCCGCTTTCGCCAGCCGCGGCAACATCGTGCAGGCGCTGATTGCCACGATCATCGGACTGATGTTGTCGACGGTGGGAACAGATCCCTCCGCGGGTATTCAGCGGTTCACCTTCGGCAGCCTGGATCTGGTCGATGGCATCAGCTTCCTGTTACTTGCCATGGCTACCTTTGCCTTGTCCGAGGCGTTGATGTCGGTTCTGAAAGGCGAATTGCAGCCAGGAAGCAAGGCGCGTACTTCAAATGATCAGATCGGTAGCCTGAGGATCGAGAAGAGTGAAGCGAGGGAAATGGTGCCAGTAGTAGCACGTTCGTCAGTGCTTGGTTTCTTCGTCGGCGTTTTGCCGGGGGCCGGCGCTACCGTGGCATCTTTTTTGGCCTATGGCATGGAAAGGGCGCTGGCGCCGATCCAGGAGAAGCTCAGGTTTGGCAAAGGTTCTGTTCGTGGACTGACAGCGCCGGAGACAGCCAACAATGCGGCCTGTACCGGCTCCTTTGTGCCTTTGCTAACCCTGGGAATACCGGGATCCGGAACGACAGCGGTCATGCTTGGTGCTTTGATTTCCTATGGCGTCCAGCCTGGACCGCAGCTTTATCAGAATAATCCGGAGGTGTTCTGGTCGGTCATCATCTCCATGTACATCGGCAACGTGATTCTGCTGATACTGAATCTGCCGCTGATTCCGTACATTGCGCGCCTGCTTGCACTGCCGAGACAGCTCCTGATTCCCCTGATCCTCTTCTTCTCGCTGATCGGCGTGTACCTCGTGTCATTCAATACTTTCGATATTTACATGATGACCGCCTTCGCGATTGCGGCGATTTTCCTGCGCCTGTTTGGCTATCCGATGGCGCCGCTCATTCTTGGTTTTATTCTTGGCGGGATGATGGAAGACAATCTGCAGCGGACAATGACTTTGTACGACGGTTCGTTGTCGTTTCTCTGGGAGCGTCCGGTGAGCCTCGGAATTACGGTCCTGCTGGTTCTCGTCGTCCTGACGCCGGTGGTTCGAACGATTCGCGATTCGCGTCGGCAGGGCTAGCCGAATTAGTCAGGCTCGTTGCCTGGCGTCCACTTGATATTGCAGCCAATGCTCGGCTTCTGATCTGTAAAAACACGCCTGCCGCCGAGTACAGATTCAATGGCAGCCCGCAGGTCCGTGCCGGTAACAGGAATGTCATTTGACGGCCTGCTGCCATCCAGTTGTCCACGATAGACCAGTTTTTTGTCCGCATCGAACAGGAAGAAGTCCGGTGTGCAGGCGGCCCGATAAGCTTTCGCGACGCTCTGGTCTGCATCGAAGACGTAGGGAAAATTATATTCCCAGGTTTCCGCCTCTTCTTTCATCCTCTCCGGGCTGTCGCCTGGATACAGTGCGAAGTCATTGCTGTTGATCGCAATAATCGATACGTCTTTCGCAAGGAAGTCCCGGCCCAGTCGGGACAGCTCTGCTCTCACATGCTTGACGAAAGGACAGTGGTTACAAATGAACATGACGAGATAGGCGCGTTTGCTCTCACCAAGCCCATGCGTTTTTCCATCCGGGTCCGGAAGTGAGAATTCCGGCGCGGACGTACCCAACTCCAACATTGCCGATTCAGTTGCCGCCATTGATTGTCTCCGGTCAGAAGCTCAGACGTCGATGTGCTGCCACTTGCGGCCTCGCCACATCTCGGTGAAAAGAAAAGACTGTAACGTGCGGCTGCCGCCCTGTAAAAGCCATACACCAAGCAGACCGTAGCCGAGCACCGGACCAACCAGGAACGCGAGGGGCAGGAAGACCAGCCATTGCGTTCCTACGCTGACAAACATGACGCGCCTGGCGTCACCGGCCCCGAGCAATCCGTGCATGAAAGCGAAGCCAACAGCCTCGATCGGCATTGTCAGACCCATGATGCGCATGGGCCAGCGTGCCAGTTCGCGGGTGGATGGTTCGTGAATAAAGATCGATGAGACCAGATCGGGGATCAGCCACATGGGGAGGCCCAGCACAGTCAGCAGGATGACCGTCACTTTGCAGACGTCCCACGCCCACTGATAGGCATCATCGGGTTCACTCGCGCCGAGCGCCTGGCCAACCAGGGTCGCGCAGGCAATGCCAAGCGCGAGGCCCGGAAGGATTGCGAACAGAAGAACGGTGATAAGAACGTTGGCTGCCGCCAGTTCAGCTGTGCCGATCTTGCCGATGACCCAGAACATGGCGACGAGCCCGGCGGCAAAAAACAACTGCTGGAGGCCCGCGGGAAGAGAGATTCTGATTAGTGACGCCGTTTCATGGCGTGTCGCGAAACAGCGCAGGAAACAGCCTTTAGCGACGTGTCGGAAACCAAGAAAGAAATAAACCGCGGTACCAATGCCCATCGATATTGCGCTGGCCATGCCGGCACCCGTCACGCCGTAGGCGGGAAAACCGAACTTGCCGAAGATCAACATGTAGTTCAGAACAATGTTGCACGCGTGCATGATGATCAGCGTGTTCATATACAGGCGTGACATGTCCAGCGCGTTCCAGTAACCACGAAACGCGAAATTCATGCCGACGAATATAATGGCCCCCAGCCGCCACTCGAGATATGGAACGCCGCGCTCGATCACTGCCGGATCCGAATTCAGGAAGGGAAAAACCGGGGCTGCCAGCTGAATCAGGATGATCGAAAAGAAAGGCGCGACCAGCAAAACAAGCAGCAGTGCGGTATTGAGGATCGCGGCGGCGCGATCGACGCGGCCTTCACCTTTTCTGCGTGCGGCGCTGGACTGAACGCCGGTCGAAATGCCGAGGATAAGCGCCTGGCACATGAAAACCACGAACCCACCGAGACCAACAGCGGCCAGCGCCGGATCACCGAGAAAACCGACCATTGCCGTATCGACGATATTGAGCAGATTCTGCGATACCATCCCGCCAATAATCGGCAGGGCCAGTGTCAGGATTCGTTGCCTGCGATCGGGACTGACCTGTAAATTTATTGTTCTATCCTTTTCAGGGGGTGAATCAGCATGACGTGGATTGCGACTATCTCATACGAGGACGCACGGGGGGCGCTCAAGGAACTCTACGACAGAATAAAAGGACCGAACAACAACGTCGACAACATCATGCTGGCCCAAAGCCTCCGTCCGCACTCGATTGAAGGGCATATGGCCCTTTACAAATACGTGCTGCACCATCCGCGAAACGCATTGCCAAAATCCTACCTCGAGACGATTGGCGTATATGTCAGCCTCCTGAATAAATGCCGCTATTGCGTTGACCATCACTATTCGGGATTGTTGCGTCTTCTTCAGGACAATGAGCGCGGTGCGGCGATTCGTGCAGCACTGGAAGCCAATGACCTGGCTGCTGCATTCGATGGCCGGGAGCTCGAGGGTTTGAAATACGTCGAGAAACTGACGATGAACGCGGCAGACCTTGCAGCGGGCGATATCGACCAGCTCCGGGAAGCTGGTTTCGACGACGGAGAAATCCTCGAGATCAACCAGGTAACCGCCTACTTTGCTTACGCCAACCGGACTGTTCTGGGTCTTGGTGTCAGCACGGACGGCGACATCATCGGCTTATCGCCGGGTGATTCGAGCGATCCCGACAACTGGAGTCATCAGTAGCCATCAAAAAAGGGGTCAGACCCCTTTTTCGACCCCTGCAGATTTCGATCAGCTCAATAGTGCGCGATTCTTTTTGATGGCAGCCACCACCCGGTCGACATGATCTTCGGTGTTGTAGACATGTGGCGACATGCGGAGTCCCCCGGTCCCGGCAGTCTGAATACCGGAGTCATCAAAAACCTGGCCGACTAGCTGGCGGGAGTTTTCGCGCGGTACGCTCAGAATTACGATGCTACTGGTAAACGCCGGGTTCGCAGAAGACACGAAATTCACGCCCAGGTCCTGCAGTCCTGCCCGAAGCCGATTTGCGATGATCGCAGAACGGGCCTCTATACCGGCCGGTGTCATCGTTTCGTGAAAACCTGCTGCATCGGCAAGTGCTGCTACGGCTGCATCGTCACGTTGTCCCAGCGCGTCAAACTTGCGGGCGCCCTCCGGCGCGTCGTCCTTGGTGCTTCCCCAGGGAATGCTGACAACGTTCGGCCAGATGTTGTCGATATGCCGTTCCCGAACATACAGAAGACCAACTTCGCGCGGACCCATGAACCATTTGTGGGCGCTGCCACTGAATGAATCGCATTCAATGGCCCCAATGTTGACATCAACCGCGCCCCAGGTCTGCGCGCCATCAATGTGAATGTGAATGTCATCCTTCCTGGCTCGAACTGCCTCGCAGATCTCGGCAGCCGGCGTACGGAAGCCGCTGATGTTGGATATATGTGTAAACGAGACCACTCGCGTTTTGTCACTGATGGCAGCAACGAAATGATCGACAACTTCGTCAATGGAGCCTGCGTTATTCGGAATGGAGAAGTGGCGAACCGTGCCACCGGACCGCGAAGCCTGTACTTCCCACGCGACGCTGTTCGAGGGGTGGTTCTGATCCCACAGAACGATTTCGTCGCCTTCTTCAAGCGGGATGCCTTGCACAATGACGTTGTTCGCCTCTGACGTGTTGCGAACGATCGCCAGTTCATCGGCTGATGTGCCAAGCATGGCCGCTATTCTGCTGCGCGCATCTTCCTTGTGCGCCTCGATGGCCTGCCGGCTGGCAGTGCTTAATGACAGGTCGAGCGCTTTCGCGTATTTCGCATGTGCTTCGCTGACCAGTGTTGGCATCGGGCAAAGATTGGCCGCGTTCATCGGCACGCTGTCATCGGCAAATCCGAACGCCGGTACAGCCGCCGATGCCGCGCCCACATTGACGCCATAGCCGGCGAGGCTGCCAGCGACAGATGCCCCGCCAACTACCTTTAGAAAATCTCGTCTTGCAATACTCATGGTCTCCCCCCTCAAATGCATTTGCTGCTACATTCTAGTACTTATTGAAGCAAGTCACTGATAAATGATTTCTGATGAATCTTTTTGAATTGCCGCAGCCCACGGTTCCCATTGCCGGGTGCGATGAGTTATTCCCGGTACGCCGTATCTATTGCATCGGCCGGAATTATGAAAAGCATGTTGCGGAGATGGGCTATGACGTCAAGCGCTCCAGACCTTTCTATTTCGCGAAGCCCGCCGACGCGATTGTGCAGTCCGGCTCGACGGTGGACTATCCACAAAGGACGGAAGACCTGCACCACGAAATTGAATTCGTCGTGGCTATTGGCAAGCGAGGCAGCGACATAGACGTGGCAGATGCGCTCGACTATGTGTTTGGTTATGCCGTGGGCATTGACCTGACCCGTCGTGACCTGCAAAGGGCTGCGAAGGAAAAGGCCCGTCCCTGGGAGACAGCAAAAGGCTTCGACCAATCGGCCCCGATTTCGGCCATTCATCGTGCCGCAGACATTGGGCATCCCGCAGAAGGGCGCATCTGGCTCGCCGTCAATGGCGAAATTCGTCAGGACGCCGGCCTGAATGAGCTAATATGGAACGTATCCGAGTCGGTTGCCGAGCTTTCTACGCTTTTTGAACTGGCGCCTGGCGACCTGCTTTACACCGGGACACCGGCCGGTGTCGGCCCGTTGGTTCGGGGCGACGAAGTAACCGGCGGTATTGACGGAATTGACGAGATCAGAATAACAATAAGATAAGAATCAGACAGAACCGGGGAGGGTATCCATGGACCGCCGCAAGTTTCTGAACAACATGAGCGTGGCTGCAGCCGCCAGTATCGCTGGCGCCACCACATTATCCGCGAAGGCCGATGCGCTTGAAGACGAAATGGCGAGGCAGCTCGAGAAACGTCGCGGCAAGCCAGGTTTGTGTTATATCGACGGCAGACCGGAACGGATTCCCGGCGATGAGCGTGCCGGATTAATGGGGACCGACCCTCTCTTGCCAAGAATGCCGGACAAGCCGACGCTGACCGACTTTTTCAATCATCGCTTCGGCTCGGCCAGCCACCTCCTGCAGAGCGCCAAGTTGGCCATGGACGGTGGCGAGGACGAGAAGATCGTACTGGCCTGCCTTTTGCACGATATCAGCGTCTATAGCTTGCTCAGAACCGATCACGGCTATTGGGGCGCGCAACTTATCGCGCCGTATGTTGACGAGGAAATACGCTGGGCCATCGAGAAACACCAGGCGCTGCGTTTTTTCCCTGACAAGGATTTCGACTACGAGTATCCGGAGGCCTACATCGAGTATTTCGGCGCCGATTACAAGCCCGAGCCGTACATCGTCCACGAGCACAAAGAAGCCAAAAAGCACAAGTGGTACAGAACTTCGCGCCTCATCACGGTTAACGATCTGTATTCGTTTGAAAAGGGTGTCGAAGTTGCCATCGAGGACTTCACCGATGTGATCGGGCGCAACTTCAAACAACCAAAAGAAGGTCTCGGGTTCGATGGCAGCAAGACCGCGCACATGTGGCGCACGATAATCTGGCCGAACAACTACCTGTAAGGATTTTAGAGAGTTATCCGTGGCAAATCTGATCGGCAAGAATTTCACGCCACCCGACGTCATCGGCAAGGTGACCGGCAAAGCGAGATATGTTGAAGACATTCACGTGGACGGACTCGTTTATGCGCGGTTGCTGACCAGCCCGATACCGCATGCGAAAGTCAAAAGCCTCGACGTGACAGATGCGTTGGCGATGGATGGTGTAGTCGGCATATTGACGGCTGACGACGTGCCGCCAGCGGAGGTGCCGCGGCCTGCAATACTGACGAATAACCCGGTGTTTGTTGGCGACCCGATATTGGCGATTGCAGCGATCAATGACACGATTGCCACCGATGCGCTGGAAAAGGTAAAGATCGAGTATGAGCCGCTGCCTTTCTCCGTCGATCCGCTTCACACGCTGGAGCCGAACGGGCCAGATGCCCGCGCCGAGGGAAATGTCTATGCACCGGCTGGCTTCGGTGATCAGACAACCAGGCCTGAACAAATCAAATGGACGTCCGAGCAGCTGGATGCATTTCTGAACGGTGAACCGCCGGAAGGTGACATGCCGATCCAGTGGTCGGTGGGCGATATCGATGAAGGGTTTGAGCAGGCATCTTTTGTCATCGAACAAAACTTTGTCACGGCAGGTTACGCACATCATTCGATGGAACCGCGGTCATCGATGGCGTACTGGCAAAACGGGCGCTGTTTCCTTCACGGCCCTTGCCAGAGTCAGTCTGCGCCCGTGCCTGGGCTCGCAAGGATTCTGGGTATCGACATCGCTGAACTTGTGTTTATCAACGAGCATTGTGGCGGCGGTTTCGGGTCGCGAAGCGGCCCTTATGAAATGCTGGTGTTGCCGGCATTCTTCTCAAAAAAGATCAACCGGCCGGTCGCATTGCACCTGAGCCGGGCTGAAGAGTTTTATCTCGGCAAAGCGCGATCCGGCTTCCAGGGGCATGTGAAGATTGGATTCAGAACTGACGGTCGAATTTCCGCGATGGATCTGTTTCTCATACAGGACATCGGTTGCCAGACAGGTTTTCCGTCCGCCGAGTCGGCAGCGGGCGCGACATCTCTCGTCTATCAACCGGAAACGATGCGTTTTCGTGCGTTGCCTGTAATGACGAACACGACGCCAAAGGGCGCGCAACGCGGTCCGGGTCAAAACCAGATCGCCGCGGCCATTGAGCCGCTTCTTGACAAGGCGGCTCTGAACCTGGAAATGGACCGGCTGCAGATACGCATGATCAATGCGCCTGTCAGCGACTCGCTGCACGGCCCGCGCCAGGAACAGATGACAAGCGCCCATATTAGGGAGGCTCTGGAAAAGGGTGCCGAGCGGTTCGACTGGGCCGAACGGCAGACCCGAAGTCGCCAACGCAAGGGATCGAAAGTCACCGGCATCGGTGTTGGCCAGGCATATCACTCGGCCGGCCGCGATGGTTATGACGGCCTGTTGCGTATCGCGCCGGACGGCAAAATTCATCTGCACAGCGGTGTGGGAAACCTCGGCACCTATTCCTATGCGTCCACCACGCGGCCTGCTGCGGAAGTCCTGCGCTGCGACTGGGACAACTGCGTTTTGCACTACGGCAAGTCAACAGAAAACCTGCCGTGGAGTTCGGCGCAGAATGGCAGCAACACTTCATTTACGCATTCACGCGCCAATTACGTAGCGGCACTCGATGCTGTGCAAAAATTGAAGGAAATTGCGGCATCGCGACTCGGCGGCACCGATGCTGACTACGACATTGGAGATGAACGCGTCTTTGCGGTCTCCGATCCGGACAGGTCAATGAGTTATGCAGAAGTTGCACAGGCTGCGATCGAGATGGGCGGCCGGTATGACGGATCAGAAGTGCCCGATGAAATTCATGAAGTAACCAGGCTCGCTGTCGGAGGAATCAGGGGGACGGGTCTCGTTGGCGTTGCCAAGGATACGCTGGGGCGACGCGGCGCTGTGCCCGGACTCGCCGTCGGTTTTGCGGAGATAGAACTGGACCTTGAAACAGGCAAGTACGAAATCATCGATTACCTTGGCGTGGCAGATTGCGGCACCGTGGTTCATCCGCTGGGACTGGCCGCACAGATTCGGGGTGGCGCCGTCTGGGGTTTCGGTATGGCCGGACTCGAACGTCACGTATACGATCCGCAAACAGGATTGCCGGCGAACAGCGGCCTTTATCAATGCAAGCCGGCAACCTATCTCGACCTGCCGGACAGCCTGTCCTGGGATGCCGTCGATATTCCGGATCGGGACAATCCTGTTGGCGTCAAGGGAATCGGAGAACCAGTGATGGGTTGCGCGGCAGCCGCCGTGCTTTGTGCGATTTCAGATGCGCTCGACGGCCACGTATTTAATCGGACTCCGGTCTCGGCGGACATGATCATCAATCATGTTGCTGGCCTGATGCCGTCTACGCGGGCAATGCGCACCAATTCTTTTTAGATTGCCTCTTCGAGATCTTCGTCTTCGAGATCTTCGTCGTAGGGCTCATCCTCCTCCTCTTCCTCAATTTGTTCGAGGAGGTTGATGGCTACTGCCACGAAATCGGTATCGGTGATGATGCCCTTGAGTTCGCCGCTACCCATGACAGGTAAGCAACCGATCCGGTGTTTTTCAAGAAACAGAGCGGCCTGCCGAAGGCTCGCATGCTCATCGACCGTGGCGACGTCGGTGACCATGATGTCATGAACGATGATGTCGTTTGCGCGAATTCGATTGTCCTCGTCGCGCAGGAATGAATCGGTTGCGGCAAGCACATTGGTTAAAGTAACAAGACCAACAAGTTTCTGGTCATCATCTACAACCGGCAAATGGTGAATCTTGTTGTCGTGCATCAAGGCACGCGCCGCAGCGAGATTTTCACCCGGCGTTATTGTGATGAGGTCGGTGCTCATGATCATATCGAGAGTCATCATGGTCTTGCTCCACACTTGCTTCTTTACACTCTCAGTCTAGCCAACTGCCCGCAAGCTGCCATTACGGGTTTCACCTATCGATATTCCGCGCGAAACGGCAACACATTTTCAGCAATGCCAAGCAGCTCCGAAATGATATCGGTGCGGCCAGGCTCTATGTGCTGGCCCGCCGTCCAGCGGAGCAGTTTGGGGTCGCCGGCTGCGGCGTAGAGTGCCTCCGTCTGGCCGGCCGGAGTTCGTTCATCATTGCGGGCACCGATAATGACAACCGGTCGCGGAGAAATCAGGGCGACATTGCGGGCTGTATTAAACGCTGGTCCGTAGGCGAGCCAGTAGACGATGCTGGCCAGCGGACGATGTAACAGTTGGTTATCGATCCGCCTGGCCACCTGCGCTTCCAGCCAGATCAGGTTGTCCGCCGCGCCGTGCACCAGCATGGCGCCGTCGATTCGCTGATCTCTCGCCGCGGCCAGCGCGGCGAACGGTACGCCGAGGCTGGCGCCGACGATGACGATCTGGTCGGTGTCCGCCCACGGCTGATCGACAAGCCAGTCAAGAACGAGCGACACGGCTGGTGGTGTATCAATAAACGCCCGACGGGCGAGAGGAACGGTTTTCAATATCTGGCTCAGGCCTCTGATTTTATCGGGCCCGTCATAAGGATAATCCAGTGCGACCACCGCTTGCGCACCAACATCCCCGAACAACTCCACCGCGTCACTCCCGGTTCGATGTCCGCCGAGCACGATCAGAACGGGTAACCGCTGTTCCGGCCCGGTCTGGCGAATGACGCGAAAAGTCACCGAGAGTCCTGAATTCGAGTCGACCGTCATGAACTGGGACTGCTGATTCGCGGATCGAGATGCGTCCCGGACGGTTACGCCGGACAGCGTACCGCGCCGCGCGGAGAAATAGTCATCCAGCGGTTTGCTTGCTTCCCGATACAGCCATAGCAGTGCCAGCATCGCGATCAGCGAGACAGTTGGTACGACATAAAACAGGAAAACTCGCAAAATTTTACGCATCTGCAGAGCCTCATTCGTGCCGCCTGCCTTGTCAACAGGTTGCAACCCGACTAACTTTGGCGTGGGTGAACTATCAGGCAACAATAATGAGATATCTGAATACACTGCTGGCCACTGTTTTTTTGATCATTTTGACGGGCTGCGGCCAGGATCCCGCTGAAGTCAGTGAGGCCGGCGGAGCAGACCTGATATTGGTAAACGGGCGTGTATACACGCTCACCTGGGACGAGCCGGGTCGGGATGGTACGGTCATGCCGGACGCACCGCACGGCGCCACAGGCTGGCATCCGGATGCAGAGGCAATAGCGACCAGGGCTGGCGAAATCCTGTTTGCCGGAAGTACTCGCGATGCCATGGAATACCAGGGTGAAAATACGCGCGTGATTGATCTCGCCGGAGCTACCGTGCTGCCGGGTTTGGTCGACTCGCACACGCACGTATTGGAGCTGGGCTCCAAGCTCAATGAGGTTGATCTCACGGATATTCCGACCGAGGAAGAAGCCGTTGCCCTCGTAGTCGAAAAGGCGAAGTCCGTGCCGAAGGGAGAGTGGATCACCGGCAGCGGCTGGGATGAGGGCGCCTGGGCGAATCGTTACCCGGACAAAGTTCTTTTGAGCGAGGCTGTTCCCGACCATCCCGTATTTCTGGATAGCCTGCATGGGTTCGCGGCATGGGCAAACCAGCTGGCGCTCGATTCGGGTGGGATCACGGCCGAGTCAGAAGTTCCGGTCGGTGGCGAGATGCGTCTTGGCGACGACGGCGAGCCGAATGGCCTGTTTTTAAATCGTGCGACGACGATGCTTGATGCCATCCTTCCGCCGCCCTCGCGGGAGACGTTGATCAACAACTTCCTGATGGGACTGAACCAGATGGCCGAGGATGGTTACGTCGCAGTGCACGAAGCAGGAGTAAGCACGGACGCGATGAGCGTTCTCGAGCAGCTTGAGGAAGAGAATCGCTTGCCCATTCGCGTCTACGCGATGTTGTCGTTGCGGGATGAGCCACTCATTAGAAAATGGGTCGCAAAAGGCCCGGACGCAGATAATGACAGCATGCTCGTTACGCGTGCCGTCAAAGCCTATTACGACGGCGCACTGGGATCCCGAGGTGCAAGACTTATCTACGACTATGAGGATCAGCCGGGACACAGGGGCGTAAGCGGAGATGGTTACGGTTTCGACCAGTCTTTGAACGCGGCAGCAATGAAAGCCGGATTCCAGGTGGCGATCCACGCAATCGGTGACGCAGGTAACCGTGAGGCGCTCGATATTCTCGAAACCGTGTTCAATGAGGAACCGGCAACCGCCAAAAACCGGCATCGCATCGAGCATGCGCAGGTGATTCATCCCGATGACATCCCGCGACTGGGACAACTCGGCGTCATTGCCTCGATGGAGCCACCTCATGCGGTAGAGGATAAGACCTGGGCCGAGGAACGGCTTGGCCCGGACAGGGTTCTTGGCGCATACGCATGGCGGTCCCTTCGCGAGGCCGATGCGGCGCTGACTTTCAATTCCGACAATCCAGGTTCAGATCACAGCATCTTTTATGGCCTTCACGCTGCAATTACCCGCCAGGACAAAAACCAGCAACCCGAAGGCGGTTGGTATGCCGACCAGGCGATGAGTTCTGACGAAGCCATTCGCGGCTACACGAGCTGGTCTGCCTACGCGAGTTTTCGCGAGGACGATACCGGCATCATCGAAGCAGGGCGTTGGGCCGACCTGACAGTCCTGGATGTCGATCCATTTGTGCTTGCTGATGAAAGTCCGGGCGATATTCTCAATGGCCGTGTCCTGATGACTATCGTGAATGGCAGCGTGGTATACGAAAACCTGTAGTCTGGGAAGCGAAACGGAGTAAGGACAATGACAAAGCCAAAATTGAGTCGTCGTGATTTCGTCAATGGCTGTGCACTTAGCATGGTCGCCGGAACTTCGATTTCGCCGCTCGAGGCGGTGGCGCAGGATTTGCTCGACCCGTCCGCATTGCCGGCTGACTACTACCCGCCGACGAAACAAGGTTTGCGTGGCAGTCACGAAGGCTCATTCGAATCAGCGCATGACGCCCGCGATGGCAAAACCTGGAGTGCGGCAGATACCGGCGATCGCGTGTACGACCTCGTTGTGGTTGGCGGCGGCCTTAGCGGCTTGTCAGCGGCGTACTTCTTCCGCAAACAGCACGGTCCGGATTCACGCATCCTGATCATTGATAACCACGATGATTTTGGCGGGCATGCCAAGCGCAACGAATTCTGGCATGACGGCCGCATGCATCTCGTCAATGGTGGCACTCTGAATGTTGAAGCGCCTTCCCAGTACAGCTCCGTCGCGGCCGGGCTCTTGTGGGAGCTTGGCATCGATCGAGCTCGTTATTTCGAGAAGAACAAGGGCATGTGGTCCCGCTATTCGGAGATGGGTCTGAAGGGCAGCATGTTCTTCGATAAAGAGGCTTTTGGCGAGGACAAACTGGTTGTCGGCTATGGAGATTTACCCATCGGTGATTTCATTCGACAGGCACCGGTGAGTCCCGAGGTTCAACTCGATGCTGTTCGCCTTTACGAGGAAAAGAAGGACTATCTTCCCGGGCTCAATGCTGTCGAGAAAAGACAGACGTTGACGCGAATGAGTTACCGCGACTATGTCGTGAATATCGTTGGTTGCCACCCGGACGTTATGCACCTGTTTAATGCGAGCTTGCTCGGGATTTTTGTCACGGAGATGGATGCCATACCGGCAATCTATTGTCGCGAAATGGGCTATCCGGGATTCGATGGACTGAACCTCGAGGATGTTTCGGTAAACCAGCTTGCCCATGAACCGGGAGGGCAGCACGGTCGTGAGAATACCGCGCGCGCCGAGTCGGGCGACCCCGACATGTACTTCCCGGATGGCAACGCAACCATTGCGCGCCTGCTTGTGAGGTCATTGATTCCAGACGCAGTGTCGGGCGAATCCATGGAAGATATTGTCAGCGCGAAAGTCGATTACAGCTTGCTTGACCACGACGACAATAAGGTTCGCATTCGTCTCAACAGTGCCGCGGTCGACGTCGCTCACGTAGGCGGCGATCAGGTCGAAACGAAATACGTTCTGGGTGGCAATGCCTACTCAGTAAAAAGTAAGGCGGTAGTCATGGCGTGCTGGAACTCCGTCATTCCATATATCTGCCGGGAAGTGTCGGCTACGCAGCGGGAAGCGCTGGTATATGGCTCCAAGTCGCCACTCGTCTACACCGGCGTCCTGGTTTCCAATTGGCAGCCCTGGGTCGACGCCGGAATTTCCAGGGTAACGGCTCCGGGTGGGTTTCATCCAAGCATCGGGCTGCCGCCTTCGCTGGAAATTGGTGATTACCAGACTTCCCGCAGCCCGGAGGAGCCCATCGTCGTGCGAATGTCTACTTATTTTCGCGAGCCCGGATTGTCACGCCGTGAACAGCACCGCGTAGGCCGTAACAAGATGCTGGCGACGCCGTTCTCGACCTTCGAGCATCATATCCGCGATCAAATGACCCGCATCCTGGGCCCGACCGGCTTCGAAGATGAACGTGACATCCTGGGCATCACGGTCAATCGTTGGCCACACGGCTATACCTATTCCTACAACCCCTTATTCGATCCGGAGGAATGGGCCTTCACGACGACGTCGGAGCGGCCGGCCGTTGTCGGCCGGCAAAGAATCGGTCGGATCGCGATCGCAAACGCCGATGCCGCTGCGAGCCCGCATACTGACGCTGCCATCAATGAGGCCTATCGGGCAGTCAACGAACTCCTCGAAGCCTGACCATTTTGCTACCCCGGCTACCGGGCAGGAATTGCGCCTGGGGAGGTTGCCGACGCGCCAATTGAGATCGGCATCACGAAACGAAATATTCATTGAGCCTATCATTCGCCTACGAAGTCGGTCAGACACTTGTCGACGGACACGGAAACTCAAGACTGAGGCGGGCGATTGAGGCTTGACGTAAGACTGAAACTTTCGGAATTGTGCTTTGCGCAATTCGGCCTGGTGACAATCGTCATTGGCCTGGGACTTGCTGCACATATTTTCACTATCCTGACCGGTCACGGTAATCTATTTGGCTTCTTGCGTTTGCTGGATGTTGATAGTGAGCAGAGCATACCGACCTACTTTTCGCTTCTTAACCTCTTGTTCGCGTCGATATTGCTTTTTGTCATTTACGCCTATGAAAATAACGAAAAGACAAAAGGCTCTCGTTACTGGCTCCTGATGTCGTTACTGTTCCTCTTTTTATCCTTCGATGAATCTGCCGGCGTCCATGAAAAATTTGGCAATATCTATATATATTTTCGAGAGCAAGGCATTATTCCACCCACGCTCAATGCGCACGAGTGGCTGCCATTCGGCGTCGCATTCGTTATTGTTGTCGCCTTTGTCCTGATCCCGTTCATGCGTATGTTGAACAGGGATACGCTCAGAAGCTTCCTGATCGCGGGCGGAGTTTTTGTGACCGGAGCCGTCGGCATAGAGGCAATTCAGTCGGCAATATTGGAGTCGGCGGTTATCGACGTTGAAAGCAGCATCGCCTATTCGTTCGGACCGCTGTTCGAGGAAGGCTTCGAAATGTACGGGATTGCAATTTTTAATTGCGCCCTGTATCGCGAGATTACGCGCAGAAATATAAGTCTGTCGATCAATAGCGGGTAAGCCTGCCGCAATAAAGTATCGAGGTGATTTTGACGACCGCCGTCTTAAACCGGATGCGGCCGGGCGCTGTGTAGTATTCTGGGCCCTGGAAAGTAACCGTTGCGTTCATCTGCTGCGGAATCCAGATTGAGGCACCAAAGGAGACAACAAGATGCCCAGTTACAAACTCACCTATTTTGACTTTGACGGCGGACGTGGCGAACCAATCCGTATTGCATTGCATGCGGCGGGGATTGATTTTGTGGAT
>JAHEFF010000055.1 GCA_024640315.1 Woeseiaceae bacterium
GATGTTCAGGGAACGTGTCGCCAAAACGCAGTCCGTTGTCGAGATATCTTTGATGCCATTCTGTCTTGGCATCGCCGCTCAGTGTGGCTTCGTGCTCGCGGTAAGAAAGTACAGCAGCGTAAGCGGCCTCGGCCGAATGCTCATGCTGCGGGTAATCGTAAGCCGTACGCTCATACTCTTCCGTTGCGGCACGGTAATCTGTGCTTTCGAAAAGGATCTCGGCGAGCAGGAAATTTGTATTGGCGCTGTCCGCCTCTCCGGGGAAGAAATTGAGGTATTTGCGGTACCACTTTGCTGCTTCCTGGTAGTCGGCGGGCGTCTTTTTGCTCTGAGCCTCGGCATGATAGAACTGCGCCAGGTCGTTCAGATTCTCCTTCAAATGCGCTTCGACAGCCGCGTTTTCTTCTCGCGGATTGCGCTGCCAGAACGGGCTGTCCATTCCATATCGCTCAACGAATCCCTTCTTGCCTTCCAGAACCAGCGTGGGAAAACCGCCGAGCTTGTAGGCTTCAATCACTTCTACCTGAAGAATTGGCGACTTGGGGTGATCGGGATCCTGCGCCACAAAGGCTTCATAGGTCTCCGCCGCATCAACGTAACGTTCTTTCTCGAGATACAGGTCGCCCAGGTTCATATAAACGACGTAGCTGTATTCAGGATAGCCGCGAGCATCGAAAAATTGCGAAATACTCTCGGCGCCCCCCATGTAGGAAAAACTGACACTCAAAACGCGGAATGTGTCTTCCACGAGTTCACGTTCGGCCCTGCTCAGGTTTTCGAATCGTTCATCACCGTCCGCCAGATCCAGGCCGGCAATCTTTCGATCGAGTAAATTGAAAAACGGGTGCAGGCTGTCTTCGTGCCATGCCAGCTTGAATTGTGACCAGCCAAGCTTGTACAGAGACTGCTCGTAGAAACGCGAACTTTCTCCGTAGTCGACCACGCTTGAATATGCCGCCTCAGCCTCGCTGTAGTCCTTGCGCAGGAACAGCATTTCGCCGCGACGAAACTGCACCTCGTCGATCAATTGCGTATCCGGATAGTCCGCGACCAGTTCGTTGAGTACACGCAAAGCCTCGTCAGTATTGCCAGCAACTTCATGGGCACGGGCAAGCTGATACAAGACGGAGTCATTTCGCCCATAGTCGGGATACGATTCGAGCAAGGCATGGAACAGGCCGACCGCGTTATCGTAGGCATCGAACTCAACGGCACCAACATTTTCCGCAAGCTGATTCGCCTCCGTTGCCTCAAGTTCGAGGTCTCCAAGCCTGCGCATGGCTTCGGCTCGAAGTTCCGGATCATTTGAAACCAGGTCCAGGAAAGCACGATAGTTGTCACGAGCCTTATCCGAGCTATCGACAATGATCTTTCCGGGGCGGATCTCAACCGTATTGTCTTCAAGGCTTGCGATTGTGTCGCGTTTCTTGACCTTGTCCGCATTGGCGGGTGTTGCGATTGCAAGTGCAATAGCAATGAAGGAAATCACTGTCGCGGCCCGGGAGATCATTGCGAAGCATCTCCCACGGTCGTCTCGCTTGCAGCCAGGTCATATATTGCCGCCAGCGCAAATCGCGCTTGCACGGTATACGTGTCCAGCCTCTGTCTCTGTGCCTGTAATTCCTCGACCGCAACGCCTTCCATGAAGCCGCGTTGCTTCAGCATTGCCGTTTCCACGCGGGCCTTCAGCAAATCTATCTGTGGGCTAAGCCCCTCAACCCGGCCGTTGAAGTCGGCGAACAGCAATGGCTCCGTACGCATCTTCTCGTCGATCTGACGTCGGGAGCGTTGTGTTTCGACCAGCGCCTCGCCGGTTTGCCTCAGGTTCCTCCGAATTTTCGACAACCGAGCGCGAAATTCTTTGTCGAGGGTCCATTGCAGCGCGCCCTTTAGCAGTTTCACTTTACTGCGGACATCATCCGCTTCGGGAATGTTCGCCTGCAGCGCCGGATTTCGTTCGATAGCCGCTATTTCGCCCCACAGGTCGAATTCGTGCTGGGTGGCCAGCGCCAGCGAGTCGCCGTTTTCCTCGATGCTCTTCAGCCGCGCGTCAAAATCCAACTTGCGCTGAACCATGCCATCCAGGTCGGCCGCCGCGAGACTTTCCTCGACCATTGGCAGGCGCTCGTTGTATGCGAACTCCCGTGTAGAAAGCATGTTGCGATAAACGTCGACGCTTCGTTGCCAGTCGTCGAGATTGCGCCATAGATAATGCAAGTCGCGGAAGTTCTTCAGACCTTCCTGAAATTTATGTGTCGCGAGCAAATGATATAGGTACCGGGATTCCGGCCCGTCAGGCAGTTCCTCCAGCTGCCAGTACCAGCCGGTAGTCTTCTCCTGGCGATCTTCTATGAACGAGTTCATCAACTCGCCGCTTTGAATTTTGCCGATTGCCGCATCGATACGATGGCTTTCTTCGTAGAATGCCTCGATCGCATTCAGGTAGTGATCCGCTGCCTGGCTGATTGAATCCAGCTTTGCCAGCGCGTAGGGAATCGCCAGCATGGATTCCTGTACCGCGGAGTCCAGCAAATCACGATTGCGCAGTTCCATCCAGGGAACCAGTGCTCGCTGGTAATTATTGACCTCCGCATCCGCCCAACCGACGCCCAGCAGTGCCTTGTTGGAAAACGGTCCTTCCAGCCTGACCCGGTTTAACGGCGCTTTCGCCGCCTGCGGCTGGCCGTCCTGAAGATAGGCGTATCCCAGCGCGAGGTTGGCCTTGTCTCGCAGCGAGCTCATTTCCTCGTTTAGTGGATCGAGTTCGCCCAGTTCATCGAGCAAACCAGCGGCTGCGTTAACCTGTCCACTGCGTACCATGGCGACGCCAAGATTGAACTTCGCGTAGTTCGCCCAGGCGTCCCGCCGTGGCCAGTCCCGCAATTCGGCGATTGCCTGTTCGTGGTTGCTGTTATCAATGTGAAGCTGCGCCTGAAGCATATGGCGTTCAGCCTCCAGCTCCTTCGGCAATTCTTTGTCGATGTTGTTCAGCGCAGTCTGCGCCTCGGCCAGGTAGCCGCGTTGCTGCCAGATCTTGGCCAGGAAGAACCATGTCCGGTTGCGAATCTCCGGCTCTACATTGTCAGCCAAAAGTTTTTCAAAGATTTCAGCAGCGCGCTTATGGTGACCGTACGACAGGTACAGACCACCGAGCAGGAGTTCTGACTCATCGATGTGATTTTCGACCTGGGTCTGTTTTTGTGCCGCCAGCAGTCGAACGATGGCCGGAAAGTATTCCTCCTGGTAAAAGTAGAAAAGAACCTCGCCATAGTGAGCGTCTTTTACAACAGTCGGTTCAGGTTTGCCGCCCGCAGCCAAAATCCCTGTCGGCGATAACGCCAGGGTCAGGGCAAGTGCAGTGATTTTCAGGCAGCGAGCGATCAAGGATCACTCCCATTCCTTGATGACGAATTCCGGCTGCTGTTTCGTGACCCGGTCGGTAATTTCCAGCTCAATGTATTTCGCACCAATTCCCTTTTCGATATTGATGGTGGCTCCGCGCCGGTAGTCCCGGACGTGGGGACCTTCACCGGTGAATACCGCAACGAGCTCATGCTCCCCCACTTTCAGGTTCTCCATGTGCACGCGATGGACACCACCACGAACCAGGGCATCAACCTCGCGTTGCGTATAGAGGTAGTTGCTAACTTCCTTGCCATCGATCTTCAGGTTGATCGAGTCGAGTGCGAAGTACTCGCCGACATCCATTGAGATGAAAAAAGCGACCTGTGAGTTCGCCGGGAACAGGAGTTCTTCCTCAAGCAGGAAAAGGTCCCGGTTGAGATCCAGCACTTCTTTTTTGAGTGACTGAACATCTTCGTCGAGACTCCTGAACTCAGCTCTCGCCATCGCCTCGTCTACCTCGAGAGACTGTGCGTCGCCGAGTGCCGCATCGGAATCCAGCGGCGCTGCGTCCTGCGCATGCACCACCATCGCTCCGGCAAGCCAAGCAAGGCCTGCGATGAGAATAAACCGTTTTAGTGTCACCTTAGTTTCTCCTGCCTCAGAGCCTGATATTTGCTGGCTACCCGCCAGGTATCAGGCGACCGGTCACTCGCGCAACAGTGAGCGAATCTCGGTCAGATATTTTTCCTCGTATCCGGGTTTATAGCCGTGGTGTACGTGACGAACCGTGCCATCGCGATCCACCAGGACCGTCACCGGCATGGCTTCCACTTCATAAAGCTTGCTGACTTCCTTGCGATCGTCGAAAAGAACCGGAAAACTGACGCCCAGTTCTTCGATCATCTGCATGGCGCGGCGGGAGTCGTCGTCGATGTTGACGCCCAACAAGTTGAATCCAACGCGCTGGTAGCGGCTGTAAAGGTCATCGAGAAGCGGCATCTCCTGTCGGCACGGCCCGCACCAGGTCGCCCAGAAATTAATCATCACGACATCGCCGCGATGCTCACTGAGACGCAGGTTGTCGCCAACCGAGCTTTTCAGAACGAAGTCGGGAGCTGTTTTACCTTCAAGCGAAGATGAAGCCAGCGAAGTGGCTGCAAAGATTGAAAAAGCTGCTCCTAGCAATATTGTCTTTAGTCCTTTCATATCCCTATCCTTTTTCACTGCCCGGCCACTCGCAATCAAGCGTGCAGGCGTCTTGAGGCACACCCGCAGGGGTCCTCTGTAAACGTCGATTAACTCGTGTCCTTCATTTTGGGAAGCAACCAAACGCCGCCTGGCGCCTGGGTTACTGTCACCGCCCACAAGTGACAACCGACGCCAGTTCCGCAGATGCCATAGTGACCCCTGAGACCCTTCCGGGCCGTGATGATTGTCACAAATGCCTTTTCCGGTCTGAACATAATTGCAGCCACCATTTCTGTGACGGAGACAGTTCAACCACATAGTCCGGCTGGATTACGTCAAATAAGCCCTGAAATTGTTTGCTGCGGCGGTCGTAAAATTCCTTCTCACGTCGGCCGGGGCTATATGGAGAAACAGCGCCTTTCCTGGCATGGGTTCTGTTCCCTATAATAGACGTATATTCATGAATTTAAAGGGAAAAAGCGTCTCTATTCGGCGACAGGAGACGTTGCGTGAATGCGACGCCGGGGGCAAAAAGTCGAGCCTAATCAGGGGGTCGCAGGCCGTCGGAGTAGAACATCTCACCAGTAGAATCGATGACGATTCCCTCGTAGTCCGGCAAGGTCGCGATCAGCCGCAGGCCCTGGTCGACGCCCATGACAAATACCGAGGTCGACAACGCGTCGGTAATCACTGCATCCGGGCCGATGATCGTCGCCGAGTGAACTTCGCCGGCCGGCGTCCCGGTTGACGGCACGATGATGTGGTGGAAGCGTTCGCCGTCTTGTTCGAAGAATCGCTCGTAGTCACCGGACGTCGAAATCGCTTCATTTTGAAGCGGGATCGTGACCGCCACTTCTGCCTCGTTGCGAGGGTTTTGCACGCCAACCATCCACGGCGTGCCGCGTCGATCACCCAGAAGTCGGGTATCGCCGCCAGCCGTGACCCGGGCATTCGTGACACCGAAGCGTTTCGCGATTTGGACGCCCTGCTCCACCGCGTAGCCCTTGGCAATACCGCCGAGGTTTATTCGGACACCGTCATTTCGGAACGAGATTGTTCCGTCCTCATGGGCCTCGACAAATCGATAGTCGATGCGCGTCAGCTCCTCTGCAAGCGTCTCGTCATCGGGGCGCAGCCCTTTTCGAAAATCATAGTGCTGACCAACACTGTCGTAGGTGATATCGAATGCACCTTTAGTCAGGATGGAGATATCGAGCGACCGTTGAATCAACATGAATAGCTCGTCGCCCGCTTCAACCGGGTGCCTTGCAGCGTCCCGATTAATTTCCGATATGCGGCTTTCCTCGATATAGGTACTCATCAGGCGATCCAGTCGCGCAACTTCATCGAAGATGGCATTAAGTGCCTGTTTCCCGCGCACCGGATCGTCATGCCAGAGGTAAACGCTAATCTCTGTGCCCATATGCGCCTGGGCTTCACCGAGCCACTCAGCTTGGGAAGGTCTTGATAATAAAGAAATTGCTAACAGAACAAGCGCTAGTGAAAAGTCCAGCAAGGGTTTATGCTTGCTGACACTACTACTCACCAGGGAGGTGGACTGTGACGTCATTCCTGATATTCCTTGGCATCATTGCCGCAATAATCTTCTATGCGATTGGTATCTACAATAGCCTGATCAACCTGAGAAATCGCGTCAAGAACGCGTTCGCCCAGATCGACGTTCAACTCACCCGCAGGCACGACCTCATCCCGAATCTGATCGAAGCGGTCAAAGGCTACATGAAACACGAGCGTGAGACGCTTGAGGGGGTCATTGCAGCAAGAAACTCTGCTGTTTCAAGCCTGGATGCCGCCAAAGTTGACCCTTCCAACGCTGCAGCCATGCAGCAACTCGGCAAATCCGAAGGTGCCCTCGGCGCTGCTCTTGGCCGCCTTTTCGCCTTGTCGGAAGCCTACCCCGATCTGAAGGCCAACGAAAACATGATTCAGTTTCAGGAAGAGCTGACTACAACCGAAAACAAGGTCGCGTTCTCGCGGCAGGCTTTCAATGACTCTGTTCTCAGTTACAACAACCAGGCAGAGAATTTTCCCAATAACATCATCGCGGGCATGTTCAATTTTGAACTCGCGAGCTTCCTGGAAATCGAGGCACCGGAAAAACGCGAAGTTCCCGACGTCAATTTTACATCGTGACGCAAATCGGACATGCGGTCTCCGCATGTCCATCTGAGTGAATCTTTGTGAATTTCTTTGACGCGCAAGATCAGGCGAAAAACGCCACTCGCTGGCTGGTCGTCGTCTATTTCGCTGCGACTGCATTGATCGTCGCCGGTGTGACGGCCGTCGTGGGCGCCCTTCTTTACCAGAACGGTGTTCAAGCCAATCCATCTGTCCTGGGAATCACCGCTATTCTCACAGCGATGTTTATCCTGGGCGCAACCTTGTACAAGACTGCCATCCTTTCCGGCGGCGGCGGTCGCGTCGCACAGGATATGGGTGGAACACTAGTGCCGTCGAACACGCAGGATCCTTTGCACAGACGATTGCGGAATGTCGTCGAAGAAATGTCAATTGCATCCGGCGTGCCCGTACCTGACATTTACGTTCTTGAAGAGGAAAGCGGCATTAACGCATTTGCGGCCGGTTTCAAACCGGGTGACGCTGCGGTAGCCGTTACGCGTGGCACCCTGGAATTGCTGGACCGGGATGAACTACAGGGCGTGATTGCTCACGAATTCAGCCATATTCTCAACGGCGACATGCGCCTGAACATACGTATGATGGGTGTATTGTTCGGCATCATGGTTGTCGGTCTGATCGGGCGGACAATCTTGCGCGGCAGCCATCACAGCGGAATCTCCTTTGGCAGGCGCAGCAAAAATGCCGGCGGCATCGTTCTGGTCGGCCTTGGCCTGACCATTCTTGGCTGGATTGGCGTTTTCTTTGCCCGAATGATCAAGGCGGCAGTGTCGCGGCAACGGGAATATCTCGCCGATGCCTCTGCGGTTCAGTTCACCCGGCAGACTGATGGCATTGCCAATGCATTGAAGAAGATCGGCGGCTATTCGCAACACTCCTACATTCGCGCTGCCGATCCGGAGGAAGTCAGTCACATGTTGTTTGCGGGTGGCATTCCGCGGATGGCCTCCTTGTTTGCGACGCACCCGCCATTAACCGATCGAATCAGGGCACTGGATCCCTCCTTTCGCGAGACTGAATATCCCAGCGTCAAAACAAATCACGTCGAAACGGTTGCTCAGTCCGACCAGGTGGCCGGGCTCGCGGCGCCGGCGCCCGACATTCCACGTAATACAAATTTACCTTTAGATCCCAAAGTCGCAGAGTCAATCGGCCAGCCGACACCTGAACATGTTGGCTTTGCCCAAAAACTTCGTCGCTCCATACCCGCCCCGCTTTACAAGGCAGCGCATTCACCGAGCGGCGCATATCTGCTTACGCTGGCACTCGTAATCGATGAGCCGCATGCCGAACGGCAACTGGATATTATTGAAGGACAGCTCGGCGAAACACGCGCGCTTCAGGTCAGGGAGTATTTCGGGGAACTGCAAAAGATCAGCCCGGTTTACCGACTACCGTTACTCGAAATCTCTTTTCCGCAACTCAAAAAACGCCCGACACCCAAGCTTGAGTTCCTGCTGGACCTTGCGCGACGGCTCATCGAGGATGACGGACGAATCGACCTGCGCGAATTTTGTCTTTATCAGATCATCGCCCGGCATCTCGCCCAGGCAACGGCGCCGGCGGCAAATGCCAGGCACAACAGGGTCTCAAAATCAGCCGCGCGGGATGCCGCAATCGATATTCTCAGCATCGTGGCGGACCAGGGCCACGACGACGAGGAATCCCGAAAGCGGGCATTCCGGGCCGGGGTGGCCGTATTCGGGGAATGGGCCAAAGGCGGCGAAACTGACGCCAGGTCCGGCCCGACCGTCCAGAGACTTGAGGAAGCCCTTGATATACTTAGTAAAATCAACTCTGCAGGCCGGCAGAGCATGATTCACGCGGTGACCAGGACAATTGCGCATGACGGCCGTTTGACGGTACCGGAGGCGGAACTGCTACGCGCAATCTGCGCAACGCTTGACTGCCCCCTTCCTCCAATCATTTCAGTGCTTTAAAAATTTCTTTTGACGGTGAGTCTCAGGGTTAATTGGCGTATTATATGGGGCCAAGGCTCCCGGTTACGGGAACCCGACTCTGAATATTAAAGAGCTGAAGCCTTGGGCGGCGACAGCGACTGAAACCAAAATTCACTACTTTTGGGAATAGAATCATGCGTTTACGCCAAATTACACTGGCCATTGTTTTTGCTATCCTCTCGGCAAGCGCCGCTTACGCCGCAACCACGGAGGAACGCCGTGTTCTGGATGCGACCGATATCCTGGATCAATTACTGAGGATTCCGGAACAAGGTGTCCCAACGAGACTCCTGTCACGCGCTCACGCGGTCGCAGTAATCCCTGGAGTCCTTAAAGTGGGTTTTGGTCTGGGTGTGCGCCGGGGTAAGGGCATCCTGGTGGTCCGCCAGGCTGACAACTCCTGGAGTAACCCCGCGTTCATTACCTTGACCGGAGGCAGTTTCGGCTTCCAGGCGGGCGCGCAATCAAGCGACATTATTCTGGTTTTCAAGAATCGCGCCAGCGTCGACTCGATTACGCAAGGTAAGCTGACCCTGGGCGCTGATGCATCAGTGTCGGCCGGGCCCGTCGGCCGAACTGCGGCCGCCGCTACCGACTGGACATTCCGCTCAGAAGTGTTTTCTTATTCCAGGAGTCGCGGCTTGTTTGCCGGTGTCGCACTTGATGGCGCCGGCCTGACCATGGACCGGCAAGCCAATGCCGCTTTCTACGGTTCCGCACAGATTACACCCGAACAGATATTCGCGGGTTCCGGAAACGCAGCTCCGCAAGAAGCGAATATGTTTGTGCAGGTGCTTACCGCCAGAACGAGTGACTTGCCACAGCGACCAAGCAGCGCCGCGACCTCACGTTCGACGCCTGAACCGCAACCGCAAGGCGATGAGATGTCTGAAGTTCGCACGTATGGCATGAACAACAACCCCGACGACGAACCGGATTAGGGGTTAGAAAGAGATTCAGGCAGCGCGAATCGGCGTCAAGCACAGCCTCGAATCGCTCAGGTAGATGCCGGGTTAATTGTTGGGCGACTGCTGACGACGTTTGAGTTCTTCCCTTATCGCTTCCAGATCGCTGCCAGGCTCGGCCGGTAGCTCTTCCGCGACGGGTAATTCCTCTTCCGGTTCCGGCGCAGATTCGAATTCTGCTGTCGGTGCATTCCCCACCGGCGCGGGTGCACTGTTAATCGGCCCATTTCGATCCGATTGCTCAGCAACATTTGCTGCCGGTGTCTCCTCAAACAAACCCAAGTACGCAGCCTCTTCACGACGGCGACGCTCCTCTTCAGCACGGCGACGTGCTGCGGCAGCGGCTTCCTGCGTCTGTCTTAATGCCTGACGTTTGCGTTCCGACTGTTCCTCCAGTGCTGCACGCCGCTCTCTTTCTTCTGCACGCTCAAGACGGTTGACAGCATCGCGGGCGTTGACGCATTCCGCTACGTACTTCATTTCTGCACGATTTTGACCGCAACGCACTACGGTTGCTTCCAGCAAGCGGGGGTTTGCCATCAGCTCATCAATAGATACAGGAGGCGGTTCCTCGCTACAGGCAGCAAGCAGGCCGAGCCCACTTAGGCAAATTGTGACGCTTACAATTTTCATCGCAATTCAAATGTCATATGAAATCAATACGTGGTGCACTCATTGTCGGATTGCGCCTATTCTAGCATCGGCCGTCAAACCAACATTGTGGGCGAGTTCGCAATTCGGCTTGTCAACCGGGAGATTATCAGTGCGTTCAATCCGGAACAGATATCAACAGATTCGCGACGGAGCGCGAATCAAGGACCAGGGAGGTCATCGTGAAAAACCCGTTATTAATCATAGCCTTAATCTCGACTCAATGTGCCTGTGCGGGCCAGCTACAGCGCCCCGCCAGCGCCGATGTGTTGCTGAGCTTCGGCGATCTTGCGAATGAGATCACGGTTGGTTTTGAGGACTTCAACACCGCTTCGCGCACCAATCCTGAAGCCGAATTACCAACAGGTACGCCGTAGCAAATACCCGGGCATGCAGCCTTTACCAGTTGGTATAGTGAAGGGGTGTCCGATCCCAGTCAGTTTTCGCTACTGAAAGAACGCAGATTTGCGCCATTCTTCGCGACGCAATTCCTCGGCGCGTTCAACGACAACATATTCCGCAATGGCCTGATCATTGTGATCACTTTTCAGGGCGTAAATGTATTTGGGTTCGGTGCAAGCCAGTTGGCCAATGTTGCCGGCGCCATGTTCATTCTGCCGTTCTTTCTCTTTTCCGCCACATCAGGACAGCTGGCTGACAAATACGAAAAGTCCCGACTGATGAGAATCATCAAGGCAATTGAAATCAGCCTGATGGTACTGGCGGCCATTGCATTCATGAATCACAGCTATGCTGTGCTGTTCGCGGTCTTGTTCCTGATGGGTTGCCAGTCGACATTATTCGGACCGGTCAAATACGCCTACCTCCCCCAACAACTGGGCACGACTGAACTGGTTGGCGGCAACGCGCTGGTCGAATCCGGAACATATCTCGCAATTATCTTCGGTCTGATCATCGGTGGCATTTCTGTCGCAATCGATCCCGGAGAGCAGTACGTGTTATCGGCATGCCTGATCGGCGTGGCAATCTTTGGCTACCTTGCGAGCAGAGGTATTCCGGAGACGCGGGCGGTAGATCCCCATCTGCGAATTAACTGGAATGTCTGGACTGAAACCTGGCGCATCGTCGGCTTTGCCCGCGAAAATCGCAGTGTCTATTTATCTATTCTCGGCATTTCCTGGTTTTGGTTTTTCGGTTCGGCGATGACGTTGCAGATTCCGGCGTACACGCTGGATATTCTGAATGGAAACGAACAGATCACGACAATGCTGCTCGTCACGTTCGCCGTTGGAGTTGGTATCGGCTCGTTACTCTGCGAACGTTTGTCAGGACATCGCATCGAACTCGGCCTGGTGCCATTCGGCTCTATCGGACTGAGTGTGTTCGCAATTGATCTGTATTTCGCACAACCTGCGATGCACATTGTTGCCGTCACGACGGTTCTGGAATTTATCAACCGGCCAGGAAGTGTACGCATCCTCGCGGACCTGACAATGCTCGGCGCGTTCGGAGGGCTCTACAGCGTGCCAATGTACGCCATGATACAGGCGCGGGCGAAGCGCCGGCACTTATCGCGAATCATTGCCGCTAACAACATCATCAATGCGATATTCATGGTCGCTGCTGCAGTGTTCGCGCTGGCTCTGCTCTATGCAGGCCTGTCCATCCCGGAGTTTTTCGCAGTGCTCGGCCTGCTGAATATCGCCGTTGCCATCTATATTTATACGCTCGTTCCCGAATTCCTGATGAGATTCATCGCGTGGATACTCGTGAATACACTCTACCGGATTCGCACGAGTGGCTCTGACCACATACCGGACACCGGCCCAGCCATACTCGTTTGCAACCATGTGAGTTTCGTCGACGCGCTGGTGCTCAGCGGATCCGTCCGGCGACCTGTTCGCTTCGTGATGTGGTACAGGATTTTCGAAATCCCTTTTCTCAAATTCCTGTTTCGTTCCGCGAAAGCGATCCCGATCGCGTCAGCGAAAGAAGATGCAGCTTTGCTGGAAGATGCATTCAACCAGATTGACCAGGGTTTAGCCGACGGAGATCTTGTCTGCATATTTCCTGAAGGCGGGATAACCCGTGACGGTGAGATTCAGTCGTTTCGCCCTGGCGTGGAGAAAATTATCGCGCGGCAACCGGTGCCGGTCATTCCCATTGGCCTGGGGGGACTTTGGGGCAGCTGGTTCAGCCGTCACCACAGTGGAAGGCTACGGCGTATTCCTGGAAAACTTTTTTGCCGCGTCGATGTTCGCATCGGTGATCCCGTTAAACCAGCGGACGCCAGCGCAGCCAATCTCGAGGTTCTGGTCAGAACCCTTCGCGGGAAAAACCGCTAGCCGTCGGGCCCTGTAGTCGCTCTGTCCATTGGTTCAGCAACTCCACGCGACTACCGAAAAGTGCCGGTCCATCTGAATAGCTGAAGCGAAGCTCGGTAAGCTCCGTTACGCCGGTATCCCTGGCAAGAATCAGGACCCGGTCTCCCGACGAATTACCGCCGCCACTGGCCGGGCCTTGCGACACATCGAAAACCATTCGGGAGCCATGCAGTGCTTTTGGCGCTCTGATTGAATCGGTCCACAGCAAACCCGCGGGCGTTATCACGGCCCTGTGCACCCAGCGCCCGGTACGAAAGAGCACGCGGGATTCATTCGGGCTGACCGCGACATCAGTCACCATCGCCGGTAGCACGAGTACGTCGGAACTGACGCGGCCATTGGCAGGGTCCAGCAACCTGGCCTCGTCCTGCGCATTGACCAGGATAATCTGTTGTCTGCCTGTTGCCACCTGCAATTTTCGGATGGCGGCGGCACCCTGCCAGACATTGCGCAGATGCCAGTTGCCGGTGCGATCCGCGTACAGGCTGCGAAGTGTGCCGCTCTCTCCGCCAAGAAAGAGTTCCTCGTCGGTCATGAAGGCAATATCGGAGTGCAATTCGCTAAGGTCGACATTGGCCACTTCAGTGCCGGTCTCAGTGTTCATCAACCAGACTCGCTGTCCGCCCAGCACGGCGAGCAATTTCGCCGATGGTGAGAACACCAGCCGCCCAATCTTGGTCACCGATGCCCGGCCGTAAAACGGTCGCGGCAGACCGCTGTTCGTATCCCAAAGCCGGACGGTGCCGTCGGCACCAGCGCTGGCCACCAGTGCACCATCCGGGCTGAACTCCATGGACATGACAGCATCCTGATGACCAAGGAAGTTAATGTCTTCGCTGTCTGCCTGCGGATCACCTGCCGGATTAACCTGTTCGATATGGACATGTCCCGATTTGTCGCCGAACGCGATCCGCTCCCCGCCCGGAGCAATTGTGGAAACAACGGTTCCCGATTCACGCCACAGTTGTTTCTCCAGAACGCTGCCTGATACCGGTTGCCGGGCAGCTCCGGCGGCAACGGCCGGCATGGACCAAAAACGCGCGAGATTTCCCGCCGCGGCAGTGACAAGCAAGTCTTCTCCGGCGCCAAACGCGATGATCAGGTTCTGCCCCGCCTCGAATCCCGGATCCAGCAGCGGGCCGGTCGGAGTGCCGTCAGCGCTACGATAGGTCTGCAAACCATCACGAAGATTGCCGGCGATGAACCTGGCCCCGGATGGCGAAAACGCCATATGCCAATCGCCGAATCCGGCCTCCTCGAAAACCGGTGCATCCGCCTGATCCGTTCTCCAGAGCGCCACTCCCTGATTGCCAAGCAGGACGCCCAGCGCTTCGCCACTTGCAGACAGTTTGATCTCGCTGGGCTGGAATTCCAGGTCGAACTGCGCCTTTTGCTCACCAGCCCGAAGATCCCAGATGCGGACAGCACGATCATAGTCGGCGACCGCAAGATGTGTTGCAGAGGCATCGACGGAACGAAGCGCAGGAACTCCGGCGACACTCATTTCGGCGATAACCTCGCCGCTCACCAGCGACCAGACCTCGAAGAGTGTATCCGGGTCGCTTTGATAGGTAACCAGCAGGTGCTCACCGTCGGCACTGAGTATCGTGTCTGATACGGAGGCGCCCAGCGCTAATACGAGATGGCGACGGCCGTCGGTCGTGCGCCAGAGGTTAACCGTGTTTTGTGCCGTCGTAACCAGGAATTCCGCATTGGCGCTCAGACCCAGCACACGTTCGCTGGCCGGCACGGCTATCGTCCGTGCTGCCTGTGCAAAATTCAGATTCCAGAGCCGGGCACTGTCGCTTTGAGACGCCCTGGCAATTGCGAATCTTCCGTCAGGACTGAACCAGAGATTCGCGGAAGGCCGTTCAGTCGGATCCGGCACATCCAGACCGCGCTCGAAACTCTCTACAACCACCTGAGAATCCAGGCTAAGATTCCAGCCAACCAGGTGCCCTGTAACACCGGTCGATTCATCACGCAGACTCAGGCTCCAGGTCCCGTTGATCGACTCGCCAATCAACGGCGCAAGCTGGCTTCTCGCAACCCTGATCTCTTCATTCGCCGCCGAAGAGGTCTGAGAAAATGTCAATTCGGTTGCCCGGCCGGATGGGGCGATAAGTTTCATGCGGATGTCGTCAAGTCGCGGGTGACTGACGTTTACAGTCAGACCGATTCGGTTGACCGTTCCCTCGCGATCAACAATGACACGCCGAACCAGCGGCGTCACTTCAAGTGTAGAGGCAGTCCAGGCTTCGCGTGCTTCGATTTCACCCTCCACAATGGACCATTGCGAGATTTCAGCGCCATTGAAGAAACTGAGCTGAACATTCTGCGGATCGAAAACCAGGCCGCTTGCCTGCTGCGCCGGAACGGTCGCTATCAACTCGGAATAATCATCGCCGATTAGCGCCGCTGCCCGGCGTCTGCGAACCTGTGTCGATACCTCAAGCGCTTCGATAGAGGAAAGTAGCGCTTCTTCCCGCTGCTCATTGCGCATGGCGGTTTCCGCCATACGGTCCCAAAATTTTGCTCGCAGAGTTTCGGCAAGCGCAATCCCGTCCGGTAGCACTGCGGCGTATCGCGAGATTTCCCGCATGTCGTTGCGCTCGGCAGCCTGCCTCGCGCGATTTTCGAGGACGGTTCGGTACATCCGGTCCGCAGCGTCCGAATGTAATGGAAAAGAACGCAGACTCACGTAAGCATCGGATACCGTTTCAAGATCGAAAGCCTGGTTCGTCATAACACGCATATAAGGCCTCGGCAGCAATTGCGTGTACATAAACGGGATGGCTGTCAGTGCAATGACAAGTAACGCCGCAATGGCCGGACCACGCCAGTGAAAAGGAAGATTTTCGTTTGCCCAGCGAGCCGTAAACACCGATTCGTACAAGCGGTTCCGAATACGAAAGTTGCCTGACTCATCCGTGACAACCAGTCCGAGCGCAAGCAGGCGACGATGTCGATTCGACTCCGGATCATAAGTTATGGTTATGCCCTTGCGAATCTGGCCATAAATCGTCAGTAACGATTCGTAATTATCATGGTCACTCACAATCGCCCGATGCAGGCGACTCATGTGAGGTTCACTCGTAGTTGCCGCGCGGCCGGCAAGCTGTTGTATTGCAAGTCGGTCGGTGTTTTCTTCGATATCGCCCTCTATTTGTTCTCTTGCGACCGCGCGGGCGAGTTTCTGGGAGAGGTACGGCTGGCCATTGGTCCAGTAGTAAATTCGGTCAAGGGCCAACTCTGCGTCGGCATGGGAAAGGTTCAACTCCGCCGCGAAGACGTTAAGATCCTCCCGCTCAAAATCCCCAAGGTTGATTTCTGTCGAAACGGTAAATGGCGACAGGTTCGGGTCACTGACCAGGCTTTGAGGATCACACTCGCCGAATATTGCAAAACTGAGGCGCCTGAATTCCGGTTCGGTCGTACGGGAATTGTGCGCAGCATGAATACTGGCCAGGAGGTGCTGCTCGAATGGCAAATCGGCAGCACATTGAATCTCGTCGATGAAGACCACGATTCGTTCCTGAATATTCTGCAGCACGACCTGGACGTAAAACTCGACCAGTCGCTGCCGATTGCTGAGTATGGAATGATCCTGCCACCAGGTCTGCAGGTCCGTCTTCAGACGAAGCTGCCGTAGCAATCGATACGCGATGCTGTAATACCAGCGACCCGCGTCAGAACCACCATCGCGTTCGCCGATTTGCTTCAGGTCGAGAACCGCGACCTTGACGCCGTTGTTCTGCAAACGAGCCGAGGTGGCGGCAATCAGACTGGTTTTTCCGCTGCGGCTGGGAGCGATGACGTGCGCATAGTTGCCGGCCATCAGGGTTTCAAACAAAAGATCATCCGCGGGCCGCCTGACATAGCCCGGCCGGACAGCATGCAATGGCGCACCGACGTTGAAAAACTCGCCTGTCTTGTCGACGGCAATTGCTGATCTTTTCTCTGAATCTTCCGCCATAGTCTGGGTTATTCTTCTCGATGGCGCGCCGACGCGCTAAATCGTGTGACCTTTTACGACATTCAATGCGTGAGCGTATAAATTTGCAAGCTTCCCGGCCCAGATTATTGAAAAAAGACGTCTTCGGCCGCACGGACCTGATCGAGTCAGCGGATGGTCTCGCCGTACGGCGAGACGCTACAAACGCCGCATTTCCACTTCGCTGGGTGGCGCGCCGGTTACTTGCCCGTGAGGCCCGTGCGTTGCTTGTCCTTGAAGGGCTGGATGGGGTTCCGGCATTGATCTCCGTCCAGGACAACGCCCTGGAGAGGCAATATATCGACGGCAAACCAATGCAGGAAGGCCAGCCCCGCGACATTCATTATTTTCATGCTGCCGCAAAACTGCTGCGACAACTTCACCGCCGTTGCGTGGTACACAATGACCTGGCCAAAGAGCCCAATTTTCTACTGACAGCAGATGAGATGCCAGCGATCATCGACTACCAACTGTCCTGGTTTGCATCCCGACGGGGACCGCTGTTTCGCCTGCTTGCCAGGGAAGACATACGCCACCTGCTGAAGCATAAACGCACCTATTGTCCAACGTACCTGACGGAGCGGGAAAAGCGAATTCTGGACAATCCATCCTGGCTTGCGAAGTTGTGGATGAGAACAGGGAAACCGTTGTACCTGTTTGTGACGCGACGCCTGCTGCGATGGAAAGATAGAGAAGGTGCTGGTGACAGGGTATGATGCAGCCGCAATCGACGCGCACACCGGAGCAAGAAATACCGTGACCTATTGCCACAGACACAACCTGGTAAGAAAAGACCTGGCAAATATCGACAGAAGATTCGGCATCAGGGTCACATTGCCGCCAAACGATACGTTCTCGCGCTTGCTCGGAGACGAGTGGGAGAATCTGCACTGGTACCCAAGCGAAGAGGAACGAGACCGGGCGTTTGACAAGATGGCCAGGCGGCACGGCTATTACCGAACCACGGACGCACCGACCCAGATCCTCGAGAAAATCAAACGCTAGTCATACTGATGCCGGGCTAAAGAACCGGATTGCCGAAGAACAGGTAAAAGCTACTCTCTCCCTCCTCGGAAAATCCGGCCGCCAGGAACAACCGACCGAGAAAAGTATCGACGCCGGCAAACAGGCTGCCATTCACTATCATCGAGCTAAAACTGATCTCCGAACGGTTCTGCCAGGCATTCCCGGCTTCGACCGATCCACCCAGGTACACCGGCATGTCAAAGACACCACCATTTTTGCCTACCTCGCGATAATAAACGAGTCGCGCCAAACCCGTGTAAGGGCCGCTGATTGCGTCGCGTTCAAGGCCGGAGAGGCGCAGAAAGCCACCCAACGTGAAGTAGTCCTGCACGAAATTAACCGAACCATTCGTCGTCGCGTACTCAAGACCAAGCTGCATTGTATTGCGATTCTCGCGACCCCACGACCAGACCGTGTCGCCTTCAGCAACGACAGTGTCGAACTGCTTGTCTGCGCCGAGCCCCGGGCGGGACAATAGCCATTCCACGTTCGCCCGGCTGCCACTTTTCGGAAACTGTGCGTCGTCAAGTGTATCGATGCCGAGCCTCGCGACGACGCCCCCTTGGTCGAAACTGAAATTCGCCAGCAATGGGTCGCCGACTTTGACCCGGGCTTCACCTTTGCCGCGAAATGCGCCTACTCGAAACTCGCCCCATCTGCCTAGTGTCCTGCCAAAGTCGAGGCCAAGCTCCGCTTCGCCGACACGGTATCGCGCAATCGTGTCCTCTCCCGAAAATATATTCAGATTCCGCTGTTCGAGATCGAGTCGCGGCGCTACAAAATACCGCGAGTCAAAACTCAGCGGTTGAAAGAATTCCGAATCGAAACGTGGATTCGTGCCCATCTGCACGTC
>JAHEFF010000056.1 GCA_024640315.1 Woeseiaceae bacterium
GAAATGTACGCAAACGCAGTGTATCGCGTTGGTCTTCAAGTCAGCTATAAATACGACCATGAGCCAACGGGGTCGGACCGCTGTAGGTACATGAATCGCTGGGATATTGGTACTCAGGGAAGCCCGATTGAGCGCTTAAATCGATGTTTTGGCTGTCAAATCGGCTAATTAAGCTACCGCGCTACGAGCAGTCCGATACCGTCTGTCGATATCGACGGTATCCGGGTCTTGCAGGATGGATACAAACTTAATCGCCAATTCCGGTACGAAAAAAGCCGATTAAGGGCTAAATCATCCTAGTTACGCAGCCGTTCGTCGTGCCGTATCAACAACATATGGCGGTCCGACCCCAAATCGTCGATGACTCGAAACGTGAAAGGGCCCCAAACGGGGCCCTCTTATACAGTTGGTGCCGGCACCAAGAGTCGAACTCGGGACCTACTGATTACAAATCAGTTGCTCTACCAACTGAGCTATGCCGGCTAAATTCTGAGGCGCGGATTATAACCACTTAATTCGATCTGGGGCAGGTCGCCTGGTCACGTAATAGCACATTTTCTTCACCGTACTTCTCGATCATCGTCCCGGCGCCTTTCCCGGGCGGCAAGCCGATATCGACGAAGAACACCGTCGCGTCCCGCATTCTTGGTGTGATGTCCGGATTAAGGTCCAGCGACCTCGCCTGCAGCTCGACTCGTTCTGCCCGACTCTTTTCGCCAAACAGACCAAGTGAGATTTTCAGGCCCTCTTCGTCTGTCGGCACCAGGTAGGCGTCGCCCAGGCCGCCATCGCTAAGTTTCGCGAGAATCGCGTTGCCGGCTTCCCGATCAGGGATATTGCGAATCTGCACCCAGTGTCCGACGAATATCTGTCCCTGGGTCGTCCGCACGCTCGCACGCATTCCCTGACTTTCGTAATCAGCCAGCGCGGCATCTGCGTCGGCACTGGTTTTGAACGGACCAAGCGTGACGCACGAGCGCCCTACCAGGGCCTCAATGTCAGATGGCTTGCCTGTTCCCAATACGGCACCAACGCTGGCCGCCGCCTCCGCGGTCGTTGACGTCGAAACGTTCAGCGGCGGACCTAATTCGGACTCTTGAACAACCATGACGCCGGTCTGTTCAGGCTCGTCAACGAATTTTTCCCACATGTAGTAGAGGATATTCGCAAGCACCAGCAGCATGAGAAGGTTTTTCATGACGAATTATTTAAGGTTTGTCCTGCAACATGAACGCCAGGCCCTGAAGCACGAGGTGTGGTCTATGGAGAACTTTGCCATCAAGCTGCTTTAGAATGCGGGAGGCATCTCCGCCGGTCAAGATGATTCTTGGCCGCAAGCCCTCCGCACGCATGGCCCGAACAGCGCGCTCGATGGCGCCGCAAACCGCGTTCAATGTGCCTGCCCGGACTGCCTGTGATGTGTTGCCGGCAAACATTTTCATGCCCACACCGGAATCCGGCGCCGATCTCGACGAAGCGCCAATATCGCTGGTCTCCGTTTGCAGGGACTGTGTCATCAATTGCAGCCCGGGTATGATCTGGCCGCCGAGATGCTGCCCATGCCGGTCCATTGCATCAATGGTCAGTGCGGTCCCTGCATCGACGACGCAGATCGCGGTCTTCATCTCCGCACGGGCGCCAATCATCGCAACCCAGCGGTCAACACCGAGCCGCCTGGGCTGGCGGTAGGCATTTCTTACCTCGAATGCGGCTCTCTGGGATTTCGCGAAATGCACTTCGTTGCCGCAATGAATGCCGACGAAACTTGACAAGCGCGTGGCGAAGCCGGGACCGGCGACATTGCTGACAAGCACGTTGTCGACCTTTCGCGGCAGTCGCGTGGCAAGCGAAGAAAAGCCGGACTTCTGAAGCTCTTCATGACTGATGCTGCCAGTCCGGGAAAGATGTGAATTATCGAGAACACCCCATTTCAGCCTGGTATTGCCGACGTCAAACAGCAACGCCCGGCCGGACATCAGTGGTTGACCTGCTGCCCGTGCAATTTGATGCTGCCCGATAAAATGCGCTTCTGCCCCGAATTCGTACGCAGCAACAACGCACCATCGATATCGATACCCTGGCACACACCGCGCAGCGCCTCACCGGCTGTTTCGACGCTAACCCGCTGCCCGCGCAGCCAGTCGAACCGCTCCCACGCCGCATAGAAACGGTCGAAGCCGTCGTCTTCAAATTCGGCCAGTGTATTGAAAAGCCCCTCGATCATTCCCGCCGAGATAATACTTCGCGAAGGCAAATCTCCCAGGCACGATGCAAGATCGCTTGCATAGCCAATGCTCGAGGTAATTCTGCTGGCGCCCGGCGAGCATCCAAGGTCCACGTTTATGCCTACACCTACAACGATCGTCATGGCTTTGGCGGGCGTGGAACGAACCTCGGTCAGTATGCCGCCCAGTTTTCCGTCACAAACCACGAGATCATTCGGCCATTTCAGGCCGACGCCGGAAAATCCCAGATTCTTAAGCGCCTCTGCCAGGCCAACACCGATCGCGAGGGTTACGCTCGGCAGGTTTTTTGGCGCTTCCTCGAACGTATAAGACATCGACATACAAAGGCCGGACGACGGCGGCGAATGCCAGACGCGATCCATCCGGCCGCGACCAGCCGTCTGGTGCTCAGCCAGCACAACACGAAACCGGCCGGGTGGCGGCGCTGCCTGCTCGAGCAAGTAACTGTTGGTGGATTCGAGTTCGGCGAATACTTCGAGAAGATCGAGTTTTGCGCGTGGCAAATCCGAGATGGGCTGACGGATTTGATTTACATCCAGCATGCTCAAGACTGATCACGCTTTCGCAGTAACATCGCGCGGGTCACCCTGTTTTCAGTGCCATCCCGCATGCGTTGAATATTAGAGCGATGGCTGAAGATGATATACATCGACATGGCGACACAGTAAATGAACACCGGTTGATCATTGGGCAGCCTGGTCAGGCCAAGGACCAGCGGCGCGGCGACGCCCGCGGTCATCGTGGCAAATCCGACAAATCCAGACAGCAAAAAAACGAGCAGCCACACGGCGAGAACCGGTGCGATGAGGGATGGTGCAAGCACAATCAACGTACCAATCAACGTCGCCGCACCCTTGCCACCTCTGAATTGATGCCACATTGGCCATACATGCCCGATAACGGACGCGGATGCACACGACAAAGTCAGCCATACACGGGAGATCTGCGGATCGGCAGCGATGAATGGCAATTCGAGACCCGGTACAACACCCGTCCCAATGACGCCCTTGCCGACATCCACGATCACCACGCCCAGCGCAAAGATCCAGCCCTGGGTTCGCAGCGCGTTCGTACCGCCAGCATTGCCGCTACCCATGGTACGAATGTCGACGCCACCACGGATACGGCCCATCACCATCGAGCCCATCAATGAGCCAATGAAATAACTGAGCAGAAACTTGGTTCCCAGTTCGAGCATGGATGACTATCGCGCTTTGTTTGACGTCCGCCGGCATTGTAGCATCAGGTTCAGTTTGTTCGACGGGCAGCCATTGCGTGACCGACCGGCCTATTCCATTGTTTGTTAACCCTGTTGCCGGGCGCGGTCGTGCCGGGAAGAACTCGCAAGAGATAGCGGACATTCTGGCGGCAAACGGGGTTTCCGTAGCGCTTTTTGCCAGCAAGGCAGAAGGCGATCTCGAGGAGCGCATTTTCGAGCATGCGAAGTCCGGGCGAGGCCCGGTCATTGTCGCGGGTGGGGATGGCAGCGTACACGAAGCCGTCAACGGAATTCTGGCCGCCGGGACGAAAACACCGCTGGGTCTCATTCCAATTGGCACGGGCAATGACTTCGCAAAGGCCTGCGCTATTCCACTTGATTGGAAAATGGCCGCCAGACTGCTCGCCGACCGCATCCGGGAGTCTGTGCCGGTTCACTACATCGATGCCGCGCGAATGAACGATCGGTTTTTTGCCAATGGCGCCGGCATTGGTTTCGATGCCAAGGTGAATCGGATTGCACGAAAGTACACCTGGCCGATCGGCGATCTTGTCTATTTGTTCGCCGTACTCGAAGGCATGTGGGACGGCGTCATCACTCCGACAGTTACCATGCGCTACGCTTCCAAGGAATACACGGGTCGGATCACGCTCGCCAGCATAAGCAATGGCCCCTGGGTTGGTGGCATGTTCTTCATCGCACCCATGGCCGTGAACGACGACGGTCACCTGGACCTTGTCTTTGCTGCGCCGGTCTCAAGACTTCGAATCCTCGGACTGTTACCAAAGCTGATTCGGGGAACTCACATCGAAGAACCGGAAATCAGCTGCGAGACAATCGACGAAATCGAAATCATTGCGGATGCACCGGTTCCGTCACACCTCGACGGCGAGACCCAGGCACTACAGACGACGTTCCGAATTGAAATTCTGCGCGACGCGCTCGGTATTCTTTAGTTCAACCTGGCTCGACCCATGCAGCACGCTCCTTCTCCGCGGCTGTATCGGCATCCGAATCAGGCTCCAGGTAACAGGTATCCGCCGGTGCAGCACCCAAAACGACCCTGTGGCGCATCAGGCTGTGGTCCCTGAATACGGTCAACGTAACGGCATCGCCCTCGTGGTGATCACGCAAACGACGGTCCAGGTTTTCAGCCGTCAGGCGAAGCCCGTCGAGGGCCACGGCCTCATCCCCGGGCGCGATGCCAGCGACCTCCGCCGGGCTACCCGCACGCACTACCGTGAACTGGCTCACAGCACCTTTGCTCACCAACGTGGCGCCCAGCCACGGCGGCGGCGAATCTTCCGTGGCAGGCGGCTTGCCACCCATGTCACTGCTACCGGACGCCTGCCGGAAGCGAAGCCTGACGCCGACCGTTTTCAAAAGACCCTCCAGCGGCAACTCTGCCGTGCCCCGGACATAGCGGTCGAAGAAGCCTTCCAGTTCCAGCCCGGTGACAGAGCGTGCGACTGACTCCAGCCCACGTTCCGGCATGCCTTCGCCAGTTTCACCAAAGAGCTTCCAGCACTCTGCCATAACATCGTCCAGCGAGTATCTTCCGCCGGACTCTTTCCGAATCGTCAGATCGAGTGCCAACGCCACCAGCGAACCTTTTGCGTAGTAACTCACCATGGCGTTCGACGAGTTTGCATCCTGCTTGTAAAGGTGCGTCCAGGCATCGAAACTCGATTGCTCGACATCCTGCCTTAATCGACCATGCGTTCGCTGCACGCGCGTGATGGTTCGCGCAAGCAGTTCGAGAAAACTTTCGCGCGAGATCAGTCCGGCGCGGGCAAGGAACAAGCCGTCGTAATAGGATGTGATGCCCTCGAATACCCAAAGCAGACCGGTATGAGTTTCCGACGTCAGGTCATAGGGCGTAAATCGCGCCGGCTTCATGCGCTTTACGTTCCACAAGTGAAAATATTCGTGGCTGCAAAGCCCGAGGAACTTCCGGTACTCGTCGGTTACCTTGGTCTCGCCACGCCTCGGCAGATCCTTGCGACTGCACATCAGGCTGGTCGACCAACGATGCTCGAGCCCCCCGTAACCGTCTTCCTTGACGGCCAGAAGGAACAGGTAACGGTCGAGATTGGCAGGCTTACCCAGGAAATTAATCTGGTATTCGCATAGCTTTGCCAGGTCGTGGCAGATCCTGGCCATATCGAAATGCTCATGACCGCGTACGGCGATGGCGTGCGGAATTCCCTTAACCTCGAATTCACCAATCAGGATATCGCCCATTTCGACTGGATGATCGATCAGCTCCGCATAGTCTTCGGCGACATAGGTGCCAAATTCATACGCTGCCGCGTCCAGGGGCCGCATTGACGTCGCGACTCGCCAGTTGCCGCCGACAGTGCCCGGCGGCGGCGCTATCTCGAGGTGACATTCCCTGTCTTCCTGCCCGACAATCGCCGGCAACACACAGGCCCCGTCAAAAAAACCGTGGGTCAGATCGAGATGCGCCCCGCGAACGCTGAGATCGTAAGCATGTATTTCCGCGGTGATTGTCAGCGGGGCGTCGCAAGGATCTGCCTGCCACGTACTCTTGTCGGTTTTGGTCAGGCCCGTTGTTTGACCGTCGACTTCAGCACTGATGCCGACAACATGCCGGGCAAGATCACGAATCATATAACTGCCAGGGATCCACGCCGGAATGCTGACCGACTGACCAGCCGGGTCCGGCTCCGCTATCGTGACAGAAACCTCAAACAGGTGTGCAGCGGGGTTCTTTGCGCTGATGCGGTATCGGTGGGGAGTGGCCATGGTCCGACGTTATCAGCTCCTGAGAGGCTCCGTCAGTTTCAGCGTCAGGCACTTGGCGGACCCGCCCGCTTTCAGAAACTCCGAAAGACCGACCTCGCGAACCTTGAATCCCGCCAACATCAGGCGCGCCTTTAACGGCTCGGATGCTTTGTTCAGAAAAACCATGTCGTCGACATTAACGGCGTTGCAGGCAAAGTTGCCAGCGTCCAGCGTGTCCACGATGATTCGTTTGTGCGGCGGAATGCGGCTTTCGATCGCTATGCGGGAATCGTAGTCAAAAGCCGGCGGGTGATACATCAGGAAGCCGTCGGTCAGCGGGCAAAAGCAGGTATCGATGTGATAGAAGCGCTCATCAACCAGCTTGATTGAAATGACCTCGAGGTCGAAGAAGTCCTGAATCTCCTTGTGCGCCTCGATTTCCGTGCGGAACCCGTAGCCCGTCCACAACCAGGGACCTCGGCGGTCCCGCAAACAATCACCCGCACCTTCGAAACCGATTTTTTCGTCGAGGTCCAGTAGTTCAAAACCGTTCTCGCGGAACCATTTTTTGAAATGAACCTCTTCACCGCGCCTTTCTTGTGGCAGGAAGTGGCTGGCAATCGCCTTGTTGCCATACACGGCGCCCGCATTGGCGGTAAAAACCATATCCGGTAAATCCGGGGCGGCATCCATCTCAACGACATCCGCATATTCGCTGATCGCATCACGAAGCTCGCACCATTCCCTTTTTGCCACCTCGATATCGAGAGAGCTTTCCTGGCCGGCCATCCATGGATTGATGACGTAGTCGACCGTAAAGTAATCCGGCGGGCACATCAGAATCCTGTCGCGGGTATTCCCCATTGCTTAACGCTCCGTATTCTTAATCTTGTTGTTGAAGGTGTATTTCGGCCAGCATGCAACGAACGCTGCCACCGGCTGAGCTTTCAATCCGGTCGATCGGCGCACTGACGATCTTCGCGCTGGCTTCAATGGCCGCAATTTGCGTCTCGTCGAGCGATTGTCTGGCCTGATCCGACATCGCAATGACACGTTCACCGCTTGCAGATCTTAACTCGAGCATATTGCCCGCAAATGCATTCATTTGATCGAAGCTGATCGGAATCACTTTATGACCTGTCTTCTCCAGGCTCTGCCAGACGGCTTTTCGCTGTTCATCGGCCGGAATGGCGTCCGCGCAAACTACCGCGAGCTCCTCTCCGACGTTCATCAGCACGTTGGTATGATAGATCGGCGTGCCGTCACGATCGACTGCATCGAAGGCCACGACGTTATAGTCCATTCGTTGCGCGAAATCACCCAGCGCATCAAGATGCGTACGCGATGACAGGCAGGCGTATGCGATTCGGTTGACGCGATCCAAAACAAGGCTGCCCGTCCCTTCGAGATAGTGCCCGTTATTCTCGTGTTCCGACAGGTCGATGATCTGCCGCACCTGGAAACCATGTTCAGCCGATAGAGACTCGATAATGTCCTGGCGTCGCTCAGTACGCCGGTTCGGCGCTTCCATCGGATACAGGACCACCGTACCGTCAGCATGAAAACTTACCCAGTTGTTCGGAAATATCGCATCCGGAGTGTGCGGCTCTTCAGTATCGTCAAACTGCACGACCCTGATGCCATTCGCCTCCAGAACATCGCGCAGCCCTGCGAACTCGCTGGCCGCGGCCGCTTGTTGTTGTTCCGGTGTGTCCGGGTTCCGGCCCTGGAACCGGTTCGACTCGGCGGTGTGCGGATTGCTCTCAAACCGAACCGGCATGATCATCATGACGGCCGAGGCGAGTTGAGATTCCTTTCCTGAGCTCATATCGTTTAATCTGCGTGCTTCTGCATGGTCGGGAATCGAAGCTTGCCGCCGCAATGCGAGGAATACAAGCAAGGAATTATGCCGTGAATCCGAATACCCGAAAAAGCCTGCTGGCGACCTTCCGCAACCCAGCCTGGATTTGCTTCATCTGGTTTGGCATGACTGCCGGGGTTTCTATGTTGGCGACACCGGCTCGTTTCAGCGCAGAAACCATCACCCGCCCAATAGCGCTGGACGTCGGCAGAGTTGTTTTTGCAGCACTGAACAAAGCCGAGTTCGTGGCCTTGATCTTTCTCCTGATTACCGTACGGCTGTCAGGCCGGGCCAGAGAATTGTGGATGGCCGCATTCGCCCTCGCGCTCATCCTGTTGACTCAGAGTATCTGGCTATTGCCGGAACTGGCGGCGAGGACCGACCTGATTATTGCCGGAATCGAGCCGGCCCCGTCAATCGCGCACGGAGCATACTCAGTCCTTGAATTGACGAAGCTTGGTCTTCTTGGCTTCCTCGGATTTCGCTCCCTTGGATTCCTGGCGGAACTGAAGCACGGACGAAGCTGATGCCGCTCCTGATTCTTACCGTGATCGTTCAGATCGGCCTGATTATTCACGTCGTACGAACGGGTCGGCAAACTTACTGGGTGTTCATACTTCTGATCGCGCCGGGTATTGGTTCAATTGCCTATTTCATCATTGAACTGCTTCCTGAACTGACAGGCTCGGTGCGCGGTCAGCGCGCGGTTCGACAGGTCAGGAAAACCATTAATCCCGGCGCCGACCTTCGTCAAAGAGAACTTGAACACAAGATGTCCGGCAGCGTGGATGCGGCCCGCCGACTTGCAGGCGAACTGGTTGACAACGGCCAGTATCAGCAGGCGATCGCCCATTACGAACAAGCGCTGACCGGCTTGTACCAGAACGACCCGGACCTGCTGCTCGGACTGGCAAGCGCTCAATTCGGCAACGACCAGTTCGACGATACGATTCGAACCCTCGACCGTCTGATGGAGCACAATCCGGACTTCCGCTCAGCCGACGGCCATCTCATCTATGCGCAAGCGACCGAAGCCTGTGGCGACGAGGAAAAAGCGCAGGAGGAATATGCAGCGGTCGTAGCCTATTTCGCAGGTGCCGAAGCCAGGGTTCGCTACGGCCGCTTCCTGGAAAAGCGCGGCAACGAGAAGGAAGCGCTGCAACAATACGAGGAAATTGTCTCAACAGCTGAACTGGCGCCGCACCATTACCGGAAAGTACAGCGCGAATGGATCTCGGAGGCGAAGAGTGGCATCAAGCGACTTAAAGGCTGACCTGCTCGCCGAAGACGGGCGCCATATACCGGTATACACCTGGGTGCCGCAGCCCGGCAACAAGCCGAAAGCTGTTATCCAGGTATTTCACGGCCTGGGTGAATACGCAGCCCGCTACGAACGATTTGCGAACGCATGCACACAACAGGGCCTGGCCGTCGTTGCACACGACCATCGGGGGCACGGCGAATCGGCGCAAAGTGCCGGGCACTATGCAGACCGGGACGGCTGGAACAAGGTTATTGCGGACGCTCTGCGAGTAAACAGGAAGATCAAGGAGGACCTGCCCGGGATACCGGTGGCCCTGCTTGGGCACAGCATGGGGTCGTACATCGCACAAAGCTTCGTTATGCGACACCCCGATTCCGTATCAATGCTCATTTTGTCTGCATCCACATTGGCCCGCAGATCCGAGATTCGTCTCGGGCATACCGTCGCCAGCCTGCTGGCACGCTTTGGCGGGAAAAAGAAATCGGCGGCTTTGAATGCCAAGGGATTCGACGCCTTCAACCAGCCCTTTGAGCCGGCGCGTACCGAGTTCGACTGGCTCAGCCGGGACAACGAAGAGGTTGACCGGTATTTAGCCGACCCGTTGTGCGGTGGTCTCTTCACGAACGCGCTTTGGCGGGATCTTACCGGAGGCCTGCTGGAGATAACATCACCTGATGCCGTTTCGTTGGTTCCCCGGGACCTCCCGATATTGATCACCGGTGGAGAAAAGGATCCCGTTGGAGGCGCAAAGGGAATGACCCGGCTGGCCGATACCTTCCGGCAAACCGGCCATCGGAACGTTACGCTTAAGATCTATGAGGGTGGCAGGCACGAAATGCTGAACGAGACGAATCGCGATGAGGTAACTGCTGACATCATCAACTGGATTCAATCTCAACTGTGACCGATTGCGGGACGAGGTCACTCCTGCAGAATGCAGGCAATAAAAAAAGGGCGCCTTTCGGCGCCCTTTCTTCGTTTCATCAGCTTAGTTGCTGACTAAACTTTTTGCATCGACTTAGTCGAACTCAGCGCGGAAACGCAGGTACATGAAGCCACCTTCGTAGCCCCACGGGTTTGTACCCGTGTACGTGTTTCCTGAACCGATATCACCGTCGAGGTTGTCCTGATCAACCGGACCCTTCTCATCAGCCACGTTCTGCATACCGGCGATGATCGTGTAGCGATCAGCGAAGGTGTAAGCAGCTTCGAGGTCGAAGATTACCTCGCCCGAGTAGCAGGCGTCGTTGAAGTTCTGGACAACACAGTCAATCGTGTAGCCGGTTCCGTTCGGACCACGGTCGGTCGGATCACCTGAGTAGCCGGAGGCAATCCAATCGTCGTAGTACCGTGCGCGAGCCAGGAAGCGGAAGTTGTTGATGAAGTGGTTATAAGTGAATACGCCGCGGTTGTGCGGGTTGCGGGTCTCAAGGCTAACCACCTTGTTTCGATCCACTTCTTCACCAGCGTTATCAACGGTTGTTTCCGTCCAGTTCCAGGCTGCAACCAGGGTGCCATTACCAGCATTGCCCCAGTCCGTGTCCCACGTTGCAACGAGGTCAAAACCGTCTGCAGTGGTTTCGAAGTCGTTGGTGTAGAACGATACGCCGGCGAGATCAGCAGCACCCGGTACACCGGTTTCCTGCAAGCACTGGGCCAGCGAGCCATCCAGACCCTTGGTGACCGGGCAGTTGATCCCTGCATAAGCAGGATCATTGGCATTTTCTTCCGTGATACTAACCGTACCAGTCTGCGAGATACGATTCTCGACGTTGATCTGGTAGTAATCGAACGTCAGGCTGAGGCTGTCGGTGATATCCCAGACAACACCCGCTGAGATGTTCGTCGCATCCTCAGGTATCAATGCCGCACCACCCAGAGCCACTGCAATCGGGTTGGTCGGAGGAATCTGACCACGCTGCTGCAGCTCGCCGTCAACCGTTACCGTCGATACCTTGGTCACGTTTTCCTGGCCAGGCGTCGGCGCACGGAAGCCGGTGCTATACGATGCACGAAGGGCAAAGGTATCCGTTACAGCAAAACGACCGGCAATCTTGTAATTGGTCGTGTCGCCGAAGGACTCGAAGTCCTCGTAACGAATAGCGGCGCCCAATGTCAGGCGATCGGTGATGTCTGCTTCCAACTCGGTGTAAAGCGCGATATTGGAACGACCCCAGATACCAGCCTGCGGCGGGTTGAAGCCGGCAAAACCGTGAGCACCAATGCTCAGGTTTGGCAGCGGCGTAACACCGTCAGAGTAGAAGTTGGTTCCGTCAGAGTTCTGGTACGCGAAGCGTCCAGCTTCCCAGGAAGCCTCTTCACCGATGAGGGTTTCGAAACGCTCATCACGATACTCGCCACCGAACGCAAACGTCAGGTCGGACGCAAGTCCGTCCATCGCGATTGGCAGTACGAAGTCGAGGTTGATGTTGTTCTCGGACTGAACGTAAGAACCAAGATCAAAGTCACGCTGCAACGCGCCATTAACGAATCCGTCAGGACCGTTGGACGGGTTCCAGGTGTTGCCGAGGAAGAACGATGCTTTGTTACGACCGTAGCTCAGGCTGAAGTCATAAAGCAGACCATTGTCCATCTCGCCACGCAGACCACCGACGATGCTGGCATCGACGAGGTTGCCGCCGAACTGCGGTGTGTAGCCACCCGGAACAACGTCGTTCATCAACCAGCAGTTTGCCGGCAGATTCTGTCGTGCAACTTCGTCAGCAACAACAGCTGCCTGGCTGGCCGGATCCGATCCTGGCGTGCTTCCCGGAGTAGTCAGCGCCGGGCAGTTGGACGTGTAGCCGGACTGGCCTGCAACCGTATTGGTATCAGCAATCGCACGAATGCTGCCATCGGTGTATACGCCCGAACGAGAGTTCGGATTACGGTAGAAGAAGCCGCCTTCCGTCTCACGACGACCATAGTTACCGAAGAAATACAGTTCCTGGGAGTCAGTTAGCTGGATGCCGGAATTCACGAAGATATTCCAGTTATCCCGGTATTCCGGACCACCCCAGATCTGTGCATACGGCTGGCGAACTGAGTTCTGCTGATCAGACGCTCCGTTGGCAATCAAAGCCGCCGCATCAGTACGCTGTGTAGAACGGCTGGTTGGATCCTGTTCCATCCAGGTGCCGGTGATGTTGATGAAGCCATCATCACCCAGCGGCAAGCCGACGTTACCCATCAGCTGAACCATGGTGCCGTCGCCTTCAGAGAACTCGCCAGTGCGCGCTTCGAAGATCATGCCTTCAGCGTCATCGCGCAGTACGAAGTTGATTACGCCGGCGATGGCGTCAGAACCGTACTGTGCAGATGCACCGTCACGCAGGACTTCCGTCTGCTTGATAGCGAGAGCCGGAATGGCCGAGATATCAGCGCCCTGAGAACCTTCTGCCAGGTCACCACCGAGCTCGGCGATAACGCCGGAACGGTGACGGCGCTTGCCGTTAACCAGGATAAGAACGTTATCAGGCGGCAGGCCACGCATGGTTGCGGGACGTACCAGGGTAGCCGCATCAGAAATTGAATGACGGTCTACGTTATACGACGGAATCGCTGTTTTCAGCATGTCGTCCAGGTCAGCGGAACCCATGTTTTCGAACTCTGAACCGCTGATCACATCAATCGGAACAGCAGAGTCCGACGCGCTACGTTGAGCGCGACGAGTACCCGTCGTGATGATCTCTTCGATCTCATTCTGCGCGCCTTGCGCCTGGGCCACTGAAGACAGTCCAGGTATGGCAAGAGCGAGCGCAGAGATCGGCAAGATAAACCTAAGGAGCTTAGGTAGTTTTCGCATTTTGCGTCTCCCCCATTATTAAATGGTGTTAAAGAATCTTCCGCGCCAGCACATACGAACGGTCGCATGACCGGACGCGAGATCGTGATTGAAACACTCCTCGGTTTGAAAATAAAGCTTTGGAAGGCGCTTTTTTTTGTTTCATCAGGAATCGATTGTTGCAAAATCGCAACAATTTAAGTTTTTACGCTAAATCATTGGAAACTAACAATCATTGAACATCTGCTGAACCCCGCCTGAAACCTAGTGGTGCTCTAGCAACACGTCATTTCGGCCTGCAGGGCCGGCGTTGAAGCGCCGCATCCGGGACAAGAAAATTACCGAATCGAGATTCCGGAAACACGCGTTACGCAACGCGAAATAATTTGCAGGAATTCGGCACACGCCCTTCTAACGCGCAATTAATCTGGCATTATGTCCGGCCATTTCTTGGCGGCGAGTTCCGGAAATGCAGACAAACCGGTCCTTAAATATTCATTAATCCACGGAATGCGCGCTCGTGAGAGAGACTGTTCGGACATGCCTCACCGCCCTGGTCATAGCCGCCGGCAGTTTTCCGTACGCGCTGTCGGCCGCGGCACCGGAGGCGGGCAACCTCGGCTCAGCCGTGCCTGGCGAAAACATGATCGCGGCCGGAGTATGGAGCTCTCCGGACGGCACGACGGTCAGCTACGAATCAGTCTTCTTTGAACCCTACCAGGCAGTGACAGCGGCCGATATGTTGCGCTGGGTGCCGGGTGGCGCCGCACTGTTGCCGGACAATAACCGGGGCGGCCAGCAGGACAAGCGTGGTTTCGGCTCCGGCGGTGACCAGATACTGATTAACGGCAAACGACTCTCTGGCAAATCGAACGACATCAGCTCGGCAATTCAGAGGATCCAGGCCAACGTTGTATCCAGGATCGAGGTCATTCGCGGCACCAGTGCCGGGCTGGATGTGCGCAGCGAAGGCACGCTGATCAACATCGTGCTTGCAGAAGATATTTCGGGCGGATCCGGATCATGGCAACTGCATTCCGGCTTCTACGGCGATTCCGCCGAATATGACGGACTCGTGTCTTACAGCAATTCTGCCGGGAGCCTCAATTACCTGGTTAGCGCCGAATACGGTCCTTATAACCGCGGCCAGGACGAAGACCGGGTGGAAGAGTTTTTCACAGCGGACACCAATGAAGTCTCCGAGCACCGCGACATTGCGCGCCCGGAACTGCGTGAGAAGCTCGTACTGAACGCATCCGGCGGCAGCGAGCTTCCCAACGGCGATGTTTTGAACCTCAATGCCAGAATCGAAGACGGCCAGCGCGAACAAATCGAGACCACCCGCGTCACCATGGTCGGTGACCCCGATATAGAACTCCTCGAGAACATCTCCCTGGAAGACAGCCTGGAGTGGGAGGTCGGCGGCGACATCGAAAACCAATTGGGTGCGAACGGGATACTCAAGACTCGCGCGATATACACGGCTAAGACAGAGGACGAATCAGAGCTTGTATCGCTCTCCTCGTCGGTGCCCGGAAACGTGCCTTCAGAATCCCTGGTGCTGAGTGACGCGCTCAAGACCGAGACCATCATTCGCAGCTCTTACCGCTGGCCTTTGACGACATCGCAGAATCTTGAGCTTGGCATTGAAGGGGCCATCAACACGCTGGAAAAAGACGTATTGCTTTTCGAGGTGTTACCGGACGGCACGCTGGATCCTATCGACGTTTTTAATTCCGATTCCGATGTTGAGGAGAATCGCTACGAGTTTTTCAGTACGCATTTTCTGCAGGTTCAGGACAACATTGCACTCGAGAGCGCGCTAAATGTTGAGTACTCCAAGATAGAGCAGATCGGCGCCGACATCGACAACTCGCGATCTTTCACGTACGTGAAACCGCGTTTTGATCTTCGTTGGGATATCGACGGCGCCAACCAGGTTCGCGGTTCGCTCGAAAGAACCGTAAGCCAGCTGGACTTCGGCGACTTCGTCGCGAACTTCGACAATGACAACGACCAGGTTAATGCAGGCAACCCCGACCTTGAGCCCGAAAAAGCCTGGGAATGGAAGATGTCTTACGAAAGGCGCATTAAGAACGATGGCGGCGTGCTCGAGGCACAACTTTTTTATAACCAGATCGAAGATCACATCGACAGGATCGCGGCGACGGATAACGTTTCCGCTCCAGGCAACATTGGTGATGCAAAGCACTACGGCGCGTTCCTGAAAGGCAGCGTTCGACTGGCGCCAATCAGTCTGGAAGGCGCTGTGATTGATGCCGAATATCGTTATCAGGAGTCAGAAACCACCGACCCGTTCACGGGCCAAAAGCGCGATATGATTCGGAAACCAAGACATCGTTACTCGGTCAAGTTTCGCCACGACATTACCGAGCTAAAGCTCAATTACACGATCGACTTTGTCTGGTTCAGCGAGCGGGTGCAGACCGACATCAATTACACTGATAAATCTGATTCACTAACTCCGCGTCTTAGCGGGACCGCGCAATACCGGCTGACCGATTCACTCTTGTTGTGGTTTGACATGCGTTACATCATCGACGAGAAGCAACGTCGGGTGCGTAAACGATACGACGGCAATATTGCCGACGATATCCTGTTACGCACCGAAGTCAGGGACCAGTGGAGACGCAGTTCTTTTATTGTCGGTTTGCGCGGCCAGTTTTAACCCGGGATCAGTTCTGACCTTGCTTGCGAAACTTCGAGATCACTGACGCCGCCTCGAGAATCACGAGGAACGTCGTGATTACAACCACCACATCGATCGTAAGCAGCAGCCAGTTCTTCGCTTCATAGAATTCAACGAGCTTGATCAATGCCGCCCATGAAGACGTTACCAGTACAAAGACCATCGGGAACAGGGTGTATCTCGCCGGTCTCCCCAGTTTGATCAACATCACTGATATGCATAACAGGGTCAGGCCGGCCAGGATCTGATTCGTCGATCCAAACAGCGGCCAGATGATAAGTCCGCCACTACCCGATGCACCGCCGGCACCAAAAGCCAGCAACAGGCAACAGGTGACCGCAACCAGGGTCGCTAGAATTCCTTTCTTCAGAATAGGGATATTATAGATTTCCCCCCACTCCTGGATGATGTAGCGCTGCAGTCGCACGCCCGAGTCCATCGTCGTGCCGGCGAACAGCACCACCATGGTTGCGAGCAAAGTTTGCGTTATCGAAAACGGGATTCCCCAACCATCCTGAATCAGCTGGGCACCACCCTGGATAAACGTACTGGCGCCTGCCGTGCCGTACTTGTCATAGATAATGTGCCACGCCTCAGGAGTCGCGGCCAGGGCGACGCTGCTAACGGCAACCAGTGTAATCAGCGCCAGCGATCCCTCACCGACAGCGCCGAGATAACCGATGAAACGCGCGTCGGGTTCCTTATCGAGTTGCTTTGAAGTAGTACCGGACGACACGATGCCATGAAACCCTGACACAGCACCGCAGGCGATCGTGACAAACAACAACGGTACAAGGGAAGGCGCATTCTCAGCCATCTGGCTGTTGAAAGCAGGCGCTGAAATATCGGGCAAAGAAATCAGCACAGCACCGTACAGCAGGATCAGCCCGACGAACAATTGCATACCGTTAATAAAATCACGCGGCTGCAACAACACCCAGACCGGCAACATTGACGCAATGGCCGCATAAACGAAAAGAATGATGATCCAGTTGGCGTTCGGCGTGAGGCTGAACATGTCGGTCGGCAGTTCAATCGGCAGAACACTGCCGACGTACACGGACAAATACAGCGCGACGACGCCACCGATGGACAGCGCCACAAGATTCATTTTGCGATGGACAAGTTGGCCAATAATCACTGCAACAACGATAGCCGACCAGGCCGGAAATACGGAATTCGGCGTGCCGACAAAAGCGTTCGCGATGACGACACCGAAGACCGCGTTCACCATCAAAAGCACCAGGAATATGACCACCATGAACAGCGAGCGCGTGCGTTTGCCGATGACGACCTCGGAGAGCGCACCGATTGACTTGCCTTTGTTGCGCGCACTGGCCCAGAGCGCACCGAAATCATGAACGCCGGCAAAAAAGATCGTGCCAAAAACAACCCAGAGTACGGCCGGTACCCAGCCCCAATACACTGCAATGGCAGGCCCTACAATCGGTGCCGCGCCGGCAACCGATGTGAAATGGTGGCCCCACAAAACGTACTTGTTCGTTGGATGATAGTCGACGCCATCGTTGAACTCGTGCGCCGGCGTGACGAAATCAGGATCGAGCTGGTAGATTTTCGTGGCGATAAACTTCGAATAGACAAACCAGCCGAAAGACATTCCGACGATACCGAACAAGACAATCATGACCGATTGCATAGGTGCTCCCCCGAGAAAAAGGGGTCTGACCCCTTTTTTCAGTCACGGCGCTTACCGCGACTATTTATTATTGATAATAAGGGGTCTGACCCCATTTGTGCTGAAGCTTAACCGCTGTCAGTCATTTGTCAAAGATTCGCTTTGGACGCCTTCCTTAAGGAATCGTTCGTACAAGTGCACCATGAGACGAATCACGACGCCGATGACCACAAACAACATCAGCCAACGCGCAAGTGAGGCAAAAAAAGCATAGCTAAGTGTCGGCCAGCCGAAGCTATAGGCTGACAGCTCACCAGCGCGCTCGCTCATCCAGTGCCAACCGCTGTGGGCGAGTATGGCAGACAGCAGTATCGTTCCTATTCTTTCAGCGATGACATTTTTAAACAGGAAATTCAGGATGGGAACGGCCAGCAAAATAATGAACAACTGTCCAATCTCGACGCCCAGATTAAATGCCAGCAAAGATGTCAGCAGATGTCCGCCAGCGAATTGCAGGATCTCGCTCAAAGCAAACGAAAACCCGAAGCCGTGCACGAGACCAAACCCGAATGCAATGATCCAGCGTTTTTGCCATTGCGAGCCGACGATGTTCTCAATCGCCATGTAGACAATGGATGCGGCGATCAGCGTCTCGATCAGGGGCGGAAACCAGAGGAAATTGGGCACCATTCCGAATGCCGAAGCGAACAGGGTGATGGAGTGAGCAACGGTAAAAGAGGTGATGATGACGACGAGCGGACGAATCCTCCTGAAAGGAATCAACAGGCAAATTACGAACAACAGGTGATCGACGCCGTCGAGAATGTGCGCGATGCCGGAACCTACAAAGCGGAAGAATGCGTGATGCCAGCGCGGATCAAGACGAAGAATCCCGGGGTCGCCGGGAAACTGGAAAACACGCTCTGCGCCATCAACATGCAGGAAACGAACAACAGTCGTCGTTCGCAGCCCTAGGCGGGCGAATTCAGGTGCCATGGAAAATTCCGAGGAC
>JAHEFF010000017.1:0-30840 GCA_024640315.1 Woeseiaceae bacterium
TTTTTTCCTGATGGGCACCGGAGATGGGAGCCGCAATTCAGACGGGCGACTCGTGCATGGCGGCTATTGGACTGAGGCAGACACCTGGCCGCTTGCCGGCACCGAAACCAAGGCCTTTTATTTGCGGAACGACGGTTCTTTGTCGGCGGAAAAACCGAAGATCGACGAGTCAATGACAACTTACACGTTCGATCCGGCGGACCCGGTACAGACTATCGGCGGCAACGTGTCTGCGCGGGTTGGCGATGGCGCTTATCATCAGCGTGAACGTGCAGACTTTCCGGGTGCAAAGCCGCCATACCTGCCGTTGTCGGCACGTAGTGATGTTCTGGTTTTCCAGACAGAACCACTGCAGGAGGACATGGTTGTGGTCGGGCCGATCGAAGTGATTCTGTTTGCGTCGTCCAGCGCGGTTGATACGGACTTCACCGCGAAACTGGTCGATGTTTATCCGCCCAGCGAAGACTTTCCCGCCGGGTTCGATATGAATATTTCTGACGCTTTGATTCGCGCGAGTTATCGCGACGATCGGCAAACGCGTTCGCTCATCGAGCCGGGCCAGGTCTACCGACTGGTCATCAGGCCGTTCCCGACCGCGAATGTTTTCAAGAAGGGGCACCGAATTCGGCTTGACATATCCAGCAGCAATTTTCCACGCTTCGACGTCAATCCGAACACCGGTGAACCACTGGGTGAAGACCGCCGCATGATCAAGGCGGATAACACGATTTATCACGACGCCGATCGTGCATCACACATCGTCCTGCCATTATTGCCGCAGCGTCCGGAGGAGGCGGATATTTTTTAGCAGTCCGCTTGCGCGGCAACATCATGCAGGTGCGGTGGCCCGGGCGATATCGCCGACGTCGTCAAGGGATTCGAATTCCCAGCACATTGCCATGATATCGTCGATCTGCCTTTCCGGCAGGGCAGACATTGCCTGGTCCCTGAATTTCTTCTCAAGGGATTCCGCAGTCATCGGTCGTTCCTTGCTGCCGATGGCATGTTCAATGTGTTTACTGAGAACCGTGCCGTCGTTTAGCCGGATCGCCACGAATGCTTCTTCTTCACTGACGTTTTCGTCGCTCGTTGCTTCAACCTTGTCCCTCAATGCAATCGTTTCGGCATCCCGGACCGCTGCGTCTGTGAACTGGTTCGGACCTGCGACGCCCTGGATGATTGAGGCGGCGCTGATGTAGAAGATACTGAACTTGGCCTCCAGTCCTGTTTGCGGCGCCTTCTTGCCGGTGAGTTTGATCACGAGGGGATTCACACGCAGAGAAACCCTGGAGATCATGTCGGACGTCAGCTTGTGTTCGTTTCGGAGCTGGATGCATCCGTCGATGATAGGGTGAGTAACGATGCCGCAAGCGAATGGTTTGTAGGTGTTGCTGGTTACTTCGAATGTTTCTCCGAGATTGTCAGTGATCTGCGAGAAATCCTGCTCGTCGGAGTACGTGAAAGCAAAGCCTTCTTTTGCTTCGATGGCACCGTTGGAACTGGTGAAATCCTTTGCTGCCAGCAATGCTGCCTTGAGCCCGTTTTGCCCCGCGCTACCGGGATGAAATGCCTTGCACATCGTGCCGAACATCTCCTTTAAGCCTGCGGACTGGGTGGCTGCGATGCCTAAGGCCCAGACCATTTGTTGTTCATTAAGGCCGAGCAGTTTGCCGGCTGCCGCTGCGCCGCCAAACACGCCCGCGGTCCCCGTGATATGAAAACCGCGTTCGTAATGTGAAGGATAGACGGCCTTGCCGATACGGCATTCCACCTCAACGCCGAGGATGAACGCATGCATGAAATCCTCGCCACTGATGTGATTTCGCTCAGCCAACGCCAGGATGGCCGATGCAACCGGGCCGGCCGGGTGAATGATGGTAGCGAGGTGTGTGTCGTCATAGTCCAGTACATGCGATGTGATGCCGTTCAGCAAGGCAGCATGCATAATGTCCAGTCGTTCGGGGCGACCAAGCACGCTTGCTTCGGGCTTGCCTGAAAATTCTGCCAGCGCGGCAATCGCACGATCTGTGGTGACGTGGCGAGCGCCACCGAGGCAGCAGCCGATCCAGTTGAAAACCGAACGGATCGCTTCGTATCGAGCGCTGTCGGGAATGTCGCTCCAGCGCGAATTGACGACGTAGTGCGCGAGTTGTCGCGTGGCATCGGGCGGGTTGCTGGCCAGCGCTTTTTCAGTGGCAGCCGATGCGACGTTGGCAGTGACGGGAATCGCCGTGCTGCCAAGCGCTATGCTCGATGCCTTGATGAAGCTGCGTCGCGAATATGAATCGGTCATGTTTTTATACTCCAGGGCGCTCAGTGTGCCGGAATGATGGGCAGAATTACGTGCGACGGATGATCGGCGTCGTGGTAGAGCGTATTGTCGGCCGAAATCGTTCGGCGGTGCAGCCCTAGTGGTTCGCCTGTGTTGGGGTTTACGTCGAAACGCGGAAAGTTGCTGCTCGATATGTCAATGCGAATGCGGTGGCCCTTTTTGAAAACATTCGCAGTGGGGAAGGGCGTCACGGTAATCTCGTAGATTCTGCCCGGCTGCATCAGTCCCTGTCGATCCGGGCGATCGCGATAGCGTGCGCGCACGATGCCATCTGTGAGGTTCATCTCGTAACCGCCCGGGTAGTCCTGGGACGGTGGATAAACATCGACGAGCTTGGCCGTGAAGTCGGTATCAACGGCTGTTGACGAAACGTAGAGCTGCACAGTTATTGGTCCCGTAACTTCAACGTCCGTTGCCAACGGCGCTGTCTGGAACACGAGTACATCACTACGGGCCTTTAGCGGGAGCCAGGGTTTCTGCGCACCAAAGACGCCAGCCGCTTCACGTTGGTCATAGGCGCCCGGTTCAAATACCGGGCTGGTGCTCGAAAACGAACCGCCGATGGTGGGCACTGGTTTCTGCGGGTCGAATGTATACGTCGTAGCTGAGTCATCACTATTGGGCCTGGACGTCTGCAAGGATCCGTCCGCATGAAAGTAGTAGGGCGTGAACTCGGTTTCAGGGAGTGGCCAGACATCAGAATACTTCCAGAAGCCGCCATGATTCAGGCGGCCGTCTTTATTCCTCAGCCCGTCGCCGGTTCCCATGACAAAGATTTCGACTTTGGCCCTGGCATATTCGTCCCGCGCCCCTTTCAGGAAATTGTCGAACCAGCGCAGGTGAAACTCTTTGCGAAAATCGTCAATGGATGCGTCGTCGCCAAATTCGACATCGCCAGCGTAGCTGCGGGTATTACCCGAATGCGTCCACGGTCCCATTAAAAGGAATACAGGGGAGTCCAGCCGCTGCGACAGTTCGTTGTAGTTTTGAATTGTGCCGCCACCATAGGAGTCATACCAGCCGGAGATCAGCAGCATCGGAACGTCGATCGTGTCGTCGTAGTGTTCCACCCAGTTGACGTCCGGGTGCTTCCAGTATTCGTCGTAGTCGCCGTGAGTCATCATTTCGAGAATGAAATCCTCGAAGTTTGGCGCCACCGACAGCGGATTGAGGCCTTTTCGCAGTGGCATGACTGTCAGCCAGTTATTGACGGTGTCAAGCTCCAGCATCTTGCGAACAACAGGGTCATCAGTTTCAACTGCCAATTGCCGAAACGCCCAGGTGAGTTGTTGAATCTCGAATGCGCCGTGATTGCGTACCTTGTGATCCCAGCCATTCGACATTCCGCCCATGTTAAGCACCATCGTCTTGAGATTGGGCGGGCGGAGCTTGGCGGCATTTGCCTGCACGTGGGCAGCATAAGACGTACCCCACATGCCGACCTGGCCGTCACCGTACGCCAGATCGCCGAGATACCCGATGGTGTCGAAACCATCCTGTCCTTCGCCGATGTACTTGGTGAAAACACCCTCGGATGCGTAGAGGCCGCGGTGATCCTGCAGAACGACGACGTAACCGTGACTGGCGAAAAACATTGCCGAATCGACCAGGCGTTCGCCGGTCTTGTCGTATGGTGTTCGTTGCAAGAGAACGGGAAGTCGTTCGGCTAGCGGCTCGCCATTGTTTGCGGGCCGGTAGATATCCGTTGCCAGTCGAACGCCATCGCGCATCGGGATCATCAGGTTCGCTTCAGTCTGAACGGCCTGGTTCGGAGCTTGTGCGTGCGCTATGCCGCAGATGAGTAGGGGGATTGCGGCAAGGAAAAGTCTTTTTATTTCAGGCATATAATGCCGATAGTTAATTCTTTTTCCAGTCGCTGGCAAACTCAATTGCAGCGGCTGGTTTCTGTGACAGCGCTTTGTCTCCTCTCGCTGGTGCGCCGCTCATTAACACCGTTTTCGCTATCGAAAACTGCGGCTGAACCTGCACAATTTCGACGGTTCCCAGCATCGTGTCGCTGCTGCCGAGACTGATTCCGGTGTCAGGGTCGATAAGTTCCTCACCCTTGCGCATGATGTTCAGCCTTTCTCCTACGTCAACAACGTCCTGGCCAAGGTTCAGCCAGACCTGTTCCCCCTCGGCCTTGATAATGCTGCCGGACGCCGCCTGTGAACCGATGGCTTTCACCAGGTCGAAGACACCCTTATTAATGCCAGCGATGACGGCCTGACCAATGGGCGTGCGTGAGTAGTCATCCATGAATCCACCCAGGCCCAGGTCGCCGATGGCACCGCCGCCGCCGAACGTCAAGCCGGATTCCCTGATAATGGATTCGATCTGTTTGGTGAACATGACTTCGCTGGTCTCGGCATTGATCAGGCGAAAGTTGAGCCCCACTCGTCCCTGGCCGGACTTGACTCCCACGCCACCGACGCTCGGCAGGCCAGCCGCTCGGCTAAGAAATCCGCCGATGCCCTTGCTGGATTCTTTGACATCGCTTTCATAGTCGGTGACCACGACCTGAACGAGAAATTGGGCGCCGAGGACGTTGCCAGTGGCCGCGCCGGACGGCTTGGCTACGCGGCCCGACGCTGCGAGGTCCTGCTCGCCGAGAACGTCGCCCAGCGCCTGGCGCTCAACGAGTCTGAAGCGCCCGGTGCGATTGAGGGTATCGGTGACGATCGCCTCAATCCCGTTCATCGGCACCTGGGTGCCGTAGCCGCCAAAGTCCACCGTTGACCCACCCGTTTCGATCGTGAATGAGCCGGCACCACTCGTGTTATCGACTTCGAGCACACCAAGCCGCGATTTGCCGCCGACGAATGTTCCCCATTCGATATTCAGCAAATCTTCGGCATCTATGCCGTCGACATTTTCCGGCAGCGGTCTTTTGCCGTCCTCCGAGACGGAAAAGGCGAGATATTCGGCCCAGCTCGACTGGGCGACCAGGAGACATATAAGAAGTGTTACGAATCGCATGACTAGGTCCTCAAAAAAAGCATTCTCGTGTGATGCGTTGCGGGTTGATTTGATCGCTACTGCGAATCTCTCAGGTCATTCAGACGATCGATGAGTTCTCGTGCAATTGGCAGGGCTGCGTCACGACCTTCGTCTGATGCCGTCAGGGCCGTGTATTCAAGTGATTTTTGCCACGGCGCTCCCAGGTTGCGTCGGTCCGCCAGCAACATTGCGGTAACCTGCATCGTGGCGGACGTTTGCTGCTCAGTGCGCCCGTAAAATTCCAGCTGGCGTGATCCGGCCAAGCGGATATCGGCAATCACGAGTACGTCACCGCCGTTAGCCTGGACGGTTCTTCCGAGGCTGGCCAGATCGATGCCCGGGCGCAAGCCCTCAAAATACTGCTCATTGATGACAGTGAACTGCGCGGCACCGAGCGCGCCCTCGAGGGCTGATTCGACGGCCGTCGACACTGACGGATCGCCATTTACTATGACGACGATGCCGGGATCCTGGTAATCGGGCGCCGGTGGTGCCGTTTTGACTGGTGTGCTTTCTGCCGTGACGGGCGTTTCCTTCGTTACAGGTGGCGCAACGATGACGTTTTCTGACAGGTCAGGCGAAATCTCCGGCCCGGACTCAGACGCGGCCTCTTCGCTGGCCGCCAAGTTCGATTCTGCCGGGTCCCCGGCCGGCAACTCGGGGGATAGTTCACTATCCGTGGTCGACGTATCAGGTACCGCGACTTCTTGTTCAGGCACGGATGAATCGTCCGCAATGATTTCGTCCGGTGGTGGCGCTTGCTGTCCCAGATACCACCAGCCTCCCGCGACCGCGGCAGCGGCAATCAGCAACAAGGAAGCGGCCAACGGCAAGCGACTGCCGTCTGTGGATGATTGTCGTGGCGTTGCGATTGCGGCAGTGGTCGCTCCCAGGTCCGGCAGGTCAACCTGCATCGTGGGCTGGCTTTCAGCTTTGGACGCGTGCGGTGGCGCGTCGCCCGCCAGGTAGGCTTCAATGTCCTCAAGAACTTCATGCAGATCCTGGTAGCGGTAGTCGGGCTTCTTTTCCAGCATGTGGTGGAGGATCTTGCGGACACCGTCATCGATTTCCGGGTTAAGTGACGTGATGTCCGGAATCTCGGCCTTGACGACTTTGGTCATCATTTCCAGCGGACTGTCAGCGGAAAATGGGGTGTTCCCGGTCAGCATCTCGTAGAACACAATGCCCAGTGAGAACAGGTCAGAACGTTGGTCGACTTCGAGGCCCAGGCAGACCTCGGGCGAGATGTAGTTTGGCGTGCCGACCGCCATGCCTGTCGCCGTCAGTTTGGTGTTCGGGTCATCAACACGTGCGACGCCAAAGTCGACAACTTTCACACCGCCATGCTTTGTCAGCATGATGTTGTCAGGTTTGATGTCGCGGTGAACCACGCCCTTGTCATGTGCAGCGCTCAAGCCAGCGGCAACTTCCTTGACAAGATTCAAAGCGCGCCTGGGATCGATTCGGCGCGAAGTCCGTATCAACTCGGTTAATGACTCGCCCTCGACGAACTCCATGGCGAAGTACGGTCGACCTTCGTGAGTGTCCACGGCGAACACCTGGACGACGTTCGGGTGGTTGAGATCCGAGACAGAGCGTGCCTCGCGGAGAAACCGGGCGACGAGATTCTCGTCATCGGTGAGCTGATCGCCCAGCATCTTGATTGCCACGAATCGCTGCAGGCTCTCTTCCCAGGCTTTGAAAACAACCCCCATGCCGCCCCGACCAAGCTCGGAGACGATCTCATACTTGCCGATTGTTTTCTTCTGCTCGCCCACTCGTCGCAGCTCCATTCTTAACGTGGAGTTCAGCCGATTTCAGGGCTTGAAGATACCACAAGGACTGCTTTGCACGGAGATCTGTCCGATATAATGTAATGTGTGGCGAAGATCATGAGCAATTTAACGAGAGAGTTGGTCCGTCGAGGCGTGCTGCGCGCGCTGGGGGCTTATGTGGCCATCGTTTGGCTGCTGGCCCAGGGCCTGGTCGACCTGCTTCCTGCCATGGGCTTTCCCGATTGGGCAATCCGCGTGTTTCTCGCCGTCACTGTCTCTGCGACGCCACTGGTCGGCCTGATTGCATGGAAGTACGACCTGACGACGAAAGGCTTCCTGCGCGACCGGCAGGATGTTGCCCGCGACGGACAAAGGCCGCTGGACCGGGCGTTTGGCCAAACCACAAGGGCGACTCCGCACGGCCGGAGTGTGGTGCTTGCAACCTGGACAGACGACAAAGGTGAGGTGCGTGCGCAGGAGTTTGACGGGCGCTTCCTCATCGGTCGGGATTTCAAGGCGGACATCAGACTGTGGGATGACCGTATTAGTCGGCAGCATCTTGAGGTGTATCCCGTTGGCAGCGATTGGTGCATCAGGGACCTGTCGAGCCTCAACGGATCATATGTTGACGGGAATCCAATCGACGTGAAGAAAATAGATCGGAATCTCGAAGTGTCTCTCGACAAGGCGGGGCCGAAGGTTCAGCTGGCTGTGCGCGTCATGGCCGATACGTTGATGACGGCTGACTCGGCTCACAGAACTCGGACCGGTCAGTAGCGCCCGAAGCATGAACAGGTGCTTCGAACAGTCATATTTCGGCCTTGCACCTCACAAATGGAGCGGGTATCGATATACTCTCGGCGTTTGGCAACAGACCGGTAACGCCACGCCATGAGGGAATTACAGCAACTACTCAAGCGGTTTCTCGCCAGAGAGCTCAGCCTGGATGACATGCAGATTGAGTTTGCAGAGCTGTTACGCAAGGATCCGGCGCTGCCAGGACCTGCGGCCGCATGGCTGGATGCCGGCGAGCGGGATGGCCTGCTTTCGGCAGCCCTTTCCACGGCGTTAAAAAATGTCGTGTTTTCGCACCTGGCGGCGACTGGTGCCGGGCCGGGCCTCGGCGAATCGGGAATTTTTGGCGTCCTGGACATGGATGGCGACGAGCCCGCCGATTCGGAGCGTCATCAGGATGAAGGTGAGCCGGAAAATAGCAGTGAGACTTTTGTTCGGGATCCTGAAGCCACGGCGATGGGTGAAGGATCGCGGCGGGCGAGTCCTGACGCGGCGGAGCAGGACGCCGCCGCGGGCGCGGCAGCAGATGACGACAGCATTCTCCACATTGGTTCATTGATTGGCGGCCGATACGAGCTCCTTTCTCAGCTGGGCAGTGGCGGCATGGGCAAGGTATTCAAGGCGCGCGACCGGCTTAGAGCTGAGGCTCAGGACCGCAATCCTCACATCGCCCTCAAGGTGCTCAGCGACGAGTTCAAACAACATCCCGACTCGATGATCGCACTTCAGCGTGAGGTACAGCGGGCGCAGAAACTCGCGCATCCGAACGTGATCACCGTGCATGAGTTCTTCCGCGATGGGCCGCACCTTTACATGACCATGGAACTGCTCGAAGGCACCGCGCTGGATCAACTGATGCAGTCGGAGTATTCAGCCGGCCTCAGCTACGAAAAAGCCTGGCCGATCATTGAGGGAATTTGCCACGCACTACAGTACGGGCATGACAAAGGAATCGTGCATTCGGACATCAAGCCAGCGAATATCTTCGTTTGTAACGACGGCACGGTGAAAGTGCTTGACCTGGGAATCTCCCGGCCGATGAAGGCAACGAACGTGGCGAATGCAGAGGAAACCGCCTTCGATCCCGGAGAGCGCCTGGGAAGCCTTACACCGGCCTATGCCGCATTGGAAATGTGGTACCAGGATACACCGGACCCGAGGGACGACGTCTATGCGCTCGCGTGTGTTGCCTACGTGTTGCTGACAGCCAAACATCCATTCGGTGGTCAGTCCGCAAGAGAGGCAAAGAAACAGGGTCTTGTGCCCGCGAAAATCGAATCGATTGCACGTGGCCAGTGGCAGGCATTGCTTGAGGGCCTGGCATTTGATCGCGCTGACCGGACTGCCTCGGTTGATAAATTCCGTCGCCAGATGGACCCGCAGGCCGTTGTGCGCAGGAATCGCCGTTATGCCGGGGCTGGCATTGTAGCGGTTGCAGTAGTGGTTGGTCTGGTCAGCATGAATTACTACACCCAGGCCGTCGAAGACCGGGCAATGGACGATCGCGGGCGCATGGATTCGCCTAACGGGGCGCAAGGGGATTCGAACATGAGGACGGAACGGCCAGTATTGACGGCCGAACAGCAGGGCGAAATTGATAGCCTGCTAAGTCTCGCCGAGCTCCAGTTCTCGATGGTTGGCAACGAGTCGGCCGCAGATGAGCTCAGCTATGTTTTGAGTCTTGGGCCGAACAACGTTGTGCAGCTTGCCGACACTGTTCTGCAAATTGATCCTGGATACGAAGATGCGCTTGCTGCAAAGCAGCGCGTTTATGATATGTATGTGAACAGGGCGCGGGAACTCGAGGGTCAGAAAGTCTTCGACCAGGCTTTGGCGCTAACGCAAAACGCAGAGGGAGTGATTCCGAATACCAGCACGGTGCTGCGCCTGCAGCGGAGAATCTGCGACAGCGCACCAGCGGCCTGTGCGACCCAGTAGCGTTCGCTCCGGGACGACAGGAAAACCCCTGCGTGTTGGCCTCTGGGTGTTTATCCTGACCCTTTCGGCCTGTGCGTTGCGGCCTGCGTGGCAACGACTTGCCGTCCAGGGGAACCTGGAATCAACCTGGATCGCGAGCAGCGATTTTATGCACCTGCAATTGTGGAATGGAGTGCGGGGCAGCCACTTGCGAATCTACATAGAGGGCGATGGCACGCCATGGATCAGAAAGAACCGGGTGTCGATCGATCCCACGCCGACAAATCCCGTCCTGTTACGACTGATGCACGAGGTGGATCATCCCGCCGTATACCTTGGGAGACCTTGTTATTTTGGTACTTCAACCGACAGTGGCTGCGACCCACGTTGGTGGACATTTGAGCGTTACAGCGGGACGGTCATCGAGAGTATGTGTGAAGCCGCCAACAAAATCGCCCGGCAGTATGGTGCAGATACGGTGCAACTTGTAGGCTATTCGGGCGGCGGTTCGATCGTTGTGGGAATGCGCTCATGCACCGACGGCCTGAAACTAATAACGACCATTGCGGGCAACCTCGATCCCGCCGCCTGGACCGACTATCACGGCTACTCATCGTTGCACGATGAGTCTCTCATTAGCGGCGCGCGATCGATGCGGGTTGGTGTCACCGAGGTACACTGGCAGTGCGCTGACGATAAGAATATTCCGCCAGAAATCACTGACCAATACTTTACCGCGCGACCAGAAGTGAAGCGGCACATCGTTGAATCCTGCACCCACGCCTCGGGCTGGCAGCAATACTTTTTGGAAATGGTAGAAACTGGCGCGACGCAATAGACTGCAGCGCTCGTCGCGCAAAAAGCGGCGTTGTTTGTTGCGCTTTCGTGAAATACCGCAGATTTTCAATAAGATATAGGCCATTTCTTGCTTTTTTCCGGTTACGGACTAATCTTGCGCAAGGACTGTTAAGCAAGCGTCGGCCCCGACAAAAAAAATAGTTGCAGAATAAATTCAACAGTCCGGTTTTCGAATCCGCCAAGGCTCCGGGGAGTGCCTGGTCGTGGTGTTGTTGCCGACATTCGCTTTGCAGATTGAACGTGCCCGAAAGTCAGTCGGGTTAGCACAATAATAAGAACGCGCAACAGGAAGCTGAAACCATGTCCCGAGAAAAAGTCCCGACACACGACGAATTCATGTCCGGTGTTGAAAAGCGTAATCCCGGTCAACCGGAATTCATACAGGCGGTCTACGAAGTTGCTGCCGATGTTTTACCCTTCATCGAAGAGCATCCTCACTACAACGAGCTTCAGTTGCTGGAGCGAATGGCAGAACCTGAGCGCGCCGTTTCATTCAGGGTTACGTGGCAGGATGACCTGGGCAATATTCGGGTTAACCGGGGCTACCGTATTCAACACAACAATTCGATTGGTCCTTATAAAGGCGGCATCCGCTTTCATCCATCGGTGAATCAGAGTGTGCTGAAGTTTTTGGCCTTTGAGCAGACTTTCAAGAATGCGTTAACAGGTCTCCCGATGGGTGGGGGAAAAGGCGGCTCGAACTTTAATCCAAAAGGGAAAAGTGAGTTCGAGACCATGCGTTTTTGCCAGGCATTTATGAACGAACTTTACCGTCACATTGGTGAGGATACCGATATACCTGCCGGCGACATCGGCGTTGGTGGACGGGAAATCGGCTATATGTTCGGCCAGTTCAAGAAGATCACTAATCGTTTTGTCGGCGTCCTGACCGGCAAGGGCATGGATTTCGGCGGCAGCCCGATTCGGACTGAGGCAACCGGTTACGGTGCAGTCTATTTTATGGAGGCTATGCTGCGAAATATCAATCAGGATCTCGAGGGCGCTACCTGCGTGGTTTCGGGTTCAGGAAACGTTGCTCAGCACGCAATCGAGAAAATACTGCACTTGAATGGCAAGCCCCTGACTGCGAGTGATTCATCCGGGTTCATTTACGACAAGGATGGTATCGATCTGGAAAAGCTCCAGTTTATTAAAGACCTGAAAACCACTCGTCGAGGCCGAATTGCCGAATACGCCGAAAAATTCGGTGCAGAGTTTCACGACGGCGGTGCCAAACCCTGGAGCGTTCCCTGCGACTTTGCGTTTCCCTGTGCAACGCAAAACGAGTTGGACATCGACGACGCAAAAATGTTGGTCAGTAATGGCCTGCGAGGCGTGGCAGAAGGCGCCAACATGCCGACCAGCGCCGATGCGATACACCATATGCAGGCGGCCCGGGTTCTCTTTGCGCCGGGTAAAGCAGCAAATGCAGGTGGTGTGGCGGTGTCAGGGCTCGAGATGAGTCAGAATTCCGGCCGAATCACCTGGAGCGAGGAGGAGTTACAGAGACTGCTTAAGCAAATAATGAACGATATCCATGACCGTTGCGCCAGGTACGGGCAGGTCGAGGGTGAAAAGGAATATCTGGATTACGTGAAAGGCGCCAATATTGCCGGATTTGTGAAGGTGGCCGGCGCGATGGCCGCGCAAGGGGTAGTATAGTCTCTCTTCACCGTTGGCGGACGCAGATGTTCCGGATGTCTTGCAGGGTATTAAGTAATGAAGATCATGACTGAACATCGCACGGTCCTGAAGCGGGGCGTTGCCGTCCTGCTCGGGCTGGGACTGGTTGCGGTATGTGCCAGCGCTCAGGAAAGCGAGGAGACACAGGAACGGATTCGTATCGCTGCCGCCAATATGGAAGACGCGGTCGTTGTGGATTGCCAGCTGCCCGGAAAACTGCGCAGACTCGGCGGTACCCGTACCTATCTTACTCCTGGGCGCCTGATCCGAACGTCGGCCATCGTTTGTCGCACTCGCGGTGGGGAATACACGCTTGGCGATCTTTCGAGCGGTACGTTGTCGTTACAGCGCTGGATGGTGCCGGCCAGAGAGGGCGATGCGGAAGCGCAATACTACGTTGCCCGTATCTATGCGAACGGCATGGATAATGTGCAGATCAACTACGCCGAAGCGGCTGCCTGGTATCAAAAGTCGGCAGACCAGGGCTACGCCGAGGCGAAGCAGGAACTCGGGTATCTTTATGAACTCGGGCTGGGAGTTGAGAAAGATGAACTGAAGGCGCTGAACCTTCAGCGTGACGCATCGGGACTTGGAGACGAACTCGATTACGCGTACAAGATTGCAGATGCACAGGCACTGGCCGACGATTTGGCCAAACAACTGCTGGCCGCCAATGGTGCACTGCAGGATTCGCAACTGGAGCTTCGCGCGACCCAGGATCGACTGACTGACGCGCGTGTCGCGATTCGGGAGCAGGAAGTTGCGCTGGTCGGGCTGGTCGCGGATCTTGAACAATCCAGGCGGTCAGTTGCCAACGCGTCGTCGGTAAAAGTCGAACAGCTCGAGGCAGAAATCGCACAGGTCACTGCTCAGCTCGCAGACAGCCAGGCGACGATCCTGGGGCTTGAGCGTGAGCGGGACTCATCTCAGGCAGCACTGTCAGCACAACTCGCCGGTGGCCAGGCATCGCAGCAGGAACTGCGCGAACTGCTTGCACGTACCGAGCGTGCGGAGGGCAAGTCAGAATCGCTTGCTGCACAACTGGCTGAGGCTCAGCAACGCCTCATTCAATCGGATGAAGAGATGCGCCGGTTGCAGGCCAGCTATCGGCAAAAGTCAGAGGACCTGACCTCGGCAAGGGCGCTTCTGCTTGAAGCAAGCGCGCGGACCGAAACCGATGCACAGGCCTACATCGCTGCACGGGAGGCCGAAGTTGCGTCGAAAGCAGCGCGGATTACCAGCCTTGAATCACAGGTGAGGAGCCTCCAGGGACAGCTCTATGCTTCGGGCAATACGTCGGCAGAGGACGCGTTGCGCCGTGAAATAGATTCGTTACAGGCGCGTTACGACAATGACATGGCGGCACTGCAAAGTGATCGCGACCGACTCAGCCAGTCCTATGCAGCGAGTGATGCCGAGAGAAATGCATTGTATGCGGCGTCCCTCCAGCAATTGACTGCTCGGGATGCTGCGCTGGAAGCGCAGAAGCGCCAAATGGACACGCTGTCAGCGGAATCGGCCCAGCTTCGGTCGCGGGTCAATGAGCTGGAGACCCGGAATTCGGATAGTGCACGACAGTCCAGCCTGGAGAGTGCGCAATTGCAGGCGCAGCTTTCGATGTCGAGGCAGCAGGTGACCACGCTCAGAAGTGCGCTCGATGAGGCCCAGGCGCAGAAGTCGGCGCTCGAGGCGAAATTACTCGCTGACAGGATAGCGCTGCAGGAACAACTGGCTGCAGAAGGTTCGGCGAACGAGCAGGCTATTGCATTGTTGCGTGCCGAAGTGTCTGCGGCAGAGAGTACGATCAATCTGCAGAACCTCAGAATCGCTGCGCTGGAACAGCAGGCGGCCGACGGTGCAACACAGCTGGCAGGGCTGAAGAACGAGCTTGGCGAGGCCGCACAGATTGCTCCGGCCATGAGCAACGCGATGGCCATCCTCAGTATGGCGCAATCAGCCGAAGATCCGAATCTTGGCAACTATCATGCCCTGCTGATTGCCAACGAGAACTACATCAATATGGATCAGTTGACGACACCGATCCGGGATGCCAACGAGATTGAACGATTGCTGACCGGTCGCTACGGATTTACGGTCAGGAAGCTGACAAATGCGACTGATGACGAAATAATGCGCACGCTGCATGAGTACGCGAACGAGCTTACGTCAGACGATAACCTGCTCATTTATTATGCAGGTCGCGGCAGCACACCAGACGGACCACCGGATCGCGCATATTGGCTGGGCGTCGACGCAGACCCGGAGTTGCGTAATACCTGGTTACTCGCGGAGCACGTTAGCGAGAAGATCAAAGAGATCCAGGCGCAACGAATTCTTCTTGTAACGGATTCCTGTTTTTCCAGGCGTCGAATCCAGTCGCAAACCATGTCGGTCGGCCGCGGTATGGACCCGGAACGATTCAAGCTGCTGACACAATTCAAATCACGTTACGTTTTGACGTCCGGCGCAAACGTTCCGTTCTATGATGAGAATGGTGACCGAACGCATTCCATGTTTGCCAAGCTTTTTATCGAAGTACTGCGGCAGAACAACAACGTGCTAAGCGGCGAAATGCTTTCCTACGAACTCAGTAGTCGTCTGCGGGAAAGAGTAGCGGATCCGGAGCGTGTGACGCCGACCTACAGCTTCCTGCAAGATGCGGGGCACAAGGCGGGCGATTTCTTTTTCGTGCCGAAAACACAGGGCTTACTGGCCGCCAGCGTGGCAATGGGGCAAGATACAGCATAAGAATAAAGAATAATTCGCTCCGACAAAGGAGCGAAGACTCGAATTAAAACAAGAATGAAAGTGTGCGGGTTTTGGCTGCTATCCAGACGTAGTCGTGCCACGCCGGACAATAATTAAAATCGGGGTTGGGGATAATGAAAAAAATTGGCGCAAAGCTTCTCCTGTTGTTATTCGTTTCTTTTCAGTTTTCAGGGCATGCGCTGGCACAAACTCGACCGCCAGTGTCCGGTCCTTTGTATGATTTCGTCACTGGACCGGATAGTGGCTCGAGCGATCTGCAAATGAATGCCGGTATTGCCATTCAGGCGGCATGTTCTGGTCTTAATGGATATGCACAATCGATTGGATTGCAGAACGGCTTCCTGTTGCCTGGCGCACAGGGCGACTTGTTTGCACGATGCAATGAAATGGTCCAGACAGCGGCGGAACTTCAGGGTAATTCGAGTACGACGAGAAGCCTGGGGCTCGATGAAGCCGGACTGAATAGCGTAATGCAACAGGTGGCGGGTGAAGAACAACTCAGCCAATCGACACTTTCAACGCGCGTGACCAACGGCCAGTTTTCGAATATCGCCGGACGACTCAATGCGGTTCGGCTGGGCGGGGCAAGTGCTGCATCGGGCGGGCGCGTGGCTGCCACCGGGACCTATGACGATCCCGACAGGCGTTCACCGGCGTATCAACAGGTTTCGCTGAGCGGTGGCGGTGCCGCCGGTGATGGCGATATCGCGGGTAGCCGCCTGGGCTGGTTTATCGAAGGAAGCTATAACACCGGCGATCGTGATGAGACGGCCAGCGAGGACGGCTTCGATTTTGATGCAACAAGCTTCACGCTCGGACTCGACTATTTGCTGAATTCGGGTGTCATTGGCTTTTCTATCGGTGTTGACGATTATTCGGCCGATTTTCAGACGAGTGCCAATGTCACTGGCGGCGACGTCGAGGTCGAGGGTACGAGTGGTTCGCTTTTCGGCGCATGGTACAAGAATGCCTGGTATTTCGATGGAATTGTGTCTTTCGGTAACCTGGATAGCGATGCGTCGCGCGTCGCGTTCTACGTGTCGAACAATCCCGCCTGTGTTCCTGCCTGCCCCGGCGAAAACCGCACGCTCACAGGCGAGACGAAGGGCGATTATGTTTCCGCTGGTGCCACGGTGGGCTATGACCTGACGCGCGGTAACTGGGACGTTTCGCCGACGCTCAGCATTGCTTACCGGGATATCAACATGGATGGTTACACCGAGGTCGACACGACCGGAGGTGGCCTGAACCTGAGCTACGACAAGCAGGAAATCAAATCCCTGAAAACGATTCTGGGGGTTTCCTTTGTCGGTAACTACAGCCGCAGTTTCGGCATTCTCAGCCCGCAGGTGCGCTTCGAATGGCATCATGAAACAGAAGATGATCCGTCTCGATTGACCGCCAAATACGCTGTCGAGGAGCAACTTGCCGCTTTAGGCGTCACAGAAGCCGCTGGTGCTGGTGACTTCACGCTGAGCAGCTGCATTTCTTGCTTTGTGATCAATGGCGATCTGGTTGACAACGATTTTGGCCTGGTTGGGCTTGGGCTGTCAGCCGTGTTCTCGCAGCGCATCCAGATTTATGGCATCTATGACGCGTTGATTGGTATGGATCATCTGACCAGTAACGCGTTCTCTGTGGGGATACGGGGCCAGTTCTAGAGATCGCGTGCGGTTGTAATCTGTCGTGAATAATGCCGATGGATAGCTATCGTATCGCAATCATCGGTGCTGGCCCGGCCGGCATGAGTGCCGCGGCCCGGGCGGCACGACTCGATGCCGAGACCGGTGCAGCCTCGCCGACACATATCCTGCTGGAGGGGTTCAGCCTTCCCGCCAAGACTATTCAGCGATACCAGAAGGGCAAGCATGTCATGGCCGAGCCCGGCTTCCTGGATCTACGCAGCGATATTGAATTCGAAGCAGGCTCGAGAGAGCATATTCTCGACAAATGGCAATCGGGCCTGCAGGCGAACGGCGTCAATATTCGCTTTGGTGCCGAGGTCACCAGGATTTCCGGAAGCAAGGGCAACTTTGTCGTTGAATTGAGCAGCGGCGAATCGTTAGGCGCAGAATTCGTCGTTCTCTCGATCGGCCTTGAGGGGAATCCGCGCAAGCTCGGTGTTGAAGGGCAGGATCTGCCGAATGTGCAATATCAGCTCGATGACCCGAAAGAATATGACAGCGAGCGCATTATCGTTGTGGGCGCCGGTGATGCGGCGATTGAAAACGCGCTGGCCCTCGCTGAACAGAATGAAGTCTGGATTCTGAACCGGCGAGACGAGTTCAGCAGAGCGAAAGAGGGAAACCTCAATGCAATTCTTGCCGCAATCAGTGATCCGAATCAAAAGCTGCATTGCTATTACTCAACGTCGGTCAAATCCGTGGTTCCCGGTGCACAGGGTAGTACTGCGATGGTGGCGACCCTCGATACCCCCGAGGGTGAAGTAGCGCTGGAATGCGAGCGCATCATCGCAAGGCTCGGTGCCATTCCGCCACGACGCTTTGTTGAATCCTGCGGCATCGAGTTTCCGAACGAAAAGCGTGACGCGAAGCCAGAACTGTCGCGGTACTACGAGAGCAATGTTCCCGGTTTGTACGTGATCGGTTCACTGGCGGGTTACCCGCTGATTAAACAGGCGATGAACCAGGGCTATGACGTCGTCGAATTCATTGGCGGCAATTTTATCCAACCTGCCGACCACCCGTTGCTCGAGTATCAGTTCAACGGTTTGCCATACGAGCGCGAAGTCGACGACCTGATTGAACGCTTCCAAAGCCTCATACCGATGTTCAGGGAACTCAATTCGCTGGCTTTCCGGGAGCTGGTTATTGAAAGCAACGTCATCGTGTCTTTCCCGGACGGTCCTGAATACGCGGAGGCGAACAAAAAGGCGGAATCGCTCGCGGCGAGACTTTCGCAAATGGCGAAGCCGCCACGTATGACCCGGGTGATTCGCGAAGGCGACGTCATCTATGAGCCAGGCGAGTTTGGCACGTCGTTCTACACGATAGTGGATGGCGAGGTAACGCTCGAGCGGGAAAGTGACGGCGTGACTCACACGACGACACTGTCTCGAGGAGAGTTCTTCGGGGAAATGAGTTTGTTGTCAGGGCGTCCGCGCCTGGAACGCGCGATCGCAGGGGCAAGCTGCATCGTCGTTGAATCGCCACGCCGGACCATGGTCAAGCTGATGAACTCAAACGATACCGTCCGCGAAGGTATTGAGTGGATATTCGTCGTGCGTGAATTACAGAACCAATTTGCGCCGAATGCCAGTGTCGCTGACCTTAGGGATATCAGCGGCAGAGTACAGATTCACAACTACAAGGCGGGCGAAACGATCTTCACTGAGGGCGAACGGGGCGATAGTCTGCATGTCATTCGCTCCGGTGGAGTTGCGCTGTCACGCAACATCGATGGAGAAGACATTCTTGTGGCCCAGGTCCGGGGCGGCAAACGAATTGGTGAAATGGCACTGATGGGCGACCCGACACGCCGCGAAACGGCGCGCGCGTCGGTCGCTGTTGAAACCATCGAAGTCAGCAGAGCCGAGTTCATCGAGCTCGTGCGTGATGACCGGGACCAGATCAGGAAGCTGCAGGATGCCGTGAGCCAGCAGGTTACCGACAATGCCCGCATGGCAGTGCGTCCCGAATCCGGTTCTGTCATGGATTTCCTGATGGACGAAGGCCTTGGCGAGGCGACTAATGTACTCATCATCAACGAGGCATTGTGCGTTGGCTGTGATAATTGCGAAAAAGCGTGTGCGGAAACGCACGGCGGGATTTCGCGACTGGACCGCGATGCCGGACCAACGTATGCAAACGTGCACATCCCAACTTCGTGTCGGCACTGTGAGCAACCACATTGCATGAAAGACTGCCCACCCAATGCTATCCGTCGCGCAGAAACCGGCGAGGTCTACATCAACGCGGACTGTATCGGCTGCGGTAATTGTGAACAAAACTGTCCGTACGATGTGATTCAAATGAAGTATGACGCGCCGCCTAAACCTGGTCTGCTGCGGTGGCTGCTGTTCGGGGCGGGCAACGGTCCCGGGGAAGATCAGGGTGCCTCACCTACGGAAGCTGCGGCGAAGAAAGGCAAGAAGGCGACCAAGTGCGATGCCTGCGTTGATCAGAAGGCCGGTCCTGCTTGTGTTAATGCCTGCCCGACGGGTGCTGCGATGCGTATCGGTCCCAGCCAGTACATCGACCTGGTAGAGGAGCGAAGGCGTTGATTCACACCGGCATACTTCGTTACGCCAAAGCGCGCTTCCTGTGGTGGGCTGTTGGCCTGACGGCGTTTTCGGTTCTGCTGTACTCAACTCAGGGTGGTCTGCAGCCTGCGAACGGCGGTACCTGGCAGGGTTATGTGCTCGGCACGATCGGCGCTTTGCTCATCGTCTGGCTGTCGATGCTCGGTATTCGGAAGCGGAGTTACTCATCGAACGCAGGTTCTGTTCCCGGCTGGACGTCGGCGCATGTTTACCTGGGCACAGCGCTGCTGGCCGTCGCGACCCTGCACAGCGCCGGGCAGCTCGGTTGGAATGTGCACTCGTTATCTTACGTGCTGATGTTTGTTGTAATCATCAGCGGCTTCTATGGGATTTATACATACGTCAATTACCCGCAAGCGATTACCGAAAACCGTTCCGGCTCATCGCGAGCGGCTCTGTTTGCCGAACTTTTCGAGCTCGACCGCCGGGGTCGCGAACTCGCGGCTAAAGGACCGGACGATATCAACATCGTGGTACGGAGTGCGATCGAACGCACCGCGATCGGTGGCGGGGTTTATGCACAGCTACTTGGTACAGACCGTTCACTGTTCGTCCGTCCATCGGGGAGCGGCGATTCGGCGGCGGGCAAGCCAGTCAGCAATCGCGACCAGCAGCCGGTTATCGATCTTATTGCCGGGCGACTACCAAGAACCAGCAAGGTTGCAGAAACCGAGTTGCTCGAGGAGTTGCTCGAAATCTTCTGTCGGCGCCAGGCCGTGCTGCGGAGAATTGCACGGGATATCCGTCTGCGCGGTCGAATCCGATTCTGGTTGCTCTTGCATATTCCGTTGACCGTCGCGCTGATATTCGCGTTGATTGTTCACATCGTCACAACGTTTATTTACTGGTGATGTGATGGACGCGCTATTACGAGAACTACAACCCAGCGCTGACGGCATTGCAGAATATCGAGATGTTGAGGCCTCAGGCGACACATTGACCCTGGGGAGTGCGCCCGATCGCGCGATTCAGCTGTTAGGCGACAGAATCGCGCCCGAGCACGCTGAACTCACGCTGGGAAAACGCGGCGTGCAAGTCACGTGTCGGCGCGGGTTCACCGTCAGGGTGGATGGCAAGGACGTAGCGTCAGCAACGCTGGCTCCAGGGGACAGCTTCGAGATTGGGGGTAACACGCTGACAATGCTGGACCCACCGGCCGGCTTTGATCTGGGTGTACAGATAGAGCTGGATCCGGACGTCGACGCGAGTGTTTTCGAACAGGCGTTCCGAACCGACCTGAACCAGGGCTGGTTTTCGACTCGGCCGATGGCCTGGATATTAAGCGCAGCAGTTCTGTTGCTCGCGTTCCTGGTACCCGCGGTTATGACCAGCACCACGGGAAGCGATTCGACACTAAGAAGCATCTTGCCTGGCGACGCACTCTGGACCAGCGGGCCCCTGCATCCGGCACATGCACTGGCAACAGGTGATGATTGCCGCGCGTGCCATGTGGAGTTTTTTGAACGCGTGCCGGACTCGTCTTGCCAGAATTGTCACGCAGCGATCAACGATCACGTCCATGCCGAGGTTGTCGATACAATCAAGTCGCTTGATCCGGCGCCTCGGTGCGCGACTTGCCATCGCGAGCACAATGAGCCGATTCCACACCTTGTGATTACAGCGGATGCATTGTGCACAGATTGTCATGCCGACCCCGGGGACATGCTCAGCAGCATGGGAACTGCGCCGATAACAGGCTTCTCGGATACCCGGCATCCGGCATTCAAGGCCAGCCTCCTCAAACCGTTGGGGAGCAGGGCGGGAACCGGCCTCACCTTCGACTGGGAGACGTCAGTAGAACTCGTGAGTTTCGCGACCGAAGTGTCCAATCTGAAATTCCCCCACGACACCCACCTCGATCCGGGACTGGTGACTGATCTGCAGAGCGGCGAAGGGCTCGGCTGTAGTAATTGCCATGAGCTCTCGCTCGACCGGGAACACTTCATTCCGGTCACCATGGAATCGGTTTGCGTCGAATGTCACGAGTTGACCTTCGATCCACAGATGCCGGACCGACAGCTGCCGCACGGTCAGCCGCTCGAGGTCATGTTGACGCTCGAAGGGCAGTACCTGCGTAAGTTCAGCGATCCGAATGTGCCGCAAGAGGCGGTAGTACGTCGCCGGATACCGGACAAGGACAATTCAACGCGAGAATGCGTCGATACGGCATTCAATTGTGCCGCCGAAGCAGCGGCATCCGACATTAGCGAGCAGTTTACAGTTCGGGGCTGTATTAGCTGCCACGTCGTTGAAGAACACGAGAACAGTGAGATATATGCGCGCTACCAGGTGCACCCTGTAAGGCTGGCGCAGGATTTCTTCCCGGCAGGGCGCTTCGATCATTTTTCTCACCAGGTCATGAAAGAGGACACTGGCGATACGGCATGTTTGCAGTGCCATGCCGCCAATGAGTCGAGTGAAAGCGCCGACTTGCTTATTCCCGACATCGATAATTGCCTCGGATGTCACAGCGATACGCCAAAGGCAGGTCGGGTTACCGTGGGTTGTGTCGCTTGTCATTCCTATCATCCTTACGCAAGTGGCTATACCGGCACGATAGAGACGGAACAACTATGAAAAAACAATTGCGGTTTGCATACCTATTGTCTGTGCTTTTCCTTGCGTCGTGTTCCGGAGGCGCCCCGGCAACAAGCGATGTCGGAACTGACTCTGGCAACAACTGCAACGGCAGTTGCGCGGCCTCCTCGAATGTGTTGCAGGTCGCGGATACGCAGTTGGTTATCGCTCAGGCGGTACAGGAGGCCCAGGCCCAGGGCGTTGATGCGACGGTGGCAGTCGTTGACAGGGTGGGCAACGTACTGGCCGTTTATCGCATGGGTGATGCGGCGAATCGGGATGTCGTCATATCTACTTCGGAAGGTAACCCCGGTGCGACATCGATTTTTGCAGGTCTGGAAGGAATTCGTCTGCCGGTGGTCCCGGTTGCACTGAACATCGATGACCTGGCAGCCATTGCCAAGGCGATCACCGGTGCCTATTTGTCGTCGGAAGGCAATTCGTTTTCTTCAAGGACGGCAAATCAGATCGTTCAGGATCATTTCAATCCAGGGGAAAGTTTCCAGCCGGGCGGTCCCTTGTTTGGTGTGCAGTTCAGTCAGCTTGCCTGTTCCGATTTTACGCGTGCCTGGGACGGTCTCGGCACCAGCGCAGGACCGCACCGGTCTCCACTTGGATTGTCTGCCGATCCGGGTGGGTTTCCGCTGTATAAGGACGGCACCGTCGTCGGAGGTGTCGGTGTGATTGCGGATGGCATCTATGGAGTGGACCCGGTCATTACCGATAGTGATCGCGATGCCGATGAGATGATTGCGTACGCAGCGACGTTTGGCTTTGCAGCACCGCAGGATCGACGAGGCGACCAGATCACGGTCGATGGCAAGACGTTTCGATTCAGTGATGTCGACTTCGTGGACCTGGCAAGCGACCCGGCTGCCGCGCCATCCTTTGCCAGTCTGACGCCGGCCACCGGGGCGTTGATAAGTGTCACCGGATACACGGATGGCGTTATTCGCAACGGAACACAGTTCGGTGAAATCGCCTCTGGCATCGCGCCCGACGCCGCGAACCTGTTCCCAGGCATGGATGCGTTTGTCTTCGTCGATGACTTGGGTGTGCCGAGGTACTCACCGGTAGCGGGCACAGATGGCGGGACGCTACCGGTGCCCGCTTTGTCCCAGGCCGAAGTTCAGTCATTGCTGGCCAATGCACTCGATGTTGCCAATCGTGCCCGCGCACAAATCAGGCGCCCGCTGGGATCGCAGGCAAGGGTCACCATATCGGTTGTGGATACGAACGGCGAGATCCTGGGCATAGTGCGCACCAGGGACGCGCCGGTATTCGGTGCCGACGTCTCATTACAAAAAGCGCGCACGGCAGCACTGTTTTCATCACCCTCCGCAGGGGTATATCTCGCTGCGCTGGCAGATGTCAGGTACCTGACAACCGGTGATTTACCGCCTGGTCTGTACTTTTCATTGCCGCCAGTAGCGTTCGCGGACTACGTGGCGGCGGTGCAGGACTTTCTTGGCAGTCCCACTGCGCTGATTGATGGACAGTTCGCGTTTTCAGATCGCGCCGGTGGCAACCTGTCCCGGCCCTATTTTCCCGATGGCATCGATACGGCCGGCCCGGGACCATTGAGTAAACCGGCGGGAAGATGGAGTCCGTTTTCGACCGGCTTGCAACTCGATCTTTCCTACAACGCCATCTTGCAGCACGTTCTGTTTGCGATCGGCGCAATCCCGACCGATGTGAGTCCGGGCTGTGGCGGCGTAGAGCTGGTGGATCCCGCAACACTGACCTTCAATCAGCCGGTAGCGAACAACCGGGCAGGCAATGGTCTGCAGATATTCCCGGGTAGTGTGCCAATTTATCGGGGCGACACGTTGGTTGGCGGCATTGGCGTCTCCGGGGACGGTGTCGATCAGGATGACATGATTGCGTTTCTCGGCGTACACAACGCCGGTGTAGCGCTCAGCAATGGCATCGGCAACGCGCCTGCCGGCAGGCGAGCGGACAACCTGACGCCGCAGGGAACGCGGTTGAGATACGTTCAGTGTCCGCAAGCGCCCTTTCTGGGGAGTCAGGATGACAACGTCTGTGACGGGAAATAGGGGGCTGGCATGAAAAAGACCATCATAAGGTTTGTTCTTGTCGCCACCGTTGCGACCGTCGGTGCCGGGATTGTCGCGGCCCCGGAAGCCAGTGCGCAAACCGTCTGTTATATGGATGACGACGGTCGCATCGTGACACGCCGGCGGCCGGGTTTTCGCGAAGTTCCGTGCCCTGATGTGGCGGGGCAACAGGAGACGGCGCCCGGAGACGAGGCGGTAGAAAGCGAGCAGCCGGAAATATCGGACGCGCAACGGCGTGCAGACCTGGCGCTTGGAACGCGGGAACAGCCAGGCCGTCCCCCCAGGACAAGGAACGCGTCATCACCGGTACCCCGCCCCGGACTCAACGACTACGTGGCGTCCGTGCCACTGCCGGATCGCTGGCGAATCGTCGAGTCCATTGGCTACGAGGAGAACCTGTGGGACCCCTACAATCGTAATGTGCTCAAAGGTGATCGGCCGGTTCATGACGACTGGTTTTTCAATCTCGCCTTGATCTCCGATACGGTGGTTGAGGTGCGTGAAGTGCCGACGCCGGTTGGCGGCAGTTCAACAAACTTGCCTGGCAGCATCGATGTATTCGGCAGTACTGATCAGTCTGCGTTTGTTCAAACTCTCCTGACAGAATTCGTCTATTACAAAGGTGACACGGTCTTTAAGCCACCCGACTACGAGTTCAGGCTTACCGCGGCATTCAATTACAACTATGTTTCCCTCGACGAAATACAGGGTGTCAATGCGAATCCCCTGGAGGGCAAAACGCGAAACGACAATCATGTCGGGATCCAGGCTGCTTTCATCGACAAGCATCTGCGCAATGTCTCTGATCGCTACGACTTTGACAGCCTGCGCGTCGGCATACAGCCGTTCTCGTCCGATTTTCGTGGCTTCCTGTTCCAGGAGAACCAGCTGGGTGTGCGGCTCTTTGGTACTCGAAAGAACAATATCTTCCAGTACAACCTGGCCTGGTTCAGGCGCCTTGAAAAAGACACTAACAGTGGCCTGAACGACCTGGGGCAATCCATTCGTGATGATGACGTCTTTATTGCGAACCTGTACTGGCAAGACATGCCCGTTCGCGGGTTTACCTCACAGGCGACGGTTGCCTACAACCGTAACCGGGAGGGCAATGAATCCTATTTCAATAACAATGATTTCATCGAGCGACCTGCATCGTTCGGTAGAGAGACGCCGCGTGAATACGACGTGTATTACCTTGGTTACAGTGGTGATGGTCATTTCGGGCGGTTGAATGTATCTACGTCCCTTTACTATGCCTTCGGCGAGGTCAGGCAGGGTGCATTCGTCGACTCCGACGTCGATATCAACGCAGGGTTTGCGGCCCTTGAATTGTCTGTTGATTACGACTGGATAAGGCCGCGCCTCTCATTTCTTTACGGCAGCGGAGACAAGGATCCCTACGATGATGAGGCGACCGGCTTCGACGCAATTTTCGAGAATCCGCAATTTGCCGGTGCAGATACGAGCTACTGGATCCGGCAGGCGGTTCCGCTGATCGCCGGCGGCCGCGTTGCGCTATCGACCCGCAATGGCGTTCTAAACAGCCTTCGTTCGTCGAAAGAACAGGGACAGTCCAATTTCACCAATCCCGGCATCATACTGGCTGGCCTCGGTGTCGATATGGATGTAACCCCGAAGCTGAGGTGGTCGATCAACGCAAACAGCTTGTGGTTTGCAGAAACTGAAGTTCTGGATGCGGCGCGAAACCAGGCAGGCATCAACGATCACATCGGCTATGACGTGTCCACGTCTTTGACCTACAGACCCAAAATGACACAAAACATCGTATTGCGTGCGTCATATGCACAACTCATCGCAGAGGATGGATTCAATTCGTTGTTTCCCGACGAAGATGCTGGTTATTTCCTCCTCAATATTTTGCTGGCCTACTAGGGTGCTGGTGTATAAATGAACAAAATAATGATTCATCAATTTGCAAAGACGCCGAAGGCCATGGTGGTCGCGGTGCTGGTCTCGTTTACGCTTCCGGCAGCCATCATGGCGGCATCCGAAGGCGAGGCACCGGTCGCGCGAACTTACGCGGTGACGCCGCCGGCACCTGCCAATCAGACGGCCGCCGACGCCGAGGCCAAAAGTGCCGGCTGTATGTCCTGTCATACGGAGACAGACAGCAAATCGATGCATGTTAATCCCGCCATCCAACTCGGGTGTACGGATTGCCACGGTGGTGACAGTTCCGTTTTCGCTGAAGGCGTAGCGAAAGGCTCTGATGAGTACGAAAGCGCACTTGAGAGTGCTCACGTTCTGCCGCTGTATCCGGAGAGCTGGCATTTTCCACATAGCGCCAATCCGGAACGTACCTATACGTTGTTGAACCGCGAGAGTCGCGAGTTTGTTCGTTTCATGAATCCTTCGGATTTCCGTGCGGCGGACGATGCTTGCGGGGCATGTCATCAGCCAATCATTGAAGCGTCCAAGCGCAGCATGCATTCGACCGGTGCAATGCTTTGGGGCGGTGCGGCCTACAACAACGGGATCCTGCCGTACAAGAACTACATCCTGGGCGAATCGTATGACAATGACGGAAATCCCGTGGTGTTGTATGGGCCCCGGATACCGGAGGGGCAACAACAGGCAGCCGCGGATGCGGGGATTTTGCCGGCGTTGTATCCATTGCCTGCGTGGGAGACCGTAAATCCGGCTGATATCTTCCGCGTATTTGAGCGAGGTGGCCGCAACATCAGTAATCTGTTTCCGGAAACAGGGCTGCCGAACGCGCTGGGCCTGTTTCAGCGCATCGAAGAACCTGGCCGCCCGGACTTCAGGCAGTCAAACCGTGGTCCGGGAACCGGCGGTCGGATTGCCGTTCCGGTCATCAATATCACCAAGACTCGTCTCAACGATCCATTTACGTGGTTCATGGGCACGAATGACCAGCCTGGTGACTACCGCCAGTCGGGTTGCTCCTCATGCCACTCCGTTTATGCAAATGACCGTGATAGTCGCCATTCAGGGCAATATGGCGCATACGGTCACGAAGGCAAAACGCAAACAATAGATCCGACGATCGACAAGTCTGAATCAGGTCATCCGCTGCGTCACAGTTTCACGCGTGCTATTCCATCGAGCCAGTGCATGGTCTGTCACATGCACCAGCCGAACATGTTTATGAACACCTACCTGGGCTACACCATGTGGGACTACGAATCGGACGCGCCAATGATGTGGCCGGAGGAGCAACAGTATCCGACCAGTTCCGAAATGCGCGAGATTCTTGACCGAAACCCTGAGGGCGCTTCGGTCCGCGGCAAATGGGCGGACGTCGAGTTTCTCAAAGGTGTGTCAGAGTTAAACCCTGAGCTCAACGACACGCAGTTCGCCGACTACCATGGCCACGGCTGGAACTTCCGTGCCGTGTTCAAGCGCGATCGCAAAGGCAACCTGCTCGATGCGGAAGGCGATATCGTCAATGACGACGATCCTGAGAAGTTCTCTAAAGCCGTACATATGTCATCGATACACGTCGATGTCGGAATGCACTGCGTCGACTGTCATTTTTCCCAGGACAATCACGGTAATGGACATATCCAGGGTGAAGTAGCCCTTGCGGTCGAGATTGACTGTGTGGATTGCCATGGTTCGGCCGGGAAGTATCCGAATCTTTATACATCGGGACCGGCCGCACTGGATGGTGGCATGGATCTCGAAGCGCTGCGTACGCCCGACGGGCGACGCCGATTCGAATGGATTAATAACGAGCTCTATCAACGTTCCATGCTTGACCCGGAACTGGAATGGAAAATGAGTCTCGTCAAAGACACGGTCACCGAGGGCCACGGCGAATACAACGAAAAGGCGGCCCGGGCGAAACTCATGAGCAACAACACCAGTACGATGGACTGGGGACTCGATGTTCCCTACGAGCAGCTGGCGCATGCCGATGATGAGATCGAGTGCTATACCTGCCACACATCGTGGACGACCAGCTGCGGCGGCTGCCACCTGCCCATCGAGGCAAACTGGAAGACGGAGCGCCATCACTACGAAGGCGGTGAGACGCGAAATTACGCCACCTACAATCCACAGGTCGCGCGGGACCAGATGTTCCTCATCGGTAAACGCAGCCCGGCAAACGGCAGCAGAACTGCGCCCGTTCGATCGACCTCCGCGCTCGTGCTGTCCTCGACAAACTCAAATCGTGAACGAATTTACGTGCAACAGCCGCCAATTGCGGCAAGCGGCTACAGCTCCCAGGCTTTCAACCCTCATTTCCCGCATACCTCGCGCAAGACGGAAACCAAGACCTGTACGGATTGCCACATTTCCAACGAGAACGACAACAATGCGATCATGGCGCAGCTGCTCGCACAGGGCACCAACTTCGTCAATTTTGTCGGCTTCAATCTCTATCATGGTGGTGACGGTGAAATCGGCGCGGTTGTCGTGACCGAATGGGACGAGCCCCAGGCCGTTATTGGCAGCTACCTGCAGCGCTACGCCTATCCGGATAACTTCAGGAATCATCAGGAGGAAGGCAAAGTCCTGCAAGAAGGTTACCGTCACGGTGCGGGTGTTGCGCAGTGCCTGCAACTTCGCGGTGAATACCTCTACGTTGCCGAAGGCAAGCGCGGCTTTAAGGTCTACGACGTAGCCGGTATCGCGAACAAGGGTATCTCGCAACGCATCATCAACGCGCCGTTCAGTGAGGCCGGCCAGGACGTCTATATCGAGACGGAGAATGCGACCTGTATGGCGTTGCCGACGAATCAACCTGTGAGTCAGGCCCGCAACAGCAATATCGTGGAGAACTTCGCCGAGAATCTCGAGCAACCCATGCATCCTGTATACAGCTATGTATTTATTGTCGATGCACAAGAAGGTCTGATCCCGGTCAATATCGACACGCTGGTTGATGGCGATCCGCGGAATAACGATCTGGATCGGGCCACGACCTGGAATCCGAACGGTGTCCTTAACGGCGCCCGGCATATCACGATGGGTGGGTACTATGCCTACATCACGACAGACAGCGGCCTGGTGATCGTCAGTGTGGATGATCCCCTGGCACCGCAGCTGGTCGCGACACTGCCTGTCAACGATGCGCGGGCCAGCGCACTGCAATTCCGTTACCTGTTTGTAACCTCTGCCGCTGGGCTTAGCACGATCGACGTGACCAATCCTGCTTCGCCGCGCCTGGTGGAGAACAATACAGTCAGTATCAATGACGCCAGGAAGGTATTCGTCGCCAGAACCTATGCCTACGTTGCAGCCGGCGCGGACGGGCTCGTGATTGTCGATGCGGAGCGGCCGGAGGAGCTTCGCGAGCTAACTCGTTTTGACGCCAACGGGGCATTGCAGGATTCGAGCGATGTCATCGTTGCGACCACGAATGCGACTTTGTTTGCCTACGTGGCGGACGGGATCGGGGGCATTAAGGTTTTGCAGTTGACCTCACCGGATAGCCAGCCGAAGTTCTACGGCTTCAGCCCGGAGCCGGTTCCGGAGCTGATTGCTGAATACGATACGTCAAAACCGGCATTGAGCTTGTCTCGCGGTCTGGAGCGTGACCGGGGCGTCGACGAGACCGGCGGCCAGGTGGCCGTATTCGGTCGCCGTGGTTCCCGGCCGCTGAACCTGGAAGAAATGAGACAACTCTATCTCGATGATGACGGCAAACCCTGGTTTGTTACCGATGAGGTCGTACAGCCGGCTTCAGGACCGGCACCTGTTGAGTCAGGAGAAAAATGAGCGGCATGCACGACATTCAAATGCGCTGGCTGGCAATCCTGTCAGTGGCGGTGCTGATGGTTCCTGGTCGCACTGACGCGGACGAAAATCAGATCGCCGATAAAGTGCACCTTGGGGTTGCCAGCTGCGCGAGCAGTGTATGTCATGGAAAACTCGACAGACAAAACGGGCGCAATGTCTGGTTGAACGAATATCGTATGTGGACCGGCGCCGACAAGCACTCCCAAACCTACCGAATTCTGGAGAACGAGGAGTCCAGGAAAATGGCCGATTACCTGGGCCTGGCCAGCGCGACCACGGCGAAAGTCTGTCTCGATTGCCACGCAGATAATGTGCCGGTTGAAAAACGCGGGCCGAAATTTCAGATCAGGGATGGAGTCGGCTGTGAGGCCTGCCATGGAGGCGCCGAAGAATGGATCGAGAGCCATGCAGCAGAGGGTGCAACACATGCCGACAACCTGGCGGCCGGTATGTACCCAACAGAGGCGCCCGAGGAAAGGGCAATGGTTTGTCTGTCGTGCCACATGGGCTCGGCGGACAAATTTGCGAGTCATGACATCATGGGCGCCGGTCATCCCCGGCTGATGTTCGAACTTGAAGCATTTACGGCGAACCAGCCCGCTCACTACGATGTGGATGACGACTATCGGCAGCGGAAAGGCGAAATCCCGGGATTCAACCTGTGGCTTACAGGCCAGGTTGAGGCGGCACGTCGATTCGTCGAATTGGTGCGGCAGAGAATCGACGCCGATACACGACCTTATCCCGAACTGGCGCTGTACGACTGCCACTCGTGCCATCACGAAATGGACAACAAGCGCTGGACGCCCGTGCGCGGCGCAGGTATCGGGCCAGGGTCCCTGCGATTGCAGGATCAACATCTCGTGATATTGGTGGCAGTGGTGTCGGCGCTGGAGTCGCCGGAGGCCGCGACCGAATTGGCGGGCATTACGGCAGAGCTCGTTCGTGGGGGGCAACAGGATGTTGCGGCCGCCAGGGTTGCGGCGGGCCGGCTCGGACAATGGCTCCGGCAGCGGCAGCGCGACTGGGCAAGCCGAAATTTCA
>JAHEFF010000017.1:30940-59922 GCA_024640315.1 Woeseiaceae bacterium
AATATTCTGACAGAAGAACAATTGCGGGCCGACCCTCGGGGCAACCTCGTTACGCAGACACTTGGGCTGGGAGATCCGAAGCCGTCCGTCGTCACTGCTTCGCTTCGTTATGGCGACCGTATCCTGCTTTGCAGCGACGGGCTGAATGACGAGGTTGAGGATATCCAGATTGCCGAAATCCTGGCGCTCAAGGATGATGTCACGGAGGCGGTGGAAGAGCTTGTCGAAACGGCGCTGCAGAACGGTGGCCGGGATAACACCAGCGTTATTATTGTTGAATTCAGGGGTGGCAAGGGAATCGCGTTTTTGTGGCGCATTTTGGAATCCCGGTGGCTACCATTGATAACAGGAGTGATACTGGCCGTGATTTTTGCGCTGGTATTGTGGGCTAAGCACTAAACAACTTGTATGTGATCAGTATGTCCGATGTACAACTTATTCTGAGAAAAGTCAGCAACGGCGATGAAGTCGCCCTGGTCGATGGCCTCATTGCCGGTCGCCTGGCTGAATCGGGGATTGTTCTCTCCGAGGGCCATCCGTCGCGACAGCATGCGAAATTCAAGATCAGCGGAAATGAGTCGCAAATTGAAGATCTCGGTTCGGCGAATGGTACCTTCGTCAATGACCAGCGAATCTCCGGCGCCGTCATTCTGCGTTCCGGTGACAAAGTGCGCTTCGATGTGGAGGAATATGAGTACCAGGTCGTCGGCGACAAAACCACCCGGGATAATTCGCAGCAGACAATGATCAGGCAGGTCGAGCCGGTCAATGTCGATATTGACGGCAGCGACATGCGGGAAAGACCGGCCTGGATCGATCCCGACAAACAGTCAGAGGGTGGGCCGAAAACCGAGTTCATCGATGCGGCTGCGATGCGGGAGATGGTCCAGATCGATGAACAGCAGGGTGCCGGGAATGTCGTCGACAACGTTGATGCTCCCATGCTACTCGTTACTTCGGGGGCTAAAAGCGGCTTGACCGTCAATCTGCGGACCGCCGATCAACGCGGCGAATGGACCATCGGCTGTGACGACGATCGGGACGTTGTGCTAACCGACCAGGGTGTGTCGGGAATTCACGCCAAGCTCACGCAGGACGGCAAACGCTGGAAGCTCACGGATCAGATGTCGGCGAACGGGACCTTCGTCAATGGGCGCCGCAGCAACATGAGCTACCTGAACAACGGCGACCGGGTTCGTTTCGGTCCCGTCGACTGCGTGTTTCGGACGCCGGATTCGTTTGGTACTGCCACTCGTGTTTCCGCGCCTGCCAGGCCGGCAGCCAATGTCAGGAATATCGGCCTCGCGGTTGTCGCTTTCGTCGTGACGCTGGCGATAATTTACGCGGTGTTTCAGTTTATCTGAGGACGACACGATCATTCATAAACGACGGCGCCGATAATGGCCAGGTGATCGCTGACGCCGCGCTTGAATGCCGCCACGCTGACACGTTCATCGTTGCCATGAATGCGTGAAAACTCCGCCTCCGGTACCACGATCGGATCGAAGCCATAGCTGGGAATACCCAGGTCCCGGGTGAAGTGACTGTCAGTAAAGCCCGAGGCTACGGACGGCATGACACGAGAACCCGGATGGCGTTCAGCAGTGACTTCTTCAATTGCTGTGTACAACAGGGTGTCGGTTGGGGAAACAGCGGGGGTGAACGCCATGATCACTTCGATTTCGACGCCGGTATCGCTGATCATCTCTCGCAATTCGTCCACGAACACCTCGCTTGGACGATCCGGAAGGATACGGCAGTCGATCTCTGCCCAGGCTTCGGGCGGCACCACGTTAATCTTGTTCGACGCGCCAAATCGAGTCATGGAACAGGTGTCCCGGGTCAATGCGTGCAGGAACGGGGAGTGCGCCTGCAGCTTTTCGGCAAATCCGGGCGCCTCGATGGCACTGGCCATGTTGCTGTATGCCTCTTCCCATTCAGGCGACGCGCTCAAGGAAAGCGACTGAAACATGGCATCGACCGCTGGTACGATGCGGGGCTCGAAGGGGTGTTCCCGCAGGATGTGCAGGGCATCCACAATGCGGGTCACCGATGACGTAGCGTTCGGCATGGAACCATGTCCAGGGGTATCCACGGCGGTCAGACGCAGCCAGACCGGCACTTTTTGCGTGACCTCGACATTGAAGAGCAGCTCCTTGTCGGACTGCTCCCCGTTGCCGCCTTCATTGATCAGCAGGCCCGCACCTTCGAAGATTTCCGGGTGATTCTCAACCAGCCAGCCCGCGCCGTAGAAGCCACCGGCTTCCTCGTCCGCGGTGGCAACAAGCACGACGTCCCGGTTCAGTGGCACACCTGCACGATGCAGGCTGATAAAGGTAGCGAGCTGAGAGATTCCGGTGCCCTTCATGTCCAGCGTGCCACGACCCCAGAGAAACCCGTCCCTGATTTCGCCGGAGAGTGGATCGGTGGTCCAGTACTTCATGTCAGCCGGAACCACGTCAGTGTGCTGAAGCATGATGAGTGCGGCCTCATCGCCACCTTCAAGCCTTGCCCAAAGGTTGCCGCGTCCGGGAGCACTTTCGGCCGTCTGGTAGGCAATTCCCTCGGCTTCCAGGATGCGCGCGATGAAGTCGACGGCGCGGCTTTCGTTACCAGGCGGGTTAATCGTGTCGACTTTAATGAATGCCTGGAGCCACGCCAGGGCCTCGTCTTCGATGGACTGGGCCTGGGCCGCAGTGGTCAGGCACAGAAAGGCAAGAATCAGTGAAAGGCGCTTCAGCATTGGGTTCCCCGATGTTTATTTGGCGGGAGGGTAGCACGGATCGGGCCGGAATCTCCGCTGGCGGCGGCCGGCCAATGTGATAAAGGTCACACTTTTTGCCGTGACCAGATCACACGATTTTGATTAATAATCAACGCTATGATTCTGATATATATAAGAAAAGAGATTTCACTTTGCATCTTACACGCGTTCCCATGAATACCTCGAGCCTGTGCGTCGGCATGTATGTCGGCAGGCTTGATCGTCCCTGGCTTGAGACGCCGTTCGTTTTCCAGGGTTTCGAGATCAAGGACAGGACCGAGATTCAGCAGTTGCAGTCGTACTGCAGCCAGGTCTATGTAGAGATCGAACGTGGCAAGCTCACTGAAAAACAAATACGGGCGCTTGCCGCGACTGGCCCGGCGCCCATTGTCCTCGGCGCCAATGACGCAGCGCCGAATGGGCCCGGCTGGCTGCATCGGGCCATCTTCCGCCTGGGATTGGGGAATATTCTTGCAAAGCGAAAGGCCAAGAGGCGGGACGACGCATACCAGATTACCTCGACTGTGCGCCGCGAAGCGCCCCAGGCAAAGGCGGCCTATGACAAGTGCGCCATGGCGTACAAGCGCATCGTTGATCGGACCCAGCGGGTTGGCAACGTCAGAATTGAGCAAGTCATTCGTGCGGTGACGCCCCTGATCCAGAGCATCCTCAGGAACCCGGATGCCATGGCCTGGACGGTATTCTCCGGCAAACGAACTGATCGGAACTACAGCCGTGCGACAGCGACGGCAGTACTGGCGGTGATGTTTGGGCGGCACCTTGGCTTTGATCGCAAAGCACTGCAGGATCTCGCCGCAGGCGCCCTGTTGCTCGACATCGGTAATGTCGATTTGTCGGAGGAGCTTTTGACAACCGCCGGTGCCTTTACTCACGTTGAGTACGACCAGGTGCCGCGCCATGTGCAGGCTGGCGTGGATATCCTGCAGCGCTCCAAAGATATTGAGCCCGCGATTTTCGAAATGGTGATGTATCACCATGAACGTTATGACGGCTCCGGATATCCGTACGAACTTAGCGGCAGCAACCTGCCGCCGCTCGGCCGCATTGCCGGCATCGTCGATTGTTATGATGCGATGACGACCAAGACATCATACTCGCCGGCGTTGGCAGCCTACGATGCGGCTCGGGAGCTGAACGAGATGCGTGACCAGCAGTTTCATGGTGAGGTCGTCGAGCAGTTTCTGCATACGATCGGCATGTTCCCGACCGGCAGCATTGTCGAGCTGAGCAACGGCTCGGCCGGTCTGGTGCTCGAGCAAAATCGCAATAACCCCCTGCAGCCCAAAGTCCTGATCCTGATGGATGCGAAAGGCAAGGAACTGAAGAAGCCCCACATCCTCAATGCAAAGGAGTGGCGCGGCCGGGGAATCTGGATTGCCAAGGGTCACGAGCATGGCGCGTTCGGCATCGACCCGATGGATTACTTCAACTAGCGAAGCCGGCTTCCCGAAACTCACCGGGTTTTATCGTGACAGTGTAAACTGGCCCGGGTTGCGGCTATTGAGTTGATTGATCCTGATGCTGTGTTTGTCACGCGCTTCGGCTGGCATTATAAGGTTTCGCACCACTATCTGCGTCCTGGTGCTCGCGTCGTTTGGCGCAGTCGGTTGCAGTCCGGCTGTTGATCGGAGCGATGCCATGGTCGTCGATCTCGACGTACCTGTGGCTATGCGCGACGGTATCATTCTTCGCGCCGATATCTACCGCCCGGCGGGCGACGGACCGTTTCCCGTGCTGGTCTACCGAACGCCTTATGGCAAGCATTTTGCTGTCGAGGATTACCAGACACATTTACACGCGGTGTCCCGAGGCTATGCGGTCGTACTTCAGGACGTGCGAGGCCGGTATGCCTCTGCTGGCACTTTCGAGCCCTACCGCAACGAGGGCGCTGATGGTTTTGACACCATTGAGTGGGCAGCGACACAGCCGTGGTCCAATGGAGATGTCGGAACTTTCGGTCTGTCTTATCCCGGGGCCGTGCAGTGGCTTGCCGCCCTGGAATCCCCGCCGAGCCTGAAGGCAATGGTGCCCGCAATGACCTTTTCGTCGCCACGCAATTTCTTTTATATGAATGGCGTGTTTGATTTGTCGTGGCTGCCGTGGATTTATTTGAACATTGCCCCGGACGCCCGCGAGCGGCATGGTTTGTCCGGGATCACGACGTACGAGGAAGCCAGTGCCGAGTGGAACACCGTAGCTGACGATTACCTGGGCCACCTGCCGCTGGCCGAGCTGCCGTTTCTCAGGGAGGAGGCTCCGTACTATTTCGAGTGGCTCAAACATCCGCCCGACGACCCGTGGTGGGACTGGGCGGAGATTCGGGGCCGCTACCAGGACATCGATGCTGCGGTACTGAACCTGAGCGGGTGGTACGACGAGGCCTACGGACCCGAAGGCGCAGTCACGAATCACAACGGCCTGGCAGGTTCTCGCACCAACGGTCCGCCACGCAGTCACCTGATCCTGGGGCCGTGGGTGCACGGCGTTATCTCGACAGGTGAGCGGAAAGTCGGTGACCTGGATTTCGGGCCCGAAGCCGGGATCGACTATGACGAAGTCATTCTGCGATTCTTTGATCAGTACCTGCAAGGAAATGACACGGGATTGGCGGAGGAATCGCCGGTGCGCTTCTTCGTTATGGGTTCTGATGAGTGGCGCGAATCGCGAAGCTGGCCGCCGGCGGAGTCACAATCCGGGTCCTGGTGCCTGAGCGAAGGAACACTGGGTAGCTGCAGTGGCAATGACGGCGAATCATCGAGCTCGTTCACCTCGGATCCACAAAACCCGGTCACGGATCCGTACGAAGTGTTCGGACCACACGACTATCAGGAACTTCAGACCAGGGAGGACGTACTTAGCTTCGATAGCGATGAACTGACCGGCGATGTCACTATCGGCGGGAATGTTGCCGTCCGCTTTTTCGTGTCGTGTGATTGCCGCGATTTCGATCTGTGGGTTCGTTTGCAGGATGTTTATCCGGATGGTCGTGCCATCAACCTGCGGAGCCCGGGCGCGGAAATGTTGCGAGCAAGTTATCGCGATATGTCGTTGGGCAGACAGCCGCTGGAGCAGGAACAGGTTTATGAGCTGCGGCTGAATGACATCATGGTTGCGAACACTTTCAAGGCGGGGCACCGTATTCGCGTGCAGGTCTCAGCGGCGTTCGCACCGCACCTGTCGCGCAACCTGCAATCCGGCGAGTCAGAAAATGTATCGCGAGCGTCACAGGTTGCCAGGATCACGATTCATCACGACGCGGAGTATCCGTCGTCGATAGACCTGCCGCTGTTAAACACTGCTGACTAAACGGCGCTGTTATTTGCAGGCTTCAAATCGTTGCCGCGCCAGGTCCAGGTTAGCGAGAATGGCGGCACGTTCGCCGTCGTTGTTAAAGTCGCTGTGTGCCGTCACTGACTCACGAATACGCTCGATCCAGGCGATGAAATACTCCGCATCTTTGGGTGAGCGAGGCTCCTTGTTTCCAATCGATACGAACACCGGCGTTGTTGTGGCGTAGGGGTATAGATCGAAGATCAGTGGGTGCGCGCCATTATTCCATGCGCGCAACAACAACCAGCCACTCTGGTCAAACCGCACCGTGCCACTGAGATCGGCGGTAGTCCCGGAATCATCGAGATCAAATGTCCTGACAACTTCGCCATTCATGACAAGCTCGAGGTGGTCGATCGGTACTATCGAGCGGAGAAATCCGTCGAAGCTGATCTCATGCGAACCCTCATCAAGAGTGACTTGCTCGCCAGGACCGCGGCCATTCACGGTTAGCCCTATAAGCGGACCATTGGTGGCAATCGTGCGCCCATCCTTCAGGCCGTCCAGCCACTGATCCTGTCGTTCCGAAGGGTCGGCCGAGATACCGGGGACATTGACGTAGGTTCGATTGATGCCGACCGGACCCCGCAGCGAGGCATAGTTGGCCATCGCATCGGTACCGCCGGCGGCCGTAACCTGCATGCCGCAATTCATCAGGCCGTACCAGACCTCTGCAGAGGTTCGTGGATTGGCAAAACCGACGACTTCGTAGTAGTCAACCAGTCCCAGGGCAACATCGACAGGAAACGCATTGGTCAGCGATGTGGCGGTGGCCGGATCCGGGGCGGGTGGCTCAAATGGGTGCACGTAGCCAACGGCGGCGCCCTGTTCATGAGCGAGCCGTGAAATGGTGGCATTGTCGGGGTAAATACTTGCAGCAGCCGTGCCAGGGTAGGAGGAATAATCCGGAACCAGCAAGTGACTTTTCAGTCCGATCAGGCCCATGTGGCCCCAGAAACTGGTGTGAAATTCCTGCGCGTGCAAGATGAGGACGTCATCGTTCGATGCCGCGTCAGGCTCTGCGGAGAAATAACGAATATCAGGAACGCGCTGCTCCTTGTTCACGATCAGGTTGAAGACAACATCAAGGTCTTCGGCACTGGCTTGTCCGGCAAGCCTCTCCGGTGTGTTCCGGTAGGTTCCGCCGTAGTTCATGTGTACGTGCACGTCGCCGTTGACCCAATTATCCCAGTTGTCCGGTAAGTTGAGTTTCTGCAGACGTATCGTCAGGGCATTCTCCTCTTCGTTCGATAAGTTAATCGCTATTCGCTCGATCTTGTACTCCAGTCCCCGCCAAACGGTGATGTTCGCGAGACCGGCAGGTAAAGTCAGGGTTGCATCCTTGTCGAGATGGAAATACTGCGCTTCAAATTCGGATCTGTTGCGATCAAACCCGTCATCGGCATGCATCAGGGCTTCGTCAGGCGCATAGCTGCGCCCATCGGATGCCACGATAGCGACACGGGCAGCGACCGGTTCGCCTGCTTGATCAACAATGTCCAGGCGAAGATTCGCGACCGGATTCATGTACTCACGAGCGGTAATGTCCAATAGCGTGGACTTGCCGCCGACCATGTCCTGGATGCGGATTTCAGTATTCCCGGACTCATTGGCAACGAATGCGACCTGCTTGCCGTTCGGTGACCAACGCGGTGAGCTGATGTCGAAATCCCCATACGTTAGCGGGAAGGGTTCTGCGCGGCCTTCAGGCGTGGTCACCCAGAGTTGGTGCCACTGGCGCCCGAGGTACGAAGCATAGGCAATGCGTTTGCCGTCCGGTGACCAGTCCGGTCTCGCGCGCCAGGACGTTTCCTCCATACGCACGAGCTGCGGCTCGGAAGCTCCGTCAATTGCCCTGCGCCAGATCGCGCCGCTGCCGTAGGGGATTTCCGGGTTGCTGATGTAGAGGACTTCCTTGCCGTCCGGCGACCATGACGGGCTAAGTTCGTGGTCGTAGGAACTGTAGTAGTAGCGGGGGATGTCGCTCTGACGTTCTTCGACGAGCTGGCTCGCATTTAAGGTATCTTCGACCACATCGCCGACATACACGTGGAACCGGCCCGTGTCGCGCGTTGAGACGAATGCGACCTTCGCACCGTCCGGCGACCAGCGCGGCTCCAGGTTGACGGCACCTTCGCTCGTCAACGCAGTGATTTCTCCTGAATCGAGATCGAGCGTGTGTAATTCAACGGCGTCGTCCAGATAGCGAACGAATGCGATATGCCGGCCATCCGGTGACCAGTCCGGTTGGTAATCGTACCCCGGCCCTGCGGTCAGCTGTATCGCGGTTCCTGTATCAATTACCTGCCGCCACAGGCTGCCCTGCATCGAATAGACGAGCTCGGTTCCGTCCGGCGACCACGCGAGTGCGCTTGGGCCTGTCGTGAGCTGCGGCAGGTACATTTCGCGATAGTAATAGTTGTGCGGGACATCAATTTGTTTAAGGACGGTCTCGCGTTGAGCAAGTGCACTGCTGGAACAGGCCAGGCCGATAGCAATTGCCAGGCCGATTACAAAGCTGGATTTGCGCATAAATGTTCTCCCCCTTGACCAATTGTGCACTATTCACCGGCAGCAGGTCAGCATAGGGCAAAGAAAGCAGTGATCTTGTAGGATACATCTGTCGTGTCGGTGCGGCATTTTGTCGCCATACCCAATGTAGTGAGGCCGGAAATGATGAAGATTATTGTCCGCAGTAGCAGTCTGTTCTTGCTTTGTATCGCATCGCACTTCTCCTTCGCCCAGGATTCTTCCTATGCGTTCATCAATGCAAACGTGTTCAATGGCGTCGATAACGAGATCCAGCAAGGTGTAACAGTCTTCGTAAAGGACAGGCTGATCGAGCGCATTGCCGGTCCTGGTGCGTCGGTTTCAGCCTCGTATACGGTCGTGGACGCCGAGGGTAATTACCTAATGCCGGGCCTGTTCGACGTACACACGCATATCAGCAGCCTGGACCAGGCGATGCGGGCACTTGCCTCAGGCGTGACTACCGTCCGGACGGCCAGCGTATCGGCTTTTCAGGATGTGGCGATGCGCGAACTGGTGAAATCCGGCAGCCTGGCTGGTCCCGATGTCGTGGCGGCCGGAGTATTCGTAACGCCTGACCTTGGCGAGACCGTACTGGCTGATCCCAGGCTTGCCGCGTTAAGCGGTGGCGTCAATACAGATGACGAACTGCGCATGCTCGTCGGCATCAATGTTGATCGCGGGGTGGACGTGATCAAGACCCGCGGCACTCAGCGTGCGGGCCTGCCCGATACGGACCCCAGACAACAGGTTTATACCGAACGTCAACTTCGCGTGGTTGTCGATGAAGCGGCGAAGCACGGAATCCCCGTGATGGTGCATGCGCACGGGGACGAGGGTGCGCGGGCTGCAGTACTGGCCGGTGCGAGGAGTATTGAGCATGGCACCTATCTCAGTGAAGAGACACTTCGGCTGATGAAGGAGCGGGGTACCTGGATGGTACCGACGTACGTCACGATGGATGAGATGAACGAGGAGCAATACGACCACGTATTGCGCCTGCGTGGCAAACACATGGTACCGCAGCTCGAACGAGCCATTCGTTTGGCGCACGCCATGGGTGTGCGGATTGCAACGGGGGCGGACAATTACTATGACGACAAGTCGATCAACAGAATTTCGATCGAGGTTGAGCACTTCGTGCGCATGGGTATGAGTCATTTCGAGGCGCTGCAGACGGCAACCGTCAGTTCGGCCGAATTGCTGCAAATGGCCGATCGTACCGGCCGTATTGCGGAGGGCTTCGAAGCAGACATGATATTGGTGCCCGCCAATCCGCTCACTCACATCGAGTCGCTGCAGGATGTGTTGCTTGTAATGAGCAACGGTCAACTGGCGCTCAAACGAATTCCCTTCGGTGTCAAAGAATAGCGTTCATTTGCCCGGGTTCATTCGTGAACCCGGGCGTTTGCCAGGACTATTCTTCCTCGTCCCCGATATACGGCGCGACTTGCTCCGAGATCTTGCTGCGGTCACCGATGACCACCAGCGTCATGTCTTCTTCCCGAAGATAGGTTTGCGCAATTTCTGATACCTGTTCAGGCGTGATTGCGAAAACATTGCTGACATAGTTCGACAGGTAAGTGTCCGGCAATTCCTGGAGGTCGAGCGTATTGAGCACGTTGATGATTCCGCTGCGTGTCGAATTCTGCAGCACGAAGATGCCCGCGGCATAGTTCTTGATGCCGTCGAGTTCCTCCGCCGGCGGAGGGTTGCTCTGCAGGTTGTCAATCTCGTACATAATTTCCTTCAGCGCCGGACCGGTCACGTCCGTGGTCACTGCCGCCGACTGCGCCCAGGTGGCATCCCGGTAGCGGGCCGAGATCAAGCTGAAGGGCGAATACGTGTATCCCTTGTCCTCCCGAATATTGGAGGTAATACGCGAGGAGAATGAACCGCCCAGCAGGCTGTTCGTTATTTGCAGTGGAATCCAGTCTGCAGAGCCCGGAGCGACAGTTGGCAGGCCAAGGAGCAGGTTTGACTGCGAAGCGCCCGGCCGGTCAACCACATCCACCACAACCTTGCCGGTAGCAGGCTTGGGAATATTGATCAGCACATCCGGTCCTTTCTGCCAATCGCCAAACGCACTTTCAATTGAAGTACGCGTCGCATCGCTGTCGAATACGCCGGCGACATAAACCTGCGTGCGTTGCGCACCGAAGTTGTTGTTGTAGAAATTGCGGGCATCATCGAGCGTGAATGCCGAGAGTTGCGCTTCGTCGGCCAGCACTCTTCCATACGGGTGATCGCCATACAGCGCCTTGCGGAATGCAGCAACCGCCATCTGCTGCGGTTGTGTTTGCGCGACGCTCAGTTGACGCAAGCGATCCCTTTTCAACCGCTCCAGTTCCGCTTCCGGAAAAGCCGGGTTTCGCACTACGTCGGCAAGTAATGCGACCATGTCCGGCGTAAATTCTGCGAGTACATCCGCACTGATAGTTGTCTGGTCCGGACCGACGCTGACATTGATTTCACCGCCCATCGTCGCTGCGGCGCGGGCAACATCTTCGGCACTCCTGCTGGTGGTTCCTTCCAGGAAGAAGTCGGCGCTCAGGTCCGCAAGCCAGGTCTGGTCGCCTTCGTTGAGATTGCCGGAGCGCACTATGACTGTGATGGTCGATTTTGGAACGCTGCCGAATGGTATCAGCGTCGCCTGAAGTCCGTTGTCCAGTCCAAAGGTGTTCTTGGCCGGCAGGGTGAAATCCTTCGGCGTTCCGCCTGCGGGCGGCGTCTCTTTCTCTTCTTCCTGTGCTGAAACAAACGTCACCAGGAATAGTGCGACGGCCGTGCAGATTGTCTTTGTGAGCTTAGTCATTGTTTGCGACCTCCGCGTTAGCTTCTCCAGCACCGGCTTCGAGCACGAAAATCGTACGGTTGCCCTGGCGCAAATACTCCTGTGCGGTACGTTGTATGAGTTCGGACGTGACCTGCATCATGCCCGTTTCAAAGTCATTGATACTGGCCGGGTTGTCGTCAAACAGGGCAAGCGAGGCGAGCAGGTCCGCGCGACCAAAGCCGAATGTGGAGCTGACGTTGTTATAAAAATCGGAACGCCATTTCACTTTGGCCCTGGCCAGTGTTTCGGCGTCGACCGGTTCGTTACGCACTGACTCAATGATTCCGTTTAGGACCGTGTTGATTCGATCTTCCGAAACATCGGCGTCGTGCATAAAGAAGCCGAGCCACAACATCGGTCCTTTGTAGTTGAGCATATTGCCGAGGCCGTAATTGATGCCACCGCTTACGCCCGAAGTAATTCCTTCCTTTTTGACCAGCGCCTGGTGGAGCAGGCTGTCCTCACCCTGGATCAAAATTTGATCAAGGATGCCCATTGCATACCATTCCGGTGTCAGGCGATCGGGTACGTGATAGGCAAACGAATAAGCGGGCCGGGGCGCCAGGGGGTCGACGCGACTGGCGTGTTTCTCTTCTTCCTGGCGCGGCTCACTGATATCCGGCATCGCGATCTTTTCGGGCGAGCGGCTGATGCTACCGAAGTACTTCTCGATCAAGGTCAGTGCTTCGTCATATTCAAAGTCACCCACAATCGCTACTGCCGCGTTATTGGGGGCATAGAACTGCTGGAAGAATGACGCCACGTCTTCGAGGCTGGCAGCATCGAGATCGTCAAGGTCGCCATAGAAGTTATGTGCGTTGTACCAGTTTTCGTTGGCGTGCTGCGGCAGGTCCAGCCACGGGAAACCACCGTAGGGTGTGTTGAGAACGTTCACTTTCACTTCGTTCTTCACCACACCTTGCTGATTGGTCAGGTTGTCCTGCGTGATGTTGAGGCTCCGCATGCGGTCTGCCTCGGCCCAAAGCATGGTTTCGAGCTTGTGCGCCGGGACGATTTCAAAGTAGTTAGTGAAGTCGAAGCGGGTAGAACCATTAAGCACTCCACCATTGCTTTGGATGAGCTGTATGAATTCACCCTTGCCGAGGTTTTGCGACCCCTGGAACATCATGTGTTCGAAAAGGTGGGCAAAGCCCGTTCGATCCTGTGGCTCGATGCGGAAGCCGATGTTGTAGTAAACGGCAACGGTAACGACTGGCGTCGTTGTATCCTGCGACAGGACGACCTTCAGGCCGTTATCGAGTGTGTGATAGCGAACCGGTACCTGGAATGGGGAAACCGTGCTTCCAGTCTCTGCCGCGGCAGTCGGTTCGCGGACGGTCGGTTCCTGTGCCTGCTGGCAACCTGCCAGCATGGCGACGGCCAGCCAGCCGATTATTCTGGTTTTCATTGCTGTACTCCCCCGGATTCGGAGTCATCTTAGAGGAGCAGCAGGGTACCAGAGTTCCCGGATCGCGAGAAATTCGGCCGCTAGGTGCCTCGATTACCGCGGCCTTTGCCCATTTCCCCGGCCTGATGGGCGGCGAACTCGTCAGCAGAGATCTTGCCATCGGCATCTGTGTCGATGTCCTCGAATGTCGGCATGCTTGCTGCGTGTTTCATCTTGCCGCCGGCCCTGGCACGCTCAGCCATGCGCTTGGCGCGAGCTTCATAGAACTCGGCGCTGACGATCGAACCATCGGCATCCAGGTCGAATTCAGAGAAATCAGGCATTCCCGGGCCAGGTCCCATGCGACCCGCCGTTTCGGGCGTGCACTGGGCGGCAGCGATTCCACTGCCGAACAACAGAATCAATACAGCGGCAATTGGCAGAGTCTTTTTCATCACACACTTCCTTCCTCACACTCAAGCTAAATATCGTTACCCGGACGGCGTTCAACAATACGTATAATCACGGGTAACCGGAGGGCTTATGAAAAAAGCAACTTGTGTAACTACCTGGCTGTCGATTCTTGTTTCGATCCTGTTCATCGGCAGCGCGAACGCGCAACAGGGCGGGGACTACAACGATCTCCTGGATCTGTTTGCCGAATGGCGTGAGTTTGAGCGGCCGCCATCACTGGATGGAGCACCCGACTACACCGCGGAATCCTTTGCCAGGCGTTTTGGTTCATTCAGGGAGTTCCAGGCTCGCCTGAACGCGTTCAACATCGGCAGCTGGCCTGTCCCACAGCAGGTGGACTGGCACCTGGTTCGCGCCGAGATGAACGGTTTTGATTTCAATCACCGCGTTTTGAAGCCCTGGGCCCGTGATCCGGCCTTCTACGATACCGTCTGGATGAGTCGCAGCGATGTGCCCGCGCACGAAGGACCGACCCATCATGCGGTCGTCGAAATCTGGACTTATGAATTCCCGCTATCTGCCGGCGACGAAGCACGCCTGGTCAGTGAACTGAGTGCGATCCCGCCACTGATGAGGCAAGCGCAACGCAATCTTACGGGTAATGCCCGTGATCTCTGGGTAACCGGGATTCGTGACGTCCGGGGACAAATAACCAAGCTCGATGAAGTGCTGCGACTGGCCGGACCTTCGGCAAGTGCTGATCTGAAAGCGAGCATCGCGGAGAGCAAAGCGGCGACTGCGGCGCTTGTCGCCTGGCTGGAAGAAAAGTCGCCATCGAAAACCGGGCCGTCCGGCGTTGGCAAGGAAAATTACACCTGGTACCAGCAAAACGTTCACCTCGTGCCGCTCACATGGGAAGACGAGGAGCGACTTCTCAAACGAGAACTGGAGCGAGCCTGGTCGTCGTTAAAGCTTGAAGAGCAGCGAAACCGCGATTTGCCGCCGCTCGTTGCCGCATCAAATTCCGAGGAGTATGCGGCGAAAGCCGAGGACGCGGTCGAGCGCATCATGAATTTCCTTGAGGAAAAAGAAATTCTTACAGTGACCGAGTACATGAAGCCGGCGATGGCTGCCCACATGGGGGAGTTTGTTCCGGAAGAGCGCAGAAATTTCTTTTCGATTACGTCGCATTACGACCCTGCACCGTTGTTCACTCATTTCTATCACTGGCTGGAGCTTGCGCGCATGGATCTCGAGCCCCACCCGAGCCCTGTTCGTCAGGGGGCGCTTCTTTACAACATTTTTGACAGTCGTAACGAGGGTACTGCCACGGGCGTCGAAGAGATGTTCATGCACGCGGGGCTTTACGACGACAGCCCACGTTCGCGTGAACTCGTCTGGATCTTGCTGGCGCAACGTGCGGCAAGAGGGCTGGGATCGCTTTATGCACACGCCAACGAAATGACGATGGAAGAGGCCGGCGGCGTACACCAGGACTGGACGCCGCGCGGCTGGATGAAAACGGAGCGGGATCTGCTGATTTTTGAGCAGCATCTCTACCTGAGACAACCGGGCTATGGCACCAGCTACGTAACCGGCAAGTACCTGCTCGAACGTGCACTGGCAGATTTCAGCAAGCAGCAGGAAGAGCGCGGCGAGGAGTTTCGGATGAAGGACTTCTTTGATGCGCTGAATCGCATTGACAGCATCCCGATCTCACTGGTGCGTTGGGAGATGACGGGGCTGGACAATGACATCAAGGCCATGATGCGTGCCCGCTGAACCGTACGATCTCCTGAGGTGAACCGTTGATTTACTGCAATTCGGGGCCGGCGCATTGCGTCGAAAGCGCTGTTTTAATGCTGCAGTGAATATCGACTGAAAAAGTCCCACACGAGATCCATGCCCGCCTGAACGGTCTCATCCGTTGACGCCGGGCATCGCGGTTGACCAGGTACTGATTCGTACTGCTCCGGGGTCACACAGGTTGCCGGCATAGAACGTACGCGCTGGCCGGGCCAGTCGTGGCCGCCCCCAGGTTCCATGCAGCTGACCACTTCATGGCCGTCGATCCGGCAATCGGAATACGCAGTGCACTGCAGGCCAACAGATCGCGAGTATTCGTTTTCCCAGTGGCGCGGACCGGTTTCGCACGACATCGCCTCGGCCCAGATGGACGCGGTTTTCGCCGCAGTGGTATAGATGAAGCCATCGCCACCCGGCTGACCGTCAAAGCGGACCGTATTGTCCTTGCCGCCATAAAGATGAAGCATGGGAAGGTCGACGGTGGGACCGCAGGCATAGCCAGGTGCAAGCTGGGCGATGATCGGTGCGATCGCTGCGAACCGGCCGGACAGGTTGCAGCCCAAACGCAAGGCCATCATTCCGCCGTTACTTACGCCGAGGAGGTAGTAGCGGCTGGTGTCCGTCACGTAGTTGGACTGAACCGCATCCAGCATCTTTTCGATAAATCCCAGGTCGTCATAGCAGGATGTCCAGGCACAGCGGTTGCACGAGCCGCACTCTGGCGGGCAGGGGTACTCATAGCGCTCGTCAGTGCAGTGCGGCCCTTCGGCTTTGGCTGGCATGTTCGCAGCCAGGTCATTCCAGGAGGTCACGCGATAGGATGTATCTCCTTCACCACTGACGGTGAAATGACTCCCTTGCGGGTAAACGACGATATAGCCTTTCAGGTCGGCGTGAGGATTGAGATTGTGCGCCGCCTGGAATCCTGTGGCTGTGCTGGTATAGCCGTGTATGGCCACGACGACGGGTAGCGGTCGATCGGCGCCTTTGGGGACATGAACGAAATATTCTCGCTCGATCCCGTCGTGCTCGATGACCCCACGTATCATCTTCTGGGCAGTGCCGCTCGCAACGGTCGTGTCAGGCACCTGGCTCTCGCAAGCGAAAAGGGCCGGAATCGCGGCCAGCAAAGCGAGTGTCCGTAGTTTGGTCATCATTCCTGCGTGCCTCGAAGTTTTCGAGGTTAGTATTATGCACCCGACAAAAAGGAATGGCCTCATGAATACCCGGATCAAAATGTCCAGTGCTGCGTTACTCATGCTGAGTTGCCTGATCGTCAGTGTGCCAATGGCGGTTGCCGACGACACGGACGATCTCACCGCAATGCTGCATGAGTTCCTCGCCGGGGTCAGCGAGCGGGACACGCATGACCGCTTCTGGGCGCCGGACCTGATCTACACATCATCAAGCGGTACGAGAACCAACAAAGCCGAAATCATGTCGGGCTTCGATGAGTCTGACGGCGAGGAAGATGATGAGGCGGCGCCTGCTTATTCCGCAGAAGACATTCAGATACAGACATACGGCGCCACAGCAGTGGTTGCCTTCAGGCTGGTGGCCACTTCAGCGGGCGGAGCGGACCAGGAATACTTCAACACCGGCACCTTCCTGAAGCGCGACGGTGAGTGGCAGGTCGTGGCCTGGCAGGCGACGACGATACCGCAGAACTGATTCCGTTCAGGCGACGCGTGCTCGACGCCGTGCGGCCGAGATCAGCAGCAAAGCAAAGAGGCCGAGGATGCCGAAGCTGCCACCACCACCACCGCCGCTAGCAGCAGCAGGGGGGGCAGGAGGAGGCTGGTTGGCGGTGTTCACGGGCGGATTCAGCCCGGCCGCGCTGTCGACCGTCGAGTCAGAGATCGCGACCCCGCTGAAAATCACGAGGTGAGTGTCATCCGGATCAACGTTGTTGTTGAAATCGGCTGAGTCGTAATTCTGCAGTGGTAGCTCTGAAGTGGCGCCTCCAAAATCGAAACGGGGCAACGCTGCTATATCGTCGACAACGTCCATTCCGCTGATCACTTCTCCAAACACCGTAAAGCCACCATTCTGACCGTCGAGGTTGGCGGTATTGTCTGCGAGATTGATAAACCATTGTGAGGTGGCGCTGTCCGGATCGCCAGCCAGCTTCGCCATTGCGATGGTTCCGCGCACGTTGGCAAATTCCGGTTCATTCTCCACCGGGGCATTCGTCAGAATATCGTCCAGCGGCAAACCCATGTCGTAAGTGAATCCGCCGCCCTGGATGACGAATCCGGGCACCGAACGGTGAATGATCGAGGATTGATAAGCACCACTATTCACGTAATCGAGGAAGTTTGCGACTGTGGCGGGCGTGGCATTATCGTAGAGATTGACTTCAAAAGTCCCCATAACTGTTTGAAATTCAACAATAGTTGCGTTCGATATTTGGGGTAGGAATGTTGAAACTACTAACAGGGAGGCAAGCCGTGCAGACCGCCGTGTCGTGTGAATTGGCATATACATTTCCTGGCTATTTCTTTACAGGTGCTTCGTGCGACTCGCACCGTCGGCGGTGCCGGGTGCTGCACCGTGACGCGGAGCGCGCAGTATAGCGGCGAAAATCGTCGAAGTCCTCGCTTCGCGTATAATCCGCTCACTGGTATTCCAGATCTCCGATTTCCCCTGTTGAGTAAGCAAATGTCTGTAAAGGTTTTGTTTTTGGCGCGGTTTTCACTGCTGCTGATTTTGTGCGGCTGTACTGGTGTACCGGATGGTGTCGAGACGGTCGATGACTTCGAGCTCGACCGCTATCTCGGGCGCTGGTACGAAATTGCGCGTCTGGATCATCGCTTCGAACGCGGACTGTCGTCCGTCACGGCGAACTATAGTCTGCGTGATGATGGTGGCGTGCGAGTCCTGAACAAGGGCTTCAATACCGATAGTGGTGAATGGGAGGAGGCGGAAGGCAAGGCCTATTTGGTTGAAACACCGGACATGGGTCGTCTGAAAGTCTCATTTTTCGGCCCATTCTATGGCGGCTATAATATCATCGAGCTGGACAAGCAGGACTACAGCTATTCGCTGGTCGCTGGTCCGGATACCGGGTATCTGTGGATTCTGGCCAGAACACCGGACCTCGATCAATCAGTCGTGGACACCCTGGTTGCCAAAGCCCGCAGTCTCGGATTTCCGGTTGATGAACTGATTTTCGTCGACCACAGCAGCAAGAGGTAAAGAACACGTATGAGCGGCATGTCCCGAAGAAAATTCGTACGGTCTGCTGGCGCACTGGCTGCCGCGAGCAGCTTGCCGGGTATAGCCACTGCCATCCCGGCCGGTGATGCACTGCAGATGGCACAAAGTCGGCGCGCCGAGCTGGTCGAGCTGTTGTCCGACCTTATTCGCGTGCGAAGCCTGTCAGGCGAATCCGCGGCCAGTGCGCAGCTAATCGTCAAAAACTATCTTGCTGCATTGCCCTACAACATAGAGGAATCGTCCGACCGGCCAAGCCGTTACGAGCAGCATCCGGAGTACATGCCGCCCAATCCCCGTGGGGACGGTCCGTTTGTCAATGTCGTGGGCTGGCCCGAGAATAATGCGGGCAAACAGTTTGCGATATTTTCACACATTGATACACACAGCATGGACAGTGGCTGGGAAACCGAGCCTCTGGAACCAACCCTGATCGGTAATCAACTCTACGGCTTGGGAACGTCGGACGACAAGGGAGGCGTTGCCGCCATGCTTGTCGCGGCTGCGGCTCTGGCCGACGCTGGTGAACCTTTGCCAGTCGTGATGAGCCTGCACGGAAAAGGCGGAGGCAGTCGCGGTAGCCTGCCCATTTTCGATCGTTTGAGCAAAACCAATCATGGCATTGGCGCGGTGCTCTATGTGCATCCTGCGGAAACCGGACGGGGCCTCGAAGATATCAAGAACGCCGTGCAAGGCGTGGTGGATCTGGAGTTATCCGTAACTGGCTGGCGTGGACCGCAAATGGAAATCGGCAGCGTCGATTCGTCTGCGTGGGAAAAAGGTGGCAATGCGCTCGACATGTGTTGGCAGCTTCTGGAGCATTTGCGTCACACGGTATTTGGCGGGGTCCAGTTCAATCTCGGCATTATGCAAGGAGGCGACCGGCTTGGCTCGGTTGCCGACAAAGCCTCCGCCAGCTTTCGACTCAAATTTGATGGTGAGAATACGTGGGAAGGCCTGCTGGATGCGGCCAGGCAGTCCGTAGACGCTTTCGCTACGGTGTCGGGATCCGCGGAGCAATCCTACAAGTTCGCTGTCGACCCGATCGGATACCGGACGAACCCTGGCGAAGCGAACTGGGATGCTCCGGTAAGTCGCGTATTGCGTGATTCAATTGAAAACATAACCGGCCGGTCGCCGGATGCCTATCCAAATCATTACGCTGGTGACATTCGCTACCCGATTCGTTTACTGGGAGTGCCCGCATACGGAATTGGCTCGATCGGCGGCAACTTTTACGGGCCGAACGAATGGGTTGATGTCGACGACCTGGTGCGACTGGTGGCAGTTACCATTCAGACCATGCGTGGGTGGTATATGACCTGAAGCGCTGTGCTCCGGCGTGTAACGAATTGCGAGCAAATTGGAGGGGAAGAATGAAAACAAAAACCCTCGGCAGTTTCCTGCGTCAGCATGCAGGCAGACATCCCGACAGGCTGTGGCTGCGGGAGCGTCACCATGATGAGTTCACGGACTGGACCTGGCAGGAAAGCCGGGAGCAGATCGATGCTGTCGCTGCCTGGCTCGAGAGGAAATATGGTTCTGGCACGAACATCGCCTTGCTTTCGAAGAACCGCCCGCACTGGTTCATGGCCGACCTGGCGATCATCACTTCCGGGAATGTGAGCGTTCCATTGTTCACTACGTTAAGTGAAAAACATTCGCAGTACATTCTCGAGTTCGCAGAGGTGAAGGTACTCATTCTCGGCGAAACGATGAACTGGGACGCTGTACAAACCGTGCTTCCGGCTGGCGTCGCAATTATTACCTTGCCAGGCGTCGCTTGCGACATCCCGCATATCAAATGGGATGACATTGTTGCGACATGCCGGGGTCAGGCGCCTGCCTACGACGCCGAATATGACGACATGATCTCGATTGTGTTTACCTCCGGTACGACAGGTGTTCCCAAAGGCGCGATTCAGACCCACTGCTCTTTCGTTGCGCCGGTCGAGCGTCTGCAATCCAAGGCGCAGTTTCCGGATGAAACCCGGGCTTTTTCTTACTTGCCGCTTGCGCATATCGCCGAGCGCAACGTGGTTGAGGCGTATTCCATCGTCTTCGCCAGCCAGGTCACGTTTAACGAATCCCTGGAAACTCTGGTTCGTGATCTTCACGATGCGAAGCCTCACTACCTGTTTGGCGCACCGCGGGTCTGGGAGCAGATGCAAATGGGTGTCATCGCGAGTTTCGGCTCGATAGAGGCATTTGACGAAGCGCTTGCTGCCGATCACGACAATGTCGCCAGGGCTATACGTGAGAAGCTGGGGCTACAGGATGCTGTTTACCTCATCACCGGTGCGGCACCCGCGCCACCTTCCATGCTCGACTGGTACTGGGACCTCGATCTCAAGCTGACCGAGGGTTACGGCCAGACCGAGGCGATGGGGCTCATTGGTGCAACGCCTGAGAATAACCGCCGCGGCTCTATCGGCACAGCATCCGAATTCATCGAAGTGAAAATTGGTGCAAACGACGAGCTGCTGGTCAGGGCGGAGGGGTTGAGCCCTGGCTACTACAAGCGGCCGGAGGAGACCGCGGAATTGTGGCGGGACGGCTGGCTGCATACCGGCGACAAGGCGCGGATCGATGAGGATGGCTTCGTTTTTCTGTCCGGCCGGGTTAAGGAGTACTTCAAGACAATTCACGGCAAGTTCGTTTCACCGGCGCCAATTGAAAGTGACTTTGCCGCAAATCCGGTCGTTCAGCAGCTGTGCCTGCTTGGGCGTGGCTACTCCAAAACGGTCATGGTTTGCGTGCTGAGCGAGCAGTCAGCAGACACGGCGACCGACCGGGTTGAGGCAGCGATATTCAGCACAATCCGCGACATTAACCAGGATGTCTATCCTCACGCGCGTATCGGCGCTGCAATTGTGACGAAGGAACCGTGGACCATCGAGAATGGCTTCCTTACGCCAACGTTAAAGATTCGCAGGGCGAAGGTGGAGAGTCGATTCGGGGAAAGGGCTGAGTCGCTCGGACGAAAGGCGGCCGAGACGCATGCAGAAATAATTGAATGGATGGGGTGAATCGAACAACGTCGTCTAATTGGTGCAACGCGTCTCAATCGTCTCCCACGCGCGAACAGATTCCAGTTGCCTGCTCATGTCTCGCTGAATAATAGCGAACGCAGCCTCAAATTCCGGTCGTGAGCGAAGTGGCTCCAACGTCGAATCTACCTCGTAGTAATAACGCCAATTGAAACGCCATCCTTCATCCACCGCTTCCCGCAACGCGGCAAATGCCTTTTCGATGTCGCCGCGAACGGCGTGAATCTGAACATCGGTCAAAGCGGTACCGGAAGCCCCCAGCCGCGGTAACCCTTGAATATAGACTTCTACCGCGTCGATGATCTGGTTCGCGTGATCTGTATCTCCGGCTCGCATGAGGACATCGGCAAAACTGATCGCTGCGTAATAGTTTTGGCTGTTCATGTCTGGAGCCGCTGCTTCGGTAAACTCCGGAAAGAACTCTTCGTATAGTGTTTTGGCGTCGCCAATGTCGTCCTGCCTCAGGAGGTGGGTTTTGACGATCCCCAAGGGAATCGACATGTCCCCACGACGATAAATCACAGAGGCGGCTTGACGCCCAATTTTCGCGGCCTCCGACATTTCGCCACGAAGCGCGGTGAGATACGCTAACGACCAGATCGTTGGCCTTCCGTTGTCCTTTACGGAAATGGCACCGTCCATCCAGCACCAGGCTGACTGATCATCGCCGAGATCAGAATACGCCAGGGCGATTCCTGTATGAGTTGCGGGATCACCTGGATCGAGATTCTTCGCGCCAGACAGCCAGTTGATTGCGAGATCAACCCGACCGTCGATAGCCCAGGATCGATATCCTCTTATCATATGGCTGAAACCATAGGCCGGGTCGACTTCGTCTACTTTGTCCAGGTATTCAATGGCTTCATCAAATCGACCAATCGTCTCCAGCGATGCAGACATATTTGCGTAATTGACGGCTGAGAGAGGGTCGAATTTACTGGCTATCCGGAACTGCTCAAGTGCGGCTTTTGGCCGGCCGCGCACTGACTCCAGATGCAGGCCATACCACATATGGCCCACTGCGTAATTTGGCGCCAGTTCAATGCCACGAATATAGGCATCTGTGGCGGCTTCGTAGTCGCCAACGTATTCGTAAACGGTCGCGAGTGAAAAGAGCGCCTCGCCGGAGTCAGGATCGAGCTCCAGTGCTTTCTGCACGTAGGGTTCCGCCTCACGCGCCACGTCAGCCGGGTAGGCGCCGCCATAGTCGACCAGCAGGATGATCGTCTCGGAAATGCCAACATAGGCGAGCGAGAAATTCGGGTCGAGATTGATAGCCTGCTCGAAATAGGCCTTGGCCTGGGAGATTGCAGTTGTCGTGCGCTTGCTCATCCACTGCCGACCGAGCAGGTATGCTTCGTAAGCTTCGAAGTTTTCAGTTGGACGAAGCGAAATCCTTTTGGCTTCGCGTTCGGTCAGGTTCGCACGAAGTTCGCCGGCTATTGTCCTCGCAATTTCCGTCTGAATTTCAAATATGTTGGCAGCAGTCAGTCCGCGGTCATAAATCTCGGCCCAGATGTGCTCGTCGGTATTGGCGTCAATGAGTTGCACGTTGATGCGCACCCTGTTACCTGCGCGCTGTACGCTGCCTTCCATGATGGTGCCGACGTCGAGTTCCTCGCCGATGTCCCGCATCGGTTTTTCGGTATCGCGGTATTGCATCACCGATGTTCGGGAGATAACTTTCAGTGCCGAGATTTTGGCGAGCTGTGTCAGAATGTCATCGTGAATGCCATCGACGAAAAATGCATCGTCTTCGGCGTTGCTGCGATTGGCAAAAGGCAGGACCGCCACTGAACGACGCGAAGAGTTACCTTCCACTTCAGCCGGCGCCGATTCTTCCGCCATTTGGACAGGCGCAGTGGAGCGCAGCAAGAACTTGTCAACGAGCAGAAGACCGACTGCGATTACCAGGACGACCGTAATGACGCGATTCAGGCGTCGGCCTGTTACACGCGTAATGGATTGCGAACGATCGACATCGCGTTCACGCTTTACCCCGTCAGGGGTCAGCTCAAATGCCCAGGCAAACGCCAATACAATGGGGAAGCCAATGGCGGTGCCTGCCAGTATGAACTGCATCACCCAGGGTGGGGCGGCGACATTTTCGATGACAAGATCGATTACCTGGAGGATAAGCCAGGACGCGGCGAGGTAGGCCACACCAACTCGTACTACGTTCCGCCGTTTTAATTCTTCGAATAAGCCAGCCATCTTAGCGATTGCAGCGGTAGGGGAGGTTGATGACTGCGCGGTCTTCCATTCCTTGTCCGGCCATTGCCTTCATAAGATTCGGAAACGGCTTGGGATCAAAATGAGTGTATGCAAGATAGGACCCCAACGTCTCAAAATCTTCGAGCTCGTCGTAGGTGAGGAAAAGCTTTTCCGCGGCATCATTTTCGCCAAGTATTTTCAAGCCAATCCATTTTAATCCGATATCATCCGGATACTCTGTTAATGCCTTGTCAAAAAGTGCTGTTGCATCAGCAGTGCGTTGCTCCGCACACAATTGCCTCAGTTCGGCCAGGTAATGGTTGTCGATGGGCAGATCGCTTTTTTTGATTCGTGGCAAAACTCTGCTGGCGCCATCGATGTCGCCGGCCCAAAGCAACAGTCGATGCGCCTGGTAGACCAGGCTGAAATCGTCGTCACCAAATCGCTCAAGTGACTCGTTGGCCAGGGCACGCATCAGGTCCCGCTGCTCCGGGTTCCGCAATGCCTGCAATAGCTGGTTGGCCGAATCGGCCGTTAGCTCGTCACGTTCGATGATGCCTTTTGTCAATTCAAGGATTTCGGCATTAAGTCCGAGTTCGCGCATCAAATTCAGCTGGGTGACAAAGGCACCGAATTCATTGGGCCTTTCGTCGAGATATGAGGTCACCAATCGCAGTGCCTTGCGTTGATCAAGGTTCGCCCAGGCCTGGTGGGCGCGATAGAATTCTTGCGTAAACGGATCGGATTGATAACGGATAGCGTTGGCGAGCGCCTCATCCCGCTTCGCAATCTCTTCATCGCGTGGAAGATCAACCAGGTTGGCCAGCATCTGGTTAGAGGCTACTTCTGTTCCCCAAAACCAGTACAGGCGCATATAGGCTTGCGCAAATTCCGGATCGAGTTCAATGGCCCGTTCGAATTCGTCGCGCGCGTTAAGTGCTTCGTAGACATCCGTCGTAGCGCCGGCAGCATTCCACATGCCAACGCCAGTCAGGTACGCTTCAAACGCTGCGACGGAACTGGTGCCAACGGACATCATCTTTTCGAGCGCGTCGGGATCCATCGCCGTTTCCAGTGCCCTTGCTATCTGGACCGCAATCTCTTCCTGGATAGAAATGATGTCGTCCATCGTTCGGTCGTAGGTCTCCGACCAGAGATGGAATCCATCCGTCGCGCGAATGAGCTGTGCAGTGATTCGAATGGTGTCGCCGCCCCGGCGGACCGAGCCCTCGAGCACATGGTCAACGCCGAGCGCAGTCGCGATCTCGGGGATTGCCTGACTTGATCCTTTGTAACTGAACGATGACGTCCTGGCGGCAACGAGCAGGTCGGGAGTCTTGGCGAGCGAGTTAAGTATTTCTTCCGTCAGCCCATCGGCAAACCATTCCTGCTCGGTATCAGAAGACATGTTGACGAATGGCAGGACTGCGATTGAACGTCGCACATCGGCTTCAGGCAAGACTTCGGTGTCAACCTCAGCGACCGGCTCTGACGGGCTCGGCTCGCGGGCTGCAAACTTGTCGACAAGCAGCATGCCAACGGCAATCACCAGCACAAACATAATAATACGGTCGAGGCGACGTCCGGTCTGGCTGGTGATGGATTGATCCGGATCGACATACTTTTCGCGCTTGACGCCCTCTGGCGTTATCTCATATGCCCAGGCAAATATCAGCGCAATCGGCAAGCCGATAGCAAACAGGGTGAGAAGCAGCTGCATGACCCAGGGTGGGGCAAGCGTGCTTTCGAGTACAAGATCGACGACCTGGAGGATCAGCCAGGACGCGGCGAGATAGGCGATACCTACCCGGAATACGTTCCTTCGCTTCAGTTCTTCAAAGAGATTGGACATATCAGCGATTGCAGCGATACGGGATGTCGATGATCTCTCGGCTGTCGCCGAGTTGACTGCCGAATCGCGTCATCAGGTTCGGGTACGGTGACGGATCGAAGTGTGAGTAACTCATGAAATTGACCAGCTCCTCGAAATTCTTCTCTTCGTCAAGCTTGGCAATGATAGCGTCGGCGGATTCGTGGTCACCAATAATATTGAGGCCAAGCCACGCGATCGCCAGATCGTCGCCAAATTTCTCCTGCCCTCTGTTGTGCAGCGTGAGCGCATCGGAAAGTCGCTTCTCCGCACACGCCTGGCGCAAATTGACCAGGTAGAAGTTTTCCTCAGGCAAGTCGCTCGATTCGATCACCGGGATCATCTGGCTTGCGCCGTCAATGTCTCCGGCCCAAAGCAGCAACCTGTGAATTTGGTAATTCAGTAACGCATCGTTACTGAATTTCTCGGCGGCCTCGTGCCCAATGACCCGCATCAGGTCGGCGTCTTCCGGCCGTCTCAGTCGTTGCGCGAATTGATTGGCGAGGCTTCGCGTCAGTTCAGTTTGTTCGTAGACTTCCTTGATCAGCGCAGCCTGCTCTTTCCTCAGGCCGAGTACATCGTAGGTATACAGCAACCCACCAATGTTCGGATCATTGTCATTCGTCCGCCGTTCCCTGTGTTCCCTGAATAATCGTAATGCCCGACGAAAATCCAGAGCGTTCAGCGCCTTGCCACCTTCAAATCCCAGGCGAGTGACATCGTCTTTTTCATGAAGAATGGCCCGGTCCAGGAGATCGTCGCGAAGCGCGCGCATCTCTTCGAATGTCAGGTCGGTAATGCCGGATGAGAGTTGGTTGCTTGCCATCTGTAGCGTCCAGAACAGGCTGAGCCGGCCCAGCGCCGCGGAAAACTCCGGATCCAGTTCGATGGCCTGCTCCCAGGACTCCATTGCCTTGAGATTGTCGTAAGGATCGCCCGATTCGCCGGATGCCTGGGCTGCGCCCTGGCCGGTCAAATACGCTTCGTATGCGGCCACGGAACTCGTTCCCGCCGACATCATTTCGGCCAGCGCCTCCGGGTCCATCGCCGTATTCAGTGCCTTGGCGATCTGTACGGCAATTTCTTCCTGGATTGCAATGATGTCATCCATTGTGCGGTCGAAGGTCTCGGACCAGAGATGAAATCCGTCGTTGGCCCTGATCAACTGTGCCGTGATTCGCAGTTTGTCTCCGCCCCGGCGCACGGAGCCCTCGAGAATATGATCAACGCCGAGAAGCGACGCGATTTCCTGGACGGGTTGGGTTGAGCCTTTGAAGCCAAACGAGGAAGTGCGGGACGCGACCAGCAGGTCCGGCGTTTTCGCCAGAGAATTGAGAATCTCCTCCGTCAGACCGTCTGCGAAATATCCCTGATCCGCATCAGATGACATGTTGACGAATGGCAGGACGGCAATTGACCGTGAGATGGTTTCCGCTACCACCGGCTCATCTGCGTTTTGTGCGGCTTCTTCTGTGACGTCAGCTACCGGCTCGGCTGGAACAATCGGGGCGCTGTCGTATGCCTGCCGTTCCCAGATGAAATAGAACAGTGCGACGACCAGTGCGGCGATGATGACATAGTTGAGCTTTTGCCCGGTTTTGGGCGTTATAGACGTCGCAACATCGACGTCGCGGGTTTTCTTGATCCCGTCAGGCGTCATCTCGAACGCCCACGCGAAGAGCAGGGCGAACGGGAAGCCAATGCCGATGAGCACGATCACGGTCTTGATGACCCAGTCGGGTGTGCCGAAGGCCTCAAAGAGCACCTGGCAGATCTGGACCACCACCCAGCCGACAATCACATAGGCCACGCCGACGCGAACGACGTTACGACGTTTCAGTTCCTGAAAGAGTCCGGCCATCCATAATCCCGAGGGTGCCTTTTAGCAGGTGCTCAAGATACCAGAAAACAAGGGCTTACAGAATGTTGATTGCAGCCAGATGGCAGCGACCGGGCAGCTATTTCTTCTTCCAGCTGCCGCTGGCGTCCTGGTAGTAATTGCCGGCCTCGGTTTTTTGCACGGCCAGTTCGTAAAACCGCTGGGCTACCTGCACTACCGTAGCGCCGGTCTTTTGCGCCGTGCGCTCAAACTCGGCTTTTCGCTTCCCGTTGACATCGGCGACCAGCGCCCTGACTTCGGCACTGGCAGGCATTTGCACTGCGGCAATGTAGCCGGTGTTGGCTTCACCAACCAGGCCCTGCTCTTTGGCTTCCCGAATGTCGAGGGCCCACGCGTTCTGTAGCAACAACACCAGGCCAATGGCTGCAAAAATCTTCTTCATAGTCATGGTCATCATCCTCAGAATACGTCGCTTTCTTCATCAAACAGGCTTTCAAGTTCCTTGTCGACCTGGATCCGGATTTGGTGCTCGATCTTGACGTTGAGATTGATCTCGATCGGCTTGTCGGGCGCTTCGACCTTGACGGTCGGGTTGCAGCCGCCCAGGAAGGCGAGCAGGACGAACAAGAAAAATGTCGATTTCATGGTTGCACCAGGCTTGTCGAATGTCTTCACGGAAGCTTACCTCATGTTCCAGGTACCGGATAGCGATGGCGTCACTGGGCCATCCTCTTTTCCAGGATGTCCTGGACGTTGCGCGCTGCTTGCAGGCTACTCAACATTTGCAGTACGTTGTTCTCGACCCCGAGATTCAGTACCACTGGCCTGCTTTCATCCAGGTCCGGGTTCCTGCCTTTGATTTGCATCTGTAGCTTGAGGTTGCCGTCCTCGCTGTAATTTACGTCGGAGGTCAGTGTCTCGTATTCAAAATTGCTTAATGCCCGCATCGCCAGCCCGATGCCCGAGGCATCCGTCGTTGCGATTGCCCGGCCCGGCAGGTAACGAATCACGCCGCCAGGCGGATCTCCTGTGAGTTTCCCGTCGGCAATGGTGACGGTCTTTCCCTCGATCGTCAGGGGCAGCATTGCGCCAATACTGCCCGTCACTTCGATTGCTTCAAATTCCTTGAGGCTCAACAGTTCACTCAACTCTATGGACTCTGCATGGAGTGTCAGAGTATTGCGTAGCGCTCCTGTACGAAAGCTGAACGGATCCGCCCGGACTGCACCTTCAAACATCGTCATGCGGAGATTGGCGACGTCAACCGCCAGCGGGTCAGCATCAAGGGCGAAATCGGCCGAGATATCCCTGACTGGCAGGCCCATCTCGACCAGCGCAACCGAAATGCTGGATGGTTCGACCTCCATTCCTGTCGCATCGTTATAAGTGGCTTCGATATTCGTCGACAGCCCCGTAAACGCGATATCCGTGAAATAACCGGCAATATTCTCAAGCTGGACCGAGGTCTTTGCGTCGAGGTGCATGGTGGACCCCGGACTTGCCCAGTCGGCCTCTGCATCGACAGAGACCGTACCGCCGCTCAGGTTCCAGTCCTGCTGCCACGGCGAGACGCGTTTTGACAATGTCTTCCTGTTGAATGACATGGCGCCGCCGCTCATCGACATTCTTCCCGCACCGCTTTCGAGATTGTGTGTCGCTTCAATGGATGCCTGGCGCAGCAGATTGGTCGTCGTGACGTTGGCAG
>JAHEFF010000018.1 GCA_024640315.1 Woeseiaceae bacterium
CCATTGCCTCGTTCCGCATAAGCGAGCTCATCGAACATGGTGCCACTGGAAACACCGAGTACGATTTCACCGTTTCGCATAAGCGCGATTTGCGTCGAAAAAAACGGGTACTGACGCACGAATGCCTTCGTGCCATCAATTGGGTCGACGAGCCAGAGATTCGCCGCGTCAGCCTGGGTCAGGCCTGTCTCCTCGCCATAAAATCCGTGGTCCGGAAATTCGCCGAGAATAATCTCGCGTATCACCTGTTCGCATTCCACGTCAGCCTGCGTCACGGGCGTCATGTCTTCTTTGGTGGTGACCGTGAAATTGCCGTGGTAGTAACTGCGGCTGAGTTCTGCCGCCGCCGCAGCTGCCTTGATGGCCGTCCTGAGTTCCGGCGACATTTTGCTTGTTTCGGTCATACAAATGTTCATTGCCTGGCGAGCGGCAACTATGGCTTCTCCGGAGTGCGGAAACAAGTAATCGCCTTGACACGCCGATTCACCGCTCCTATTGTTGGCCGCTCATCAGGTGAACCCGGAAAGGCATTTTTCCGGGTGAACGGGAAGTTGGTGTCTGATCGGCAGATCAGGATTCCGACGCTGCCCCCGCAACGGTGATCGAGTTAACCCGCGGCCCCCATCGCGCAACAGCATGATGGAGCCACTGCGAACCGGAGAACGATTTCGAAGGATCGTGGGAAGGCGCCGCGGATCAGGAATGACGAACCTGTCAGCCTGCTCGTAAGCCCGGAGACCGGCCCGATGTTCACGCGAATGGCGCGGCGGGCGTCTTTCGGAGCGTGCTCCTTATGACTCCGAATCCCCGACGCACTACTCGCATTGAGATCTTGCGTGGTTGGCATGCGGGCGGCATGCAGAGGGGAAATAATGAAACTAATAATATCAACGGCCATGCTGTTTGTTGTTACGGTGCCGGCATGGGCACAGGAGTCCGCGGCAACGGATACGATCATCGTAACCGCCACGCGGACTGAAATTCCGCTGACCGAAGCGACAGTGCCAGTCGAAGTCATCACTCGGGACGAAATCGAGCTATCGCTGGCTACTGATCTTGCCGAGCTACTCCGATTTGAGGCCGGCATCGAAATCGGCCGCAACGGCGGTCCTGGACAGGCGACGTCAATTTTTCTACGCGGAACCGAAAGCAACCATACGCTGTTATTGCTCGACGGTATCAGAATCAATCCCGGCACGCTGGGTGGCGCCGCCATCCAAAACATTGCGCCCGAGATGATAGAACGGGTTGAAATCGTCAAGGGCGCCCGATCCGCATTGTTCGGCACCGATGCGGTAGGCGGCGTCATCAATATCATCACCCGTCGCTCACAGAAATCCTACGGCGAGGCAACCGTTGGCGGCGGCAGTTTCGACACGCAATCGGGCACTTTTTCAATGGGTGGGGCCGGCGCGAAATCAGAATTCGGAATTTCGCTCAATTACAACGATACCAGCGGGTTCCCCACACAAACCGCAAGCGACCTCGATCGCGGTTACGACAATACGACCATTAACCTTCACGGCGGATTGCATCTGGGAAACAGCTTTGTTGCGCTCCGTCACTGGTCGGCATCCGGAACGACGGAGTACCTCGATTTCTTCCTGGCACCACTTGATCAGGAATTCACAAACCAGAGTACATCCATCGAGTTGCAATCCGACTTCAGCGAGTCCCTGGACAGCAGGCTCATCATTGGTCAGATGACTGACGACATTTCGCAGAATCAGTCGGTCGACTTTGTCGAGTCGAGCCGACTGAGCCTGGACTGGCAGCTTTCGTGGGCCATTGAGAATCACCTGTTAACCGGCGGTCTCTATTACATGGATGAGGATGCAGCTTCATGGTCTTTCGGCAGCGGATTCGACGAGAGCACGACTTCGAAAGCGGTTTTTGTGCAGGATCAATGGTCGCGGAAACGTCACCAGACTTTCCTGGCAGTGCGCCTCACGGACCATGAAACCTTCGGCAATCAAACGACCTGGAATGCAGAGTACGCGTACGCGCTTGGCGAGAACTGGACCCTGCAAGCTGGCCTGGCCCATGCATTCCGGGCTCCCGACGCGACGGATCGCTTCGGCTTCGGCGGCAATCCTGGCCTTGCACCAGAAGTCGCGGATGAGGTTCTGGTTGGCCTCAGGTACAACCCCGGCGGCCCGCACTCGCTGACCCTCGAGCTTTACCATAACGACATCGAGGACATCATCGAATTCGATTTCGCCACTTTCACACTTCGCAATATTGCCAGGGCCGAGATACGTGGCGCCGAGCTGACATGGAACTATGTCGGCGACCGATATTCGGTCCGTACCAGCATTGTGAAACAAAAAGTCGACAATCCAATCGATGATGTACGATTGCTGCGTCGCGCCGAGGAAAGCGCCACGATGAGTCTCGTCAGGAATTTAGGTGCGCACAGGATCGGGATTTCAGTGCTCGCGAGCGGTGATCGGGAGGACTTTGGCGGTGTCATTCTACCCGGTTATGCGCTGGTCAACCTGACGGGCCAGGTTGCGCTTGGACAACGCTGGCGCGTCAATGCACGAATCGAGAATCTGCTGGATAAGGAATACCAGACCGCGGCTGGATTCAATATGCAGTCGTTGAGCGGATTCGTGGAAGTCAATTACGCGTGGCGTTGAAGGGATAGCGATGGGAAACCGACTGAGCAAAATTTACACCAGGACCGGCGACGACGGAACGACCGGCCTTGGCGATGGCAGTCGAGCTGACAAGGACAGCCTGCGTGTCGAAGCCTACGGGACCGTCGACGAGGCGAACAGCGCCATCGGCCTGGTACTTGCCTCGGAAACGGTTCCCGGGGACATTCGTCAATTCCTGACAGAGGTTCAGCACGACCTGTTCGAACTGGGCGGCGAGCTTTGCATCCCCGGTCACGCTGCCATTCAGGATGATTTCATTGAGCGACTCGAAGCCGAACTCGATCGTCTCAATGATGATCTGCCAGCGCTCAAGGATTTCATACTTCCGGGCGGTGGACCGGCCGCCGCAGCCTGTCATCTCGCTCGAACAATCGTGCGCCGCGCGGAGCGCCGCGTAAGCTCTTTGAAAAAAGCCGAGGCAGTACGGGACGAGGCGCTCCGCTACCTGAATCGCCTGTCAGACCTGCTGTTTGTAATCGCCCGGGTGCTGGCGCGCGCAGAGTCGGGTCAGGAAGTAATCTGGAATCGCCAGCGCAACCAGTAGACGAATCAGTCAGCCAGGGTCTTGACCATCAGGAACGCCGTGTCCGGGCAGAGGTCCCTGAATTCTTCCGTCCCATGGATGCCGCCAGGCGCATCGTCGGCGATCGCAGATCAGTCAGTCACGGCTACTTTCACGATTGCGGCGCCCTTCGTTCAGGGCATCGCATACGGCTTTCGCCGCTAGCAGTAGACGAGGCGTCGCCCTGCCGATTTCGTTCGCTGGCATCAGAAAGCGATTGCTATAGCGATTCGCTGCAAGGTCCGTCCAACGGTCCCACGCGTCGAATGCGGAGGGCCCCGCATCCGTGCTTGCAAGTATCACTTCAGGTTCACGCTCGAGTACCGCTTCCACCGAAACGAGCGGAGCCAATCCGTTGAGTTCGGCAAAAATATTTTCGCCACCGCAAATCTCGATCAATTCGCTGACGTAGTGACTCCCATTGATCGTATAGAGCGGACGCGCATCAACCTGGTAAAAGACGCTGATTTGACTGAGTGAAACGGACTCGTCCGCCAGCTCCTGTAACGCCGCCTCGAAATCAGTCGCCGCAGTTTCCGCCGACTCTGCATGACCGCTTAGCTCGCCTATTTTTCTGAGCGCCGCGGGTACGTCGTCGAGCCCGGTTGTGGTGATGACTTCAACGCGAAAACCGCGCGCCCTGAGATCGTCTACCACGTGTGCCGGCGTACCTGTGTCCCATGCGAGCAGCAGATCGGGATCGAGAAGCGTCAGCCGTTCCTGATCGAGGTTGAATGAGTCACCGATGACCGGAATATCCAGCGCGGCTGGTGGATAGTCGGTGTACGCACTCACGCCTACTACCAGATTTCCGGCGCCGACGGCGAAAACGAGTTCGGCCAGGTGGGGGGACAGCGTTGCGATCCGCAATGCCGATAGTGGCACAGCGCCGGTGTCACCATGCGTTGAATCGCCTCCATTGCAGGCGACGATCAGGGCGCAGAAGACGAGAAAAAGAACAAGCAGAGGCGCCCGACGTCTCACACAGACAAGCCATACAGTGTCATTGCGCCGATGACGGCAGCCCAGATAAACAGCAAGCGATAGACCAGGCCGTTGGCTGCAATCGCCCCGCGCACAGCGCGATCCGAGAGGCTTTCACCGTCTTCCTCGTGCAATGCGAGTGCGCCGGTTCCAACCCTGGCCAGTAGTCGCTCGCTTTGCGCATGTGGCGTTGCCGGCGGCGCTTGATCAGCCTTCCGCCACGCAGAAAGCGCACCATCAAAACTGCCAGCCATCGCATAACCGATCGCCGTAAGGCGCGCAGGGATCCATGCAATCCAGCCATGTAGCATTTCAGTGGCGACAATCAGAGGCGTCTCCTCCTTGGCGCCCGCTCGCAGCGCGTTAAAAACTGCACGACGTCGAATCAGGTCCACTACCCGATAGGCCCAGGCGGCAACCGGGCCCAGCAAAACGAACCAGAAAACCACGGCAAACAGACGATTGTTTGCCTGAATGCAAACCGACTCTTCGAACATGCGAATACGTTCGACCGCGTTTTCCGGCACATCTTTTTCTATCAAGGCCCTGGCTGTCTCGGCGATTCGATCGGCATCGTCATCTTCTATCGCGCGGCAGTACTCATCGACATCTTCACCGATATCTTTAGGTCCGAGGGAAAAAAACAGGACAATAATTGCCAGGATCAGGTAGGGAAAGCCGTACAGCGTGTCCTCGATTCCGAAACGCACGAGAAATACCGGAAGAACGAGTACAAACGAAAGAATGATAACCGGAATCAGGGCAGGCCAGCTCGTGACACGTTCGCTTTGCTGAAAACCGAAGTCGATCGCGCGATCCAGCCAGCGCAACCGGCGCAGGTGGAAAAGCTGCGTCGCCAGCCGCTCAACGGCAAGTCCGATTAACAATGCCAGTAATTTCATGCGTCCCCGGTATCTTTGGCCTGCAAAGCAAGTCCATCATACAGTCGCAACCAGTCGAAAGCAGGACCGGGGTCCGTTTTCCGACCCGGCGCCACGTCGCTATGCCCCGCTATCTCCCGCGCCGAAACTCGTGGATACGATGCGATGATAGCCAGGATTACCGGGACCAGCTGATCGTACTGATCATCCGTATAGGGCATGTCATCCGTGCCTTCCAGCTCGATTCCGATCGAATAATCGTTACAACAATTCCTACCGCGAAACGTCGACTCGCCGGCATGCCAGGCGCGCCTTTCGAACGGTACAAACTGGATGACCTGGCCATCGCGACGAATGAGCAAATGAGACGAAACCTGCAAACCCTCGATTTCCCTGAAATATGGATGGTGGTCGCAATCGAGGCAATTGGTAAACAACGACTCTATATATGGCCCGCCAAATTCGCCCGGCGGCAGGCTGATCCCGTGAATGATAATGAGCGCGGGCACGCTCCCGGCCGGCCGCTCGTCCTGGTTTGGTGAAGGGCACTGTGTCGCCGGGCGAATCAATCCGGCGCCCGGGCTAATGGCATATTTTGCGGCAGGTGAACTCAATTCCGGGTATCCCTGGCTGTTTCTGTGGCTTTGACACAATCGAACGTAACAGTGCTTAATGTAAACGATTAAGGATCCTGAACCTATGCCGAATACCCGCCTTTACATCGAGGGACCGATAGGAACCGGTGACGATATTGAGATCGGTGGTGATCAGGCCCGCTACGTCAGCCGCGTCCTGCGTTTGCGGCCTCAGGATAAATTGACATTGTTTGACGGTCATGGCGCCGAGTACCCGGCGTCCATCAAATCGCTGAGCAAGAACAGCGTCGTTGCGACAGTGACCGACAAGATTGAACGTAGCGTCGAGTCCTCGCTGCAAATTCACCTGCTGCAGGGCATTTCCCGCGGTGAGCGAATGGACTTTGTCGTACAGAAAGCGACTGAACTCGGTATTCATCGGATCACCCCCGTTCAGACCGAGTTTTCGGTTGTCAGACTGAACGACGAAAGAGCGGCCAAAAAGGTTCGTCACTGGCATGGCGTGGCAACCAGCGCTTGCGAACAATCCGGTCGCAACGTGCCACCAATCATCGATATGCCGACAGGCCTGAGAAACTGGCTGGGAGAACATCATGACGAGCAGAATATTCGTTTGATTCTCAAGCCTGGCGCCCGACAATCGCTTCGGTCAGTTCATCCTGAAGACGGCCAGCTCACTATCCTGGTAGGTCCGGAGGGTGGTTTCAGCGATCAGGAGTACGAGCTGGCCGATATTGCGGGCTTTTACCCGGTCGGGTTCGGGCCGCGGGTCCTACGCACGGAAACTGCTGCGCTGGCCGTCGTCGCCGCTCTGCAAACCTTGTTTGGAGATCTTGCACCGGACATTCAGGTGCCTTAGCCGGGAAGCGCATCCGTTGCGATCATTTCTTCCAGCGCCTCAAGGTTCGGTATCAAGGGGAACTCGTTAATCATCTTCACCCGGCAAAGAACCGGGGCGCCCTCCGACCAGCCGACAGTCGAATCAAGCTGCAGCACTTCCCTGTTGACTCGAACGAGTTGCGGAAACCCTTGCGTCAGAATGCCGAAAAAGCCCGGGCGAACACGACCAGTGGTCGAATAAAAAACGACCACCCGGGTACGGCCGGTCGGTGCTGGCACGTCTTTGCCGATTGCACCTTCAAACGCGACAACCGGCAAATCTCTTCCATTCCAACCTATGGTCCCGAGCATCCAGTCGTAAGCACCTTCATTTTTCACCGGCGGCGTGTAGCGCACGACTTCCGCAACGCAGGCACGAGGCACGATCAAACGCTCATCCGCAAGCGGCACGAGCAGGCTATAGAGTTCTTCGTCTTCGGCGCTCACTGCAGCTTGATTCCTTTGTCATCCAGCAAACGACTGATCGCCTCGAGGAGCTGTGACTCCTGGTAGGGTTTGCCGAGGTAGTCGTTGACACCGATTTCGATGGCCCGCGCCCTGTGCTTGTCGCCAACTCGTGACGTAATCATGATGATTGGAACATCAGAAACCCGCGCATCGTTACGCACGTGGGTCGCGAATTCATAACCGTCCATATTCGGCATTTCGATGTCCAGTAAAATGATGTCGGGCTTCGCTTCATGCAAAGCGCTTATGGCATCGATTCCGTCCTTGGCCGTCACAACACGAAGACCGTTTCTCTCCAGGAATCTCTCCATGACCCGGCGCACAGTGATCGAATCGTCGACCACCATTGCGAGCGGGCGATCATCGACGGGGGTTGGCGCCGCGCTTTTAAGCTCGACGACCGGCGCCCCTGCCCTGACCAGGGCATTGATGTCGAGAATGAGCACGATGCGGCCATCGCCGAGAATGGTCGCCCCTGAAATCCCCTGAATGCTGGCAAGCTGCGGGCCGACTGACTTAACGACGATCTCCTGGCTCGCGATCATTTCGTCAGTGAGTAACGCCGCAGAGTGTTCGCCTGCGCGAACCAGGATCACCGGTACAAAGGAATCTTCTTCGGGCAATTTGGCAGACTGACCGCCCAGGTACATGCCCAGATGCCTGAATCTGTAAACTTGCTCACCATATTCATAACGTGGTTCGGGTTCGCCGAGCAAGGTCTCCAATTCCACCCGCGAGATTCTCACCACACCTTCAACGGTTGGCAGTGGAAGCGCATAAACCTCAGTCCCTGTCCTGACAATCAGAGCCTGGGTAATAGCCAGCGTAAATGGCAACCTGATCGTGAAATTTGTTCCCTGCCCGGTGACAGACGATATTTGCAGCGACCCGCCAAGCTGCTTGATTTCGTTGGCGACGACATCCATACCTACGCCACGACCCGCGGATTGCGTAACCTTGTCGGCCGTGCTGAATCCGGGCGTCAGGATCAGCTGCATGATGCTCTCATCGGTTACCTTGCTGTCGGCCTTGAGCAAACCTTTCTCGAAGGCCTTGCGACGAATCGACTCCACATTCAGACCGGCGCCATCGTCGGCAACGTCAATCACCATCTCGGCGCCTTCGCGATGTAACCGAACAGTGATTCTGCCGGTTGCAGGCTTGCCCGCCGCCTGGCGGGCAGCGGCATCCTCGATCCCGTGCACCACGGCATTGCGCATCATGTGCTCGAACGGCGGCAGCATTTTATCGAGTACTTGCCGGTCAAGTTCACCTGAGGCACCCTCCACCGCAAGCTCGGCACGCTTGCCCGATTCAGACGCCGCCTGGCGAACCAGCCTGGTAAGTCGTGGCACGTGCTGTTGAAACGGCACCATGCGCGTGCGCATCAGGCCGTCTTGCAATTCCGCGGTAACGCGTGATTGCTGTACCAGAAGAGTATCCGCCTCAGAAGTCAGCGTCTGCAGGAGATCTTTGAGGCTATCCATATCGCTCGCTGATTCCGCGAGCGCCCGTGACAGCTGTTGAATATTTGAGTAGCGGTCCAACTCCAGGGGATCGAAATCCTGTGCAACCATCGTGTCCTGATGGCCGTGCATGATCTGCGCTTCCGTTTCAATTTCCAGTTTGCGAAGCTGCTCGCGAAGTCGCGCAACCGTCTGTTCCATTTCCTCGACGTGGAACTCAATCGAATTTATTTGCTGACTAAGTCGCGAATGGTAAATGCTGATTTCGCCAGCGGCGTTTAGCAAATCCTCCAGGAGCTCGGCGTCAATTCGCGCAAATTCCTGGCGCTGCTCGCCCGGCCGCTGGGCGGGCAAACCGCGCACAGGTGCTTTCTCGGGCTCGGTCGGTGCCGCTTCCTTCGGCGCGACGTCTTCGACCGGTACGACAGCTGGCGCCTCAGGTGGTACGGCCGTTTCTGCCGCGGGCTCCGGCACTTCGACCGCCGGCGTAACGTCGGGCGGCGGTTCGGGTTGTGGTTCGGGGACGGCTGGCGTTGCTGCCGGATTGCTGATCTGGTCGAGCTCAACGTTAAGCGGTGTATCGACGATCACCATGCTGAGCGAGTCTTCCGGCTCAATAGTAAATTCGACTGTCTCGCTGTCTTCTACGTCCGCAGGTTTTTCTTCCGCTACCTGAATCGCCGCTTCGATGGTCAGTTCGCCGGCATTGATACTGTGTATTTTCTTCTCTAGCTCGTTATTGGCAGTAACCGCTCTGCCCGCGATAACGTTGTCGCGCATACGATGCAATTCATCGATGCTCTGCTGAAGTAGCTCGTCAATTTTCGGCGCAGGTTCGATTCGGCCATCGTCGATATTGATGATGAGCGCCTCGATCTCGTGGCTCAGGTTACCCATGGCCGCGATCCCGGCCATGCGCGCCCCACCTTTCAACGTATGCAGGTGCCGCTTAAGTTCCTCGATATGCTCCCGGGAGCCGCGCTCGGTTTTCCATGAGTCGAGCGCCTGGTCGGCGGCCTCCAGCAACTCCGCTGCTTCCTCGGAAAAGATCGCTGCAATCTCGGCATCGTACGCAACCTCTTCCGGCTCCACGACTTCTGCAGGCATTTCAGCAACAACTGGCTCCGGCGTTTCTTCTTCATCCGGAATGATCGGCTCGACCGCGTTGCTCAGATTGGTCAGGTGCTCTATCAGGACGGCAAAGTCCGGCCGACTTCGTTCGGGCTGGTTGATGTCCTCGACAATCGCCGCCAACGCTTTCGCCGCAGCTTTCAGCGCGTCCGTACCGGACTTCTGGAAGCCGACCTTGTGGTCATAGACCCTGCGTACAAATCGGTTGAGTGCACCTGCGACGGCAACCCCGCGGTCGACATTGGCCATATTGGCGCTGCCGTGCAACGTATGACAGGCGCGATATAGCTTGTCTGTCACATGATATGGCGGCTGATGACCTTCGCAGGCTTCCAGGTAATCGTGAATTACCTTGAGGTGACCCGTCGTTTCCTTGGAGAAGATATCAAGCAGAACCGGGTCCATCTCCAGCCCGGCGGCTTCCTCTTCCAGTTGCTGCGCCGCTGGCACGTCAATCGTCAGAACTGCAGCATTCGGGTCGCCCTCTGCGAAAGCGCTGGCTCTGGCCATCAGCTGACTGATATCCGTTTGCGGATCTGTTCCGACTTCGAGTTGCTCAACAAGCTCGGGAACTGAGTTGGCCGCCTCCAGAATAAACTGAACCATCGGCGGTGTGCGTACGAGCGTCTTGTTAATCAGCTTGTTCAGGAGGCTTTCAATGCTCCACGCAAACTCGCCAATGCGCTCCGCACCGACCATCCGGCCGCTACCTTTCAATGTGTGGAATGATCGCCGCACCGTAATCAACGTTTCCATGTCGTCTGGCGCGTCGGCCCAGGCCGGCAAATTCCGGTTGATCGTGCCGATTTCTTCCTTGGCCTCTTCGATGAAGAGTTCCAGCAATTCCGGGTCCAGATGCTCGGCGGTCTGGGCGACCACCGGCGCCGGAGTGGCCGGCATCACTGTTGTCACCTGCTGCTCCGGCGGTGGCGCCGACCGTTCCGCTGCCGCGATCGCATCGAGATCGGGTTTCTCGAGCTTCAGCGTCTGCGAAAGCGCCGCTGCAGGTTCCTCCTCCTGCTCCACTTTCAGACGGGCCTCAAGGTCGCGCAGCACGGACAGGCAGGCTTCCGCATTGTCGAGCATGTACCAGGGCTCACTGCGTCCCGCCTTCACCGTTTCCATGTAGTACTCGATACTGACGATGGCATCGGCAAGGCGGTCCGTTTCTTTTTGGGTCAGCCGGCTGGGCCCGGCGCCGCGCAACGCCAGCACCAACAGACCGCCTACCTGCTCTACAATCTGCATCGCACGGGTCTTGTTGAGCATCATCAGTCCGGACTTTATGCCGCGAATGAGCGACGGCACCGCATCGATACCCTGCGAACTGCCCTCTGAAACCATGCTCTGGCTGAATGTTTCTTTGATCCGCGCGAGATTGATGATGCTCTCCCGCATGACCGCCTCAGCAACCTCTCTGAACTCGGCATCTTCTTCCGGCGCCATTTCGACGGCTTCGGCGTCTCCTGCGACAGGTTCGGCCGGGGCAATCAGCTTCACCAACTGCTGGTCCAGGCGATCCTCAACTCTCAACAATGTCGAGGCGATCTCAATGATGGTTTTCTCGTCGACCGGGCCGCCCCTGGATACGACATCTTTGAGTCGATCGATTTCGGAATCTATGTCACCCCGAAGTTCGCCGAGGCCGAGCACCCCGAGCGTGTCACTAATCTTCTTTAGCAGGTCGAGCTGCGGGACCAGGTCTGCGGAATTGCTCATGCCCGTGCGCACAAAGATATCGAGCACGTCTTTAACCCGCGCCAGGTCCTCCTTGATCGCCGAAGCAACCGTTTTCATCAGCTTCACGCTGGGTGCCGACAAGGCTTCCCTGGCGTGTTCAACCTGTTCGTCCCCCGGCAGTAGCTCTGCGAGGTTGAATGCAGCGCGTATTTCGCTGATTCGCTCACCAGCGTGGCTGGAGCGCGCAACGTAGTACAGCAGATTGTTCAGAAGATCCGTGACGGGATGATTGTCGAAGGCTGCCAGACCCTCGTCGATCAGCAATTTGATCTGCCGATCAGTTTGACCAAGGAGGCGCTTCAGCGCGACGGAGGTTTCCAGGCCACCGTTCTGCAACGACTCGAGCACACCGCCAACAACCCACCAAAGCTGAAACATGTCGTCGCGATTGGCAGATAATTCAAGGGCGCTGACAACACTGGACAGTGTTTCCAGGTGGCGTTCATTGTTGCCACCCTGAATCCAGCCCAGCAGAGCAAGCTGAAATTTAGGTCGAAGTTTTCGTGCGATCTGAACCGGGTCTTCACCGCTGGATTCGTGAATTTTTCCGCCGTCCTGCTTGCTTCGCGGAGAAAGGTTCAACAGCAGCAAAGTACCTTCCGACAATAGCGGCTGCCCGCGAGCCGCCCTCAGGTCGTTCAGCAATGGCAATAGCACAAGCGCAATATCGCGACCGCCGCCCAGAAGTCGCTCGATATAAATTGGTAGCTGGACCATGGCGCGTGTCACTGCATCGAGGCCATCCTCGCGCCCTTTACCGGCGCGCAGCGTCGCAAGATATGCGCACACCGCTTCCATTTCCTCAGCCAGCAATGCGGCTCCATAGGTCTCGGTGATCTTGAGCGCCCCGCCGACCTGATGAAGGAGTTGGCCCGAACGTACGAGCGCCGCCGTACCTCCACGGCCGTCGACGCAATCTTCGAGCGCCAGATGCGCGTTGCGAATCGTCTCCATCAGTTCCTGGGCGACGACGTTCAGCGCATTGGCGGCCGCCTCGGCGAATCCGTCGCTTTCCGGCCCTTCCTGAATACCCGAGTGGCTGCTCATCTTGATCCGGCGATTCGCGGGCCTTATCCCGCGGCCTTTTCCTGCGCCTGGACAGGCGCGACAACCGGTGCCGCACTGCTGTTAGACGACAACGCGCTGGACTGTAACGCTGCGCTCGGCAACGTAAACCCTGCGACAGTCTGGCGAAGCTGTGACGCAAGCTCGGACAATTTGGATATCGACGCCGCTGTTGCGATCGTCGCCTTGCCCGTCTGGTCACTGATCTCCTTAAGCTTGGTTGTTCTCCGGGTTACGTCCGCTGCAGAACCAGCCTGCTGACGCGCTGATCCTGAAATGTTCTGTACAAGACTTGCGATCTGATTGGACACTTGTTCTATCTCGTCGAGTGCGGCACCGGCATTCTCGGCCAGCAACGCTCCGCCGACGACATCGGTGGTGCTTCTTTCCATCGATACGACCGCTTCGTTGGTGTCTGCCTGAATTGTGCGTACCAGTACCTCGATCTGCTTTGTCGCATTGGTGGAACGCTCCGCGAGGCGCTGCACCTCGTCAGCAACAACCGCAAAACCTCGCCCGGCCTCGCCGGCCATTGACGCCTGGATAGAGGCATTCAGCGCCAGGATATTGGTCTGCTCGGCGATGTCGTTAATCAGTTCGATAATATTGCCAATTTCCTGGGAGCTTTCGCCGAGGCGTTTGATGCGCTTCGACGTGTCTTGAATGGTCTCCCGAATCGTATTCATGCCGTCGATCGTTCGACGTACCGCTTCACCGCCCTTATGAGCGACTTCAACAGAGTGACGCGCAACATCCGACGAACGTTCGGCGTTTCCCGAAACCTCTTCGATGGACCCGGCCATCGACACGATCGACTCCGTTGCAGCGCTGATTTCCTGTCTCTGCGTGTCCGCTGCGCGAGCCATGTGTACGGCAGTATTCTCTGTTTGCTTGGCGGCAGAATCGACCATTATTGCTGTTTCGTTGATCGTTGCGACCAGCTCACGCAGTTTTTCGATAGCGTAGTTGATCGAATCTGCAATCGCGCCCGTGATGTCTTCTGTGACGGTTGCCTCAACAGTGAGATCACCATCGGCGAGGCTGCCTAATTCGTCGAGTAAACGCAGAATCGCCTGCTGGTTTCGTTCGTTCTGCTCGGACTGTTCCCGGGAAGTTTGTTCGAAAATCGACGTCTTCGCATGCAGCAGCGCGAGACCGATGAGCAACACCAATGCAATCGCAATCAGGCCTATCGGCAACCAACGATTGGCCAGTGGTCCACCGCCCGGAGATCCGGACACTGACAGCGATGCGTCGAGCAATGTACTTGCCGCGGCCGATAGCCCGGCAATACTTTCTGTCAGACTTCCCAGGCCGGGTGCTGCAGCGACGGCCGCAGCCACTGGCGATTCAATATCCATTAACTCGCTGATAACCGGCATCAACGAGGCTTCGCGAGCCGCGCTATCCAGTGGCGCAACATCAAGCCCCGTTACCTGTCCGGACAAAGCGTCGGTAACCGCTCGCAGATAAGCCATATCGTCGGCGACAGCCTGTGCGGCTGCCGCACTGCCGCCGGAAACATTTGCGGCCAGCGTGCTCAGGGCTGCCTGGACAGCGACGCCGCGGCGCTGAAACTCCTGTATCGCGGCGACGGAGCCTGTGCTCTCAAGCAAAGCATCGGAGGCAGCGAGCAGTTCGGGCATACGCAGATTAACCAGTCGTGCTGCACCGGTGACGGCTTCGATATCGCTTTGCCTGGAAAGGACGGTCTTCGCATGCCTGTCGAGTTCGTCCCATGCGGCGCCGCCTGCTCCTCCGCGAAGTCCGGCGAGGCGATCAAGGTCTGACCGCAGGTTGGCAAAGCCGTCTGATTCACCGCGCAAGGCCGCCCGGGCGTGCAGGGGAATGGCCTGCGACATCGCGGCCAGTGCCGGCCCACTGCTATTAGTTGCTCCGCTGTGACCGGATTGCAGGTACGAAACCCCGGCTGCAGCGATCAGGGCCACCGCAAGCGCAGCTGCAAGAATGGTAAAAACGGACGATTTTTCAGTATTTGATGCCATGACTTTGCAACGTGATTCCCGATTAGGACCGCACTATTCGGCGGAAGCCTGTAAAAAGGTGCTGCTTTCAAGCAGATCGTAAAAATTGAAAACGGGCCAGGTATCCGGGCCTCGCTCATACGCACCGTGCAGGTAGCGTTCACAACGAACCGCGGTTTGCGGTGCTTGTTCAACGTACTCACTGTTCATAAAGCGCCTGAATCCCTGGACTTCATCGACCACAAGTCCCGACGGCACTTCGCGATGATTGATAGAGATTACCCGCGTGGCCCGCCGCAATGACGTCCTGCCACTGCCGAGATACATCTTCAAATCGACGAGCGGCAGCAAGTGACCGCGCAAATTGGCAATACCCAGCAACCAGCGTTTCGATCCCGGCACGCGTGTCATGGCTTCGGGCAACATGAGTACTTCCCTGACCTGGTCACGATCCGCAACGAAATTCTCCTGACCCAGGCGGAAGCCGATTCCGACCCATTCCTCGGAGATATCGCCCGTACCCTTGCCGGCAACCGCTGCCCTGCTGCGGCGCTCCAACTCGCGGAGGAGTTCAAAAGGTTGCTCTACGAGCGCCGCAAGATCCGTCACCGTGTTCATTCAGTCAGCCATGACCGAATTGATTTTAGCGACGAGATCTTTCTGGCCTACCGGCTTGACGATGTATTCAACCGCGCCCTGGCGCATGCCCCAGATTTTGTCCGTCTCCTGATCCTTGGTCGTGATCATGATGACCGGAATATCGGACGTCCGCGGATCCTGCGTCAGCTTTCGAGTCGCCTGAAAACCGTTCATGCCCGGCATGACGACATCCATCAGTATGCAGTCGGGTCTCGACGCGCCTGCCTGGCGAATCCCCTCTTCGCCGCTATCCGCGACAAGGGTTTCAAAGCCACTTTTCTCAAGCATGTTTTTAAACAGGTGCAGCTCGGTCGGCGAATCGTCAATGATAAGTACAACGGCCATGAACAATTCCTCAGTTGATCTGGTTGGAGATCGCGCCCAGCAATTCGTCTTTGGTGAACGGCTTGGTCAAGTACTGCTCCGAACCGACAATTCGGCCGCGCGCCCGGTCGAAAAGCCCGTCTTTGCTTGACAGCATGATGACCGGCGTGGTCTTGAAAACCTTGTTGTGCTTGATGAGCGAGCAAGTCTGATAGCCGTCCAGTCTTGGCATCATGATGTCGACAAATATCAGGTCCGGCTGGTGATCGGCGATTTTCGACAAGGCGTCGAAGCCATCGATGGCGGTAAACACCTGGCAACCTTCCTTGGACAGCAGAGTCTCCGCCGTACGGCGGATGGTCTTACTATCGTCCACAACCAGGATTTTGAGACCGTTCAGACCTCGAGAAGCATTATTTGACACTGGATATCCTCGCCCAGTTACGAGCGAAAAGCCGCTCGTGACCCCAATCCGTTCGCCCAGGACAATCCCCGAGCAAGCCTGACAAGCCCAAAATACTGATTAGTTTCCATAATCTCTGTCAGACAAACAGACTTGTACCACATTGGCCAAAATGCCGCCACGACCGGCACCACAGCTCAAATTATTGGGGTCAGAGACCTTTTTTTTGAAGTGCCGATCGGGCACCCGGATCATGGCCCAAATAAATGGTCTCTGACCCCGTCTTCTTGGTTATAGTTAGCCGCCGCAGTTAGCAGGGTTAACGGAAAACACCAAATGTCAGCCAGCAAACGTCGAATTGGCGTCGTCATGGACCCGATCGAGTCGATTAAACCCAAAAAAGACAGTTCGCTTGCCATGTTGCTCGAAGCCGAGCGCCGTGGTGCCGAGATACACTATATGTTGCAGGCCGACCTCAAGCTGGTGGGGGGAGAGGCGCTTGCGCGATCACGACGACTGAACGTGACCGACGACGAGCAACACTGGTTTGAGCTCGGTGACGAAAGAGAAATTCGCCTGGGTGATCTCGATGCCATTCTGATGCGCAAGGATCCACCCTTTGACATGGAATACGTCTACACCACGTATATCCTCAGCCGGGCTGAAGAATCCGGCGCGCTGATCGTCAACAAACCGCGCGCGTTGCGCGATATGAACGAAAAGGCCTACACCGCCTGGTTTCCGCAATGCGCCCCGCTGACACTCATAACCCGCTCGATGCCCGAAATGAAGGCATTTCTTGCCGAAAATGGCCGGATTGTTGTCAAACCGCTGGACGGCATGGGTGGCAAGTCTATTTTCGTGGTCGTCGCTGGTGACAAGAATGCCAACGTCATCTTCGAAACCCTGACCGACAATGGCCGACGTTTTGCGATGGCGCAGGTATATATCCCCGAGATCAGCGAGGGCGACAAGCGGATCCTCCTGATCGACGGCGAAACAGTTCCTTACTCGCTGGCGCGTATTCCTTCAGATGACGACAATCGCGGCAACCTGGTGATGGGCGCTGTCGGCGAGGGCCGGAAGCTTTCCGAGCGGGAGGAATGGATCTGTGCCCAGGTTGGCCCGGTTCTGCGAGACAGCGGGGTCATTTTTGCCGGCATTGACGTGATTGGCGACTACCTGACGGAAATCAACGTGACCAGCCCCACCGGTATCCGGGAGCTCGATACTATCTTTGACCTGAACATTGCCGGAACCCTCTTCGACGCGATCGAGGCCAGGCTCGATCGGTAACATCCGGCTCCCGCTGATTATGGTGAGAGCGCCCATTTGACGGGATTCCGGGACTCGCGCCGGGTGACCTACGTCTCACTGCTCTGACATTCCGAGAGGTAAACTGGACAAATCATTGATTTCCTGTGACACAATACGGACATCAGGGGTTTTCTGGCTAACCACCTGCTTGGGCAATGGCTGAAAAAGCTTCAAAAACTGAAAAGGCTCGTTCCAACGAGTCGGTTGACCATGATCTGGCTGATGATGGTTTGATCGACGACGTGGCTCTCGAGTCCCTGCCGGTCCCCGACCGACTGCCTCCTATGCTTTTCCTGGCAGCGTTGGTGCACGGCATTCTTATCATCGGCATTACCTTCAACGCCGTTCTCGGCGATGAATTCCGCGAGGCAATTTCTCTTGAGGTAACCATCGTCGCTGATCCGGATCCCAACGTACTGGATCCGGAACACGCAGAGTATCTTGCGCAGGCCAGCCAGGAAGGCGCTGGCAACACGCAGGAACAGGCCCGACCAAGCGCTCGGGCGGAAAGCCCGGTGCCAGTTGACAATATTGGCACCGACGACGGAGACAGCGCCGATGATTCGACCGCAGTCGACGAGTACTCCGACCAATTGCTGTCAGCCCGTGCGGAGCAGGTATTCAAGGTCCAGGACGATCCGCGCGAGGAACCGTCGCCGGATGAGTCAGTGGCTGCCAATCTCGAAGCCGGTATAGAACTGACAATGCCGCTGCCGCAGGACAACGTCACCAATACCGCCATTCGTGACGACAACCCGCGTGAACTCGTGACGTCAGTCGACACGAAAGAATCGAAAGTCGCCGGTTATCTCAATCGATGGAAGACAAAGATCGAAACAGTCGGCATCAAGTATTTTCCGGAAGAAGCGATTGCCGTTGGCATGACCGGCAGTCCAACCCTGGAAGTAACCATAAACGCATCGGGACAATTACAGGAAGTACTGGTACGGCGCTCATCCGGTTCCAGAGTACTGGACGAGGTCGCGCTCAGTATTTTGCGCCGCGCTGCGCCTTTCGATCCGTTCCCCGAAGCTATCCGCGTCGATTACGACCAGCTGCGTTTCGCCTATAAGTGGCAATTCAATGAGCGCGGCGTCCAGGCAACTGCTCGCACCAACTAAATAGTCCGACCTGAATTCGTGTTTTTCGCAAAAAATGCGGCTCGGCGACGATTCCTGTATGCGATACTGGGGCCATGGATATCAAGGACTCACTCTGTAATCAGTTGTTGATTGCCATGCCGGGAATGGCAGATCCTAATTTCAACAGCACGGTAACGCTCGTCTGCGAGCACAACGATCAGGGCGCACTCGGAATCGTTATCAATCGGCCGATGGAGATGAATCTCGGCGGTCTGTTCGAGCAACTGGATCTTGTCGAGCCCAATCCGGCTTTGGCCCATCACCCGGTTCTGATCGGTGGGCCCGTCGCACGCGAACGTGGTTTCGTTCTGCACGAACCGGGGCCAGCGTTCGAAAGCTCCGTTTCAGTCTCCCCCGAAGTACAGCTAACGCTGTCGCGTGACGTCATCGACTCGATGGCAGCGGGCGAAGGCCCTGAAAAGTCGCTAGTGGCGCTGGGTTACGCGGGTTGGGATGCCGGTCAACTTGAGGCGGAGATGTTAGCCAACACCTGGCTGACCGTACCCGCGGAACCCTCGGTTATTTTCGACGTCCCGTTTGCCGATCGCTGGAGCGTTGCCGCCAACATTATCGGCATCGATATCAGCCAGATCTCCCCGGATGCCGGGCACGCCTGAAACTATTCTTGCGTTCGATTTCGGCCTGCGGCGCATCGGCCTGGCGGTCGGCCAGCAAGTGACTAATTCGGCCAGCCCGCTCGGCGTCGTTGGCAACGATGAGCAGGGGCCCGACTGGGACGGTATCAGCAAGATCATCCGGGAATGGCGACCCGATCGACTGATCGTCGGGATTCCCACCCGCGCGGACGGTTCAGCAGCCGACATTGGCGACTTCGTCACTGCCTTCATCAGCGATTTAGGACGCTTTGAGTTGCCTGTCGAGTCCGTTGACGAACGCTTCACGTCCGTTGAGGCCGAGGCGCGCCTCAAACAACAGCGATCGGACGGACTTCGCGGCAAAATAAAGAAGGAGATGATCGATGCCGGCGCTGCGGTGCTCATCGCGGAACGATGGCTGAAAAATGAACGTCAATAAGAGTAGAATGCCCGCGCCATGTCAGTAATCGAATTATTCGAAGTCACCGATAAAGTCGACCAGACCGACCTCCAGCTTGACACCAATGGTCGACTCCGCCACCTGCTCACCATGCACGGCCTGGATCGACAGCGTATTACGGCGCTGCTCGACGAGGCGGAAACCTACCTGAGTAATATTGGCAAACCGGTTGTCAGAAGCTCTGCGCTGCGAGGAAAGACGGTTGCCAACCTGTTTTTCGAGCCCAGCACTCGCACGCGGGCGTCATTCGATCTGGCCGCCACGCGCCTGGGTGCGGACGTTTTGAATCTGGACGTCAACACTTCCTCGAGAAAAAAGGGCGAAAGCATCCTTGACACGATATACACGCTGCAGGCGATGCAGGTTGATGTGATTGTGGTCCGCGATGCGCAGTCCGGCGTGCCCGCCTACATCGCCCGGCACGTGAACGACTTTGTCAGCATCCTGAACGCCGGCGAGTCCGATGTTGCGCACCCGACCCAGGCCTTGCTGGACCTTCTCACCATCCGTTTGCACAAGGGCGAATTTCAAAACCTGACTGTTGCCATCGTTGGTGATATTGCGCACTCACGGGTAGCGCGTTCTGCCTCGGAAGCGTTGGTGACAATGGGGGTGAAGGAACTGCGCCTTATCTCTCCTGAGTCGCTGGCGCCTGCTGCCGGCAGCGTGCCGCCACAGGCAAAGATTCTGCACAACCTGGACGAAGGTGTTAGAGGCGCCGACGTCGTAATGGCGTTGCGAATTCAAAGAGAACGAATCGGCAACATCGACGGCATCCCCGGTATCGACGAATACTTTGCCAATTTCGGCGTCAGCCACGAACGCATGAACCTCGCGGCTCCCGATGCCATCGTCATGCACCCGGGGCCGATGAACCGCGGTATCGAAATCGAATCCAGTCTCGCTGAGAGTCCTAACTCCGTTATCTGCGAGCAGGTCAGGAATGGAGTCGCCGTTCGCATGGCTGTTCTGGCGACGGTTGTAAAAACGCTGGACAGTCAATGAATGCTACGGCACAGGAAACTTCCGCTGCGCAGGTAAATCGCGGCACGCTCTTCGTCGAAGATGCAGGAGTAATCAGCGTCAAACATTTTCCTGGCGATCAGTTCATCATTCGCCTTTCTGCTCCGCGCACGGCAGCGAACGCAACGCCCGGCAGTTTCGTCCACGTCCAGTGCGACGAGACCATCCTGATGCGTCGCCCGCTCTCCATCATGCGTGCCCAGCCAGTTGAAGGCTGGATCGAAGTATTGTTCAAAGTCGTCGGCGAAGGCCTGCACGCACTCGGACGCAAGCAAAGCGGTGACGTCGTCAGCATCATCGGCCCTATAGGTCACGGCTTTAAGCCCAGTACGGATCGACCGAAAACGCTTCTTATCGGCGGTGGCGTTGGAATTCCACCGATGGTTTTCCTGGCAGAACATTTGAAAGACGATCACAACAGCTGGGAACCGCTTGTCATCATGGGTTCCGAAATCCCGTTTCCATTTCAGCTTGCACGATCGAACCTGGAAACACCATGGCTCGAAGAAGACATTGTCAGCACGATGCCATTGATGGAACAGTGGCAGATTCCCGCCAGGCTCGCGAGTCTGGCCGAATTCGGTGGCACGTTTCGGGGCTACGTCACGGACCTGGCGCGTGAATGGCTGAAATCACTGTCAAAGGCCGAGTTGAGCAAAGTCGAAATATTTTCCTGCGGGCCGACACCGATGCTGAAAGCCGTTGCGGACCTGGCCAGGGAATACTGTCTTCCTTGCCAGGTGTCACTTGAAGAATTCATGGCATGCGCGGTAGGCGGCTGCGCCGGCTGCGCCGTACTTGTCAAGACAGAAGACGGCGACGCAATGAAGAGAGTCTGCGTGGACGGGCCGGTTTTTGACGCAGCATTGGTATTCCCCGGTTAGAAACTCATGCTTGAAAAATTCGAACGTTATCCCCTGACATTCGGCCCGACACCGATCGAGAAGCTCCCACGTTTGTCTGATCACCTCGGTGGGAGAGTCGAGTTGTACGCGAAGCGGGAAGACTGTAATTCCGGGCTCGCTTTTGGCGGCAACAAGATTCGCAAGCTGGAGTACATTATTCCGGATGCGATCGCTTCAGGTGCAGACACACTGGTATCCATTGGCGGCGTGCAATCGAATCACACCCGCCAGGTGGCAGCAGTTGCTGCAAAGATCGGAATGAAATGCCGCCTTGTGCAGGAAAGCTGGGTGCCATTCCAGGACGCTGTTTATGATCGTGTGGGCAACATCCTGATGTCGCGGGTGTTGGGTGCTGACATCGAACTGGTTGACGAGGGTTTCGATATCGGCATTCGGGAAAGCTGGGAAGCGGCGCTCGAAGATGTAAAAGACAAGGGCGGTAAGCCCTACCCGATCCCCGCCGGCGCTTCGGTTCACAAATTTGGCGGGCTGGGATTCGTCGGCTTCGCCGAAGAAGTACGGGCGCAGGAGCAGGAGCTGGGATTTAAGTTTGACTATATCGTTGTCTGCACCGTTACCGGTTCGACACACGCAGGCATGGTGGTTGGCTTCGCAAATGATGGCCGCGCGCAAAATGTGATTGGCATAGACGCTTCCTGCACACCGGAGAAAACACACGCACAGGTACTTGATATCGCTCAAAAAACGGCTGAATTAATCGAACTTGGACAGAACATCACCGCGGACGATGTTGTCCTGAAGACAGAATATGCCTATCCCGTCTACGGAGTGCCCTCGGACGAAACCAACGATGCCATTCGCCTGTGCGCCCGCCTTGAAGGCATGATGACCGACCCGGTTTACGAAGGAAAATCAATGCAGGGAATGATCGAGCTCGTCAGGACCGGCTTCTTCCCGGCCGGCTCGAAGGTGCTGTACGCGCATCTCGGCGGTGTCCCTGCCATAAACGGTTACAGCTATATCTACCGGAACGGCTAGTGCGCGACGAAGGCGGGCACTCACCACCAGAAACTGTTGTCGCAAGCGCGGCGGCAGATATCCTGACGGCACTGGATCATGCATCTGTCCAGCCTGCTCTTTTGAACTCCTTTGCCTGCCGGCTCGGTCAACCGCGAACAGAAGCAGGCGACAAGCGCGCTCGCGAACCGGGTCAGGAAGGCAAACGAAAAGCTGGCCCCACGTATTCGCGAGATACGACCGGATCGATTTCTGTTCGCTACGGACCGGCCGCCAACAACGGACCCGAGGCCGAAGCTTGCTCAACATGCTCAGCGACTTCACAAGGCACTGCACCTTACGCCGCCAGAGTGAACAAGGACCCACGCCAACCTGAGTCCGGCGCGCCGGGAAACCCATAGATGAAGAACTGGCGGTATTTGGTGGCGTTGATGATCTTCACGGCGATATTCGGCATCGCGATCACCGCGCTCGCACTCTGGACCTGATGACCCGTCAAATTGGTGCCTGACCCGGTTCCGGCAGGGAACCCCTGCAACCATCGAAGTCGTGGAAAGTACCTATGCGTCTCCGGTCAACCTGGCCTCCTGCAAAGCGTTATCCAGGTATACATAATCTACAGGAGACAGCAAAATGCAAAAGACCTGGATCAAACTCTGCATCATCGGCGCAACCGCGCTGGCCTCGGGAACGGCACTGGCCGACCACAACAGCAAGTGGGGCGAGGGCTGGGCGAACATGCCGAACGACATTCACAACACTCGCATCGACACGCTTGGCGACAGCGAGAGCTTTCGAGACTTCGTGAAGTTCGGGAATGGCGCGGACTCGGTGAATCGCTTCAAAACCGATGATTCCCTGACTGCCAGCCGCAAGTCGAAGCGAGAAGCCAGCTCATTTCGCAGCAGGAGTTCTCTGAATCGATCCGTCCGGAGAGGCGGTGGCAGACGGAGATAAGGAGACGTTCGTCGCACAAGGCGTCAGTAAACACCCGGTCGGACTGCCGACCGGGTGTTCTCTCAATCATTCGGCAGCAACAAGCTCATGCAACGCAATTAACCGGCGACTTTCCTGAATTCATTTGTCGAAACTCAGGCAAGAAATTCACGGCGATCTGACGCCACCGCTTGATAGCCTTTTCTCACATCGACCACTCGAATTCATTTCAAGAGGGAATAAACGTGAGCAAAGGGAAATGTTGCGCTGTTGGATATTTGATTCTGCTCGTCAGCGCCGGCGCGGGCGCGACGCCGGCCGCCTGGCTGCCCAATGCACCGCGAGACAGGGACTACTACGACGGCGGCAACCCCAGCCCGGCGAAGGTTCACCTTGGTGCACAACTGTTTTTTGACAAGATACTCAGCGGCAATCTGAATACGTCGTGCGCCACTTGTCACCACCCGCTCGCCGACACCGGAGACGGGCTGTCCCTTTCCGTCGGTGAAGGTGGGCGCGGCCTGGGTGTGACAAGAGATACCGGTGCGGGCCCCGACATCGTTCCAGAGCGTGTTCCACGAAATGCACCGCCGCTGTTTAACCTGGGCGCGAGACAGTTCGAGAAGATGTTCCACGACGGTCGTGTCGAAACCGATCCTGGTCAGCCGTCCGGATTCCGCTCACCGGCAGGTGATGATCTGCCAGCGGGCCTGGATAACGTGCTGGCCGCCCAGGCAATGTTCCCCGTCACGTCAGGGACCGAAATGGCAGGACAGTATGGCGAGAATCCGGTCGCCGCTGCCGCGGCCTTCGGCAACCTCCACGATGTCTGGCGCCAGCTGGCCGAGCGACTTCGGAACATCGATGGCCCCGGAGGCTACGTCGAGCAGTTTGTTGATGTTTTCGATGACATAGACGAGGCAAGCGACATCACGTTTGTGCATGCAGCCAATGCTATCGCCGCTTTTGAAGCCGTTAGCTGGCGGGCCGACAACAGCCCGTTCGACCGCTTCCTGCGAGGCGACCGGGCCGCCATGAGCGCATCGGCCCGCAGGGGCATGCGCGTCTTTTACTCGCCAGGCAAAGCGAATTGCGGCCGTTGCCACAGCGGCAGCTTTCAGACCAGTCATGATTTCCACTCGATCGCTACACCGCAGATTGGGCCGGGGAAAGGAGACGGCGTCAGTGGAAACGAAGATTTTGGCAGGGAGCGCGTAACCGGCAACAAGACTGATCGATACCGGTTCAGAGTTCCCAGCTTACGAAATGTGACGCTCACCGCACCATACGGGCATTCGGGCGCTTACGACACGCTGGAATCCATGGTTCGGCATCACCTGGACACCACCCGCTCGCTGTACAACTACAACCCGGAACAGGCAGTGCTGCCTTTGCATCCGGACCGGTCGGTCGCCCGAGCCGACTTACTGGTGATGAGTGACCCACAACTCGTCGAACGCATCGCGGGATCAAGCGAATTAGGCCCTGCAAATATCAGCACAAGGGAATTCAATGAACTGATCGAGTTCCTGGCCGCCCTGACGGACCCGTCGTCAATCGATCTGCGCCGTAACGTTCCGCATTCATTGCCGAGCGGTCTTCCTCTCGCGGAGTAGTATTCTCAGGCCGACAAATGATCTGACAGCGGTACTTATCGTTGCGGCCAATTCCCGACTTGATCATCGGCAGGATCTTGTCGATTCTGCCAGGTTTCGTTGCCCCTCGTTTTGCTGAAGAAAGATAGCCTGCCAGGACTCCGCCGCATTGATGTAGCCATCGACTGATTTTTGGCGCTTCATCTTTTCAAGTCAGACACCGATCGCCTTATCGTCAATGTGGTCGGCGCCTCATTTGCTATAGTTTCGGCAAGTACAAGAACAATATTCATGCCGGGGGAATCCATGAAACGTGCAGCAACGTTCTGTTTATTAGCTCTTCTCACCTCTCTGACTGCCATTGCCCAGGACGAAGACTCGTCGCCGGGTTTCAATGAAGCGACGTTCTCGGGTCTCGAGATGCGCAGCATTGGACCAGCCATGATGTCGGGGCGAGTCGCCGACATCGCGATCAATCCTGAAGATCCCAGTACGTGGTATGTCGGCGTGGGCAGTGGTGGCATCTGGAAGACAGAGAACGGTGGCACGACGTGGACGACTATTTTCGATGATCAGGATTCCTACTCAATAGGATGCATTACGCTCGATCCCAACGACCCGGACACAATCTGGGTCGGCACTGGAGAGAATGTCAGTGGCCGCCATGTCGCCTATGGCTCCGGCGTTTATCGTAGTCGCGATGGGGGCACGACCTGGGAAAGCATGGGGCTCGAGAATTCCGAACACATCGGCATGATTCGCATAGACCCCCGCGATTCGAACGTTGTTTATGTCGCTGCCCAGGGGCCGCTTTGGTCCGCCGGTGGCGAACGGGGTTTGTACAAATCGACTGATGGTGGAGCGACGTGGAACAAGATTCTCGGCGACGGGCTCGGCAATGCTGAAATCGACGACGATTACACCGGCATTTCGGAAGTGCATCTCGACCCGCACAACCCGGATGTTGTGTATGCGGTGTCCTGGCAGCGCTTCCGCAATGTTGCTGTATTGATGGATGGCGGTCCCGGCTCCGGCATTCACAAATCGAGCGACGGCGGCGCAACCTGGCGCAAGCTCACAGAGGGTTTGCCAGAGGAAGATATGGGCAAAGTCGGATTTGCCGTGTCACCACAGAACCCGGATGTCGTCTACGCAACGATCGAACTCGCGCACAAGGAAGGTGGGTTTTTTCGTTCCGAAAACGGCGGCGAGTCATGGGAGAAGCGAAACGACTATCTCTCGGGCGGCACGGGGCCCCATTATTACCAGGAGATCTTTGCTGACCCGCACCATTTCGACCGCGTATACCAGATGGACGTGAACCTGCACGTCACGCACGACGGCGGCGAAAACTTCGAAACAATGAACTCGGAAACGAAACATGTAGACCACCACGCAATGGCATTTCACCCGCAAGACAAGGACTATCTCCTCGTCGGCAACGATGGCGGCGTCTACGAGAGTCTCGACACTGGAGAGACCTGGCGCTACATGGCCAACATGCCGATTTCACAATTCTACAAGGTAGCCGTGGATTACGACGAGCCGTTTTATAACGTCTACGGCGGCACCCAGGACAACTCCAGCCTCGGCGGACCGCACCGGACGGACAACGTTGTCGGCATTCGAAATTCCGACTGGTATCTGACGCTGGGGGCGGACGGCCATCAGTCGGCGGCAGATCCGACCAACCCCAACATCATCTACGCAAACTGGCAGGAAGGAAATCTCACACGTTACGACCGTGCCACCGGTGAAAGCGTCCATATACGCCCGCAGCCGGCCGCCGGCGAAGTCGAAGAACGCTTTAACTGGGACGCGCCGATCCTCATCAGCACCCACAACCCGGAAACACTCTATTTTGCGAGTTTTCGAGTCTGGCAGAGCGATGATCGCGGTGACTCCTGGCGCGCGATTTCGGCGGATCTGACGCGCAATCAGGACAGGCTGCAACAGCCTTTGATGGGCCGCCGCTGGAGCTTCGACTCGAACTGGGACTTGTCGGCAATGTCGCAGTACAACACGATAACCTCCCTGTCCGAATCGCCACTGGTCGAAGGGCTAATTTACGCGGGCACCGACGACGGCCTGGTGCAGGTCAGCGAAGATGGGGGAGCGAACTGGCGTAAGACAGAATCATTGCCGGGTGTTCCCGACTACTTCTTTGTCAACGACATCAAAGCCGATCTCCACGATGCGGACACCGTTTATGTGGTTGTCGACGATCACAAGTCCGGTGACTTTTCCCCCTATGTTCTCAAGAGCGAGAATCGCGGCCGTAGCTGGCGCAGCATCTCTTCCAACCTCCCGCAACGACACATCCTGTGGCGACTGGTTCAGGACCACGTCAATCCGGATCTCCTGTTTGTGGCGACTGAGTACGGCGTCTACTTCAGCGTAAGCGGTGGTGATCAATGGACCAAGCTGGCCGGTGGCGTACCCAACATCGCGTTCCGCGATCTCGCGATTCAACAACGGGAAAATGACCTTGTCGGCGCAACTTTTGGCCGAAGCTTCTATGTCCTCGACGACTATTCACCGTTGCGAGACATCACCGAGGACATGTTGCAGACCGGCTCGGTACTTTTTCCGGTACGGCGGGCCCACTGGTACATCCCGAAACGCCCGCACTCCTGTGCAACACCTGGTTGTGTCGACAGCCAGGGGGATGCCTATTTCGTGTCACCCAATCCGCCATTCGGCGCAGTGTTCACCTACTACCTCGCGGAAGAACGCAAGAGCCTGGCCGATCAGCGAAAAGGGACTGAGAAAGATCGGCTCAAAACCAATGAGGACGTCGATTTTCCGGCCTGGGAAGAACTGGACGCTGAGGAGCTTGAAGATTCTCCGGCGATCGTCTTCACGGTCTTCGATAACCAGGGCAACGTGATTCGCCACCTCGAGGCACCGGCGAAAGCCGGATTCCAGCGAGTTGCCTGGAATTTACGGTACCCCGTCGTCGACCCATGGGTGCCCGAGGCAGACCGCAACGAAAACAGCAGTGCCGCCGGTGTGCTCGTTGCCCCCGGCACCTACCGGGTATCGATGTACGAGCGAATCGACGGAGAGCTCAGCGATGTCATTCAGAATCAGTCATTCGAAGTCGTGTCGATTCGGCCGGAGCCAACCTTGCCGGGCGCATCGCAACAGGTACGTATCGCATTTTCCCGGCAGGTCGATGAAATGCGCCGTGCCGCTGATGGCACTCTGAAGTCGATTGACGAGATTCAGTCACAGCTCGGCGCAATCAAAGAAACGCTGCAAAATTCAACTGCCGACATGGCGCTCTATGCGCTGGCCAATTCAATCGACCAGCGTTTGAGCGTTCAGCGTGACAGGCTGGCGGGCGACACGACTCGCGCCGACTTCGGTGTGAATCGCCCGATGCCGGTTACCGCCCGCCTGAGCCATGCGGCCTACAATCCAAACACGAACGCCTACGGCCCAACGGACACACAACGTGATTCACTGACACTGGCTCAGGGCGTTTTCGGCGAAGTCAGCGCGGAACTGACACGACTGGTCGACCGTGAGTACAAGGGATTGCTTGATGCCCTGGACGCTGCGGGCGTGCCGTGGACGCCAGGCCGTGGGGTGCTGGCACCGAATTAAGTGGCTGCCGTGGGCAGTGGGCAACGGCCGGGGCCCTTGGGACGAGCTCTAGGCCAGACCTGCGTACAGCAGTCTGAGTGCCGTCACAGTGACGAGTGCCCGGTAGACCGCTCGAAAAACAGATTCCGAAATTCGATCAACGATTTTGCGGCCGAGCCACGTGCCAATAAAGGCAACAGCAACTGAGGCTGCAATAACGTTGAGATAAGGCGAGTAGTCGAAGCCGACGGCAACGTAGCCCGCAATCTTGAATGCGCTCATACCAAAGAGGCAACCGGCCATCGTGCCTACAATCTGACGGCGGTCGAGGTTCGTGTGCAGGATAACGGCATGCAGCACGGCGCCGTAAGCGAACAGCGTCGACAACAACGAGTGCAGGAAGCCAACGATTACCCAGGGGTGCCGCACTTTGGGTCGCCAGCTGATGCCATGCGACCAGATCGAAACCAGCATGACAATACCTATCGCCGTAGCAAGCAACGTTTCCGGCAGCTCGATATAGATTCTGGCGCCTATGAATGCGCCAACGGCGCTGCCGAGCAGGAACGGCCCTGCCAGGCCCCAGTCGATATATTTCCAGAACAGTATCTTGCGGGTTGCGGTCGATCCGATCAGCAACGTCGAATGAATCGGCACAATGGCATTGACAGGCAGCACGGTGGTCGTGACGGCAAGAACAATCATCGCCCCGCCCGCAGAAAAGGCCGCACTGCAAAGCGCTGCGAAAAAACTACCCGATACCAGGACGACAAAGGTCAGGTCAGTCATTTCCATACCGCGCAGCCTACAGAAATTGCCGCATCGATTCTGCACGATATAGCGACACGAAAAAACGCCGGAGGATAGCTCCTCCGGCGTCGGTCATCGTAGATGCGGACAGGGGGAATCCGCAGACATGAATACCCGTCTTCGGCTCGCGGAGCGAAATCCGACACTATTCAATGCAATCGTGGCGATCAAGACCACATCATGCCTTTGGCGAGACGCCTGGATCGAACACATCTTCAATCGTTGATTCAAAAAGCCGCGCTATTTTGAAAGCCAGCGGAAGAGCCGGATCGTACTTTCCGGTTTCGATCGCGTTTACGGTCTGCCGTGATACGTCCAGCTGGTCGGCCAACTTCGCCTGGGTCCAGTCGCGCTCTGCGCGCAGCACGCGTAGGCGATTCTTCACCGGTAGTGCCACGTTGCGGCGAGCTGCCCGATGATCCATCCAGCTGCCATGACGACTACGACAACATGGGCGGACATGGCGGGCGCACCCACCCGCTCCAGAACCTGGTATCCCATGGTAACGACGATGCCGGCGCCAAAGCCAATGGCTAGCCCTTCCATTTGAATCTTCCTGAGGAGTTCATCAGCCATGCGGAGATATCGTAGATAGGACAGCAATGCACCAACAGACAGCGCAAACGGCAGTGCCGCCAGGAGCCAGGCGCTGATCCCGCGTAACCCACTGTGCGTTTCAAGGTAGGTGCTGACACCGGCAAGCGTCAGAGACCACGCCAGGCACCAGGCAACAATGTGATACTGGTTGCGACGGTCTGCGGCCGTGCCGCAGCTGGCAGATAGCGCCTCCCAGAATGTCATTCGTTCCGCTGTACTGTTTTCCGTGTCAGCCATAATATCAACCCTCTTTGTCTAAATGTAAAGGAACCTTGATATTTTGAAATGTACAATGACCTTGACTTGCTGTCAAGTATATTTGACTAATTGACGGTCAGCATGAATAGCGCTGTCAGCTAGCAAGCCTGGCAGAAGGAAAAGAACTCAGTTGGTCCGGACAAGGAAAGATCGGCCGAAAAACCGGGGTGTACGAACCAGGTACATGAAGATTTTGAGGCCGAGATTGACGCCGTATGCGCCGAACTGAGGGTTTTTCAGCCCCCGAAGTTGACTTTGGCTTCGAGATTGGATCGCGAATCGGCATGCGACATCGCTTCTTCGAGCGTGATAGTGCCGTTCTTATAGAGCGCGAGCAGCGCTTCGTCGAAGTTTTGCATCCCCTGCTCACCGGAATCTTTCAACGCGTCTTTCACATCGGAAATATCACCTTTGAGAATCAAATCCTTAATGTGAGGTGTGTTGAGCATGAGTTCTACCGCGGCTACCCGTTTGCCGGTGCGGGCGCGAACCAGGCGTTGCGACAAAATGGCACGCAGGTAGTGGCCGAGATCCATGAACACCTGCTTGTGCTGCTCTGTCGGGAACAGGTTGATAATGCGGTCCAGGGTTTCCGGAGCATTGTTCGAGTGTAGCGTTGCGAGCACCAGGTGACCGGTACCCGCCATGTCGATCGCCGATTGCATTGATTCGCGATCACGAATCTCACCAATTTGCAGTACGTCTGGTGCAGCACGCATTGCACTCCTCAGTGCGCGTTCGTAGGACTTTGTGTCGAGGCCAACTTCCCGTTGATTGACGATCGACTGTTTATTCGGGTGCAGAAACTCGATCGGATCCTCTACCGTAATGATATGAGAGGAAGTTTTCTCGTTGCGATGATTCAACATTGCCGCCAGCGTTGTCGACTTACCACTGCCGGTCGCACCAACCATCAGAATCAGACCGCGACGCAACATGACCAGGTCTTTCATCTGCTCCGGCATGCCGAGTTCGTCGAGCGTCGGCAGTTCGGCCGTAATGTAGCGCAACACCATCGACACATTGCCCCGCTGGTAGAAGACGTTAACCCTGAAACGGCCCAGGCCGGGTTCCGAGATAGCGAAATCGAGTTCCAGTTCCCGCGTGAAGGTGTCCAGCTGCTCTTCATCCATCAACTCGATAGCCGCTTGTTTCACCATCTTTGGCGTCATCTCGAGCTTGTTGACCGGCATGATCTTGCCGTCAATCTTGATCTTGGCCGGTGCGAACGGAGCAAAGAAAAGGTCCGAGGCTTTTTTCTCGACCATCAATTTAAAAAGCGGCTTGACGTTCATGTCTTATTTATCCGTTTGACGGCCTAGTAGGTCTTGGCCGAGTCCTCTTCCATGATGCGCAGGCTTTCCGACTGTTGATCGGCAAGCGACCTCTCGCGTTTGCTTTCCAGCTTGACGCGGAGTCGAAGCTCATTTTTCGAATCGGCGTTGCGCATGGCTTCTTCGTACGAAATCATGCCGTCCTCATACAGCGCAAACAAAGACTGGTCGAACGTCTGCATGCCAAGACGCGTTGACTTGGCCATAATCTCTTTGATCTGCCCGACTTCTCCCTTGAATATCAAATCGGAGATCAGCGGCGAGTTCAACATGACTTCCATCGCGGCAACTCGTCCGATACCCGTTTCCCGGGGAATCAATCGCTGCGAAATAAATGCCTTGGTGTTGAGCGATACGTCCATCAGGAGTTGCTGGCGGCGCTCTTCCGGGAAGAAGTTGATAATACGATCGAGCGCCTGGTTCGCGCTGTTTGCGTGCAGGGTAGCCAGGCAAAGGTGCCCGGTTTCTGCAAACTGAATGCCGTACTCCATGGTTTCGCGATCACGGATCTCACCAATCAGGATGACATCCGGCGCCTGCCGCAGCGTGTTTTTCAATGCTGCGTGCCAGGACTCCGTATCGACGCCCACTTCTCGCTGAGTGATGACGCAGCCATCGTGCGGATGCACATACTCTACGGGGTCCTCGATCGATACGATGTGCCCTCGCGAGTTTTTGTTTCGGTGACCAATCATTGCGGCCAGCGTCGTTGATTTACCCGAGCCCGTACCGCCAACCACGATACACAAGCCGCGTTTATTCATGACGACGTCTTTCAGGATAGGCGGCAGCTCGAGTCCATCCAGTGTAGGAATCTCGGTGGTAATTGTTCGCAGGACGGCGCCTATCTGGCCCTGCTGAATGAATGCGCTGACACGGAACCGCCCGATGCCTTGGGGGGCGATGGCAAAATTACATTCCTTGGTCGCGTCAAATTCCCTGATCTGTTTGTCGTTCATGATGGAACGCACCATCATCGCTGATTGATCCGGCGACAGTGGCGTGTCGGTTGCCTTGTGAATCGTCCCGTCAACCTTGATCGCGGGCGGAAAGCCCGTTGTGAGGAAAAGGTCAGAGCCATCCTTCTCGACCATCTTCTTAAGCAGATTCTGCGTCAGTCGCACTGCTTGTTCGCGTTCCATTTCTCTCTTCTCCTGTTGGACAGCCGGCTATCGCCGATGTCCTAGAAATTCTCTTTGTTCGCCGCGCGGAATCTTGCCTCTTCCTTGTTGATGAGGCCCTTCGACATCAGCTCCGCCAGATTCTGATCCAGCGTTTGCATCCCCACTCCCTGGCCGGTCTGGATGGCCGAGTACATTTGTGCAATCTTGCCTTCGCGAATCAGATTTCGAATCGCCGGCGTGCCCATCATGATCTCGTGAGCCGCAATGCGACCGCCACCGATCTTCTTTAACAACGTTTGTGAAATTACCGCCCGCAATGACTCTGAAAGCATCGCGCGGACCATTTCTTTTTCCGCCGCCGGGAAGACGTCGACGATTCGGTCGATTGTTTTTGATGCTGAACTGGTGTGCAGCGTGCCGAAAACCAGGTGACCGGTTTCCGCAGCAGTCAGCGCCAGGCGAATGGTTTCGAGGTCACGGAGCTCGCCAACCAGGATGACATCCGGATCTTCACGAAGCGCCGAGCGCAAGGCTTCATTGAAGCCGAGCGTGTCGCGGTGAACCTCACGTTGGTTGACCAGTGATTTCTTGCTCTCGTGCACAAACTCGATCGGATCCTCAATGGTGAGGATATGATCCGGCTTGTTCTCGTTCACGTAGTCAACCATCGCGGCCAGCGTAGTCGATTTACCACTACCTGTTGGACCGGTGACGAGAACGATGCCACGTGGGTGCATCGAAATATCCTTGAAAATATGTGGTGCGCCCAGATCTTCGAGTGTCAGGATTTCAGAGGGAATAGTCCTGAAAACGGCGGCCGAACCGCGATTCTGGTTGAATGCATTCACACGAAAGCGCGCCAGCTTCGGGATTTCAAAGGAAAAGTCTGTTTCCAGAAATTCTTCGTAGTCCTTACGTTGCTTGTCATTCATGATGTCGTACACCATGCTATTGACGTCTTTGTGGGTCAGCGCCGGCATATTGATGCGCTTAATGTCCCCATCGACACGAATCATCGGTGGGACGCCACCGGAAAGGTGGAGATCTGAGGCGTTGTTTTTTACGGCGAACGACAACAACTGAGCAACATCGACGGCCATATTTCTCCCTCGGAGTCTGGCTTGTCCGACTTACCATAACCCGGACTTGATGGCTGCCTAGTATAGCGAAGCACCCGGAGCAAAACGTGATTAGAGTCACGGAAAACTTTCGAAAAATCCAAGATTTGCTGGCGAAAGCTGCGGCAGATGCCGGAAGACCGGCGGACCATATACGGCTGCTGGCCGTAAGCAAAACAAAGCCGCTGGAGGCCATCCTCGAAGCCGCTCAGGCCGGCCAACGGGATTTCGGCGAGAATTTCGTCCAGGAAGGGCTCGACAAGATTACAAATTGCGGTCGCGACGACCTGGTCTGGCATTTTATCGGCCACCTGCAGTCGAACAAGACAAAGGCCGTAGCCGAGCATTTTCAATGGGTTCACACGATTGACCGCCTTAAAATCGCTCGACGGTTGTCGGCTCAGCGGCCACCCGGCGCCAGCGACCTCAATGTCTGTATCGAGGTGAATATCGACGATGAAGAGAGCAAGTCGGGAGTGGCGCCGGCGGAAGTGCCGGGTCTGGCCACCGAGATCGCGAAACTGCCGAATTTGAAACTTCGCGGCCTGATGTGCCTGCCGGCGATCCGGAACGGCTTTGAAGAGCAGAGAAAACCCTTCGCTGCGTTACGCGAGCTGCTTGAATCTCTAAACGACCAGGGTCTGCGGTTAGACACACTATCAATGGGTATGACGGCGGACTATGCTGCCGCCATTCAGGAGGGCGCGACAATCGTCAGAATCGGTACCGCGCTATTTGGAGCACGACAATGATCAGTAACAAGGTTGGAATCATCGGCGGCGGCAACATGGCAAGAGCCATCGGCGGTGGCTTGCTTCGCGGCGGCATGCATGCAACAGACCTGATGATCGCGGAGCCGGTTCCCGAACAGTGTGAGCGTCTGCGCAAAGAGTTATATGGAGCCATGGTGACTGACGACAACAAGGCAGTCGCACGATCAGCGGAAATCCTCCTGTTCGCGGTCAAGCCACAAATTCTGAAGCCGGTCTGCGAAGATCTCGCCAGCGAGGTACAGGCGCAGCGGCCTCTCATCATGTCAATCGCTGCCGGACCGAAAATTGACGACATCGACACCTGGCTGGGCGGAGGGCTTTCAGTGGTCAGGGTGATGCCCAATCAACCTGCGCTTATCGACCAGGGGATATCCGCCCTCTATGCCAACCAAAGGACGAACGAGCAACGGAAAACGCAGGCCGAGAAGATCATGACGGCTGTCGGTCACGCCGTGTGGCTGGATTGCGAATCAAAAATGGATGCCGTAACCGCCGTTTCCGGCACCGGGCCGGCATACTTTTACCTGTTAATCGACGTTATGATCGAGTCTGCGAAGAAGTACGGTATTGATGCGGACACGGCGAGAATGCTGGCGGTCGAAACAGCCCGCGGTGCCACTGCACTTGCAGCCGCAGAAACAGAATCAATGTCGGTGATGATAGACCGCGTTCGCTCACCCGGCGGCACAACCACAGCGGCGTTTGAGCATCTCGACGAGAAGGATGCCCGTGGTATCTTTGAAACAGCAATCGACAAGGCGGAAAAACGGGCTGCGGAACTTGCCGAAGTGGCAAGCAAAGCCTGAACGGGTTTATTACGATGACACAAGCGCTTATTTTCATCCTGAAGACGCTCACGCACCTGTACATGCTGCTGCTCTTGTTGCGCTTCTGGCTACCCGTGTTGCGGGCAGATTTTCGCAACCCGGTTGCCCAGGGCGTCCTGCGCCTGACGTCACCGCTGGTTGTCCCCCTGCGACGCTTCGTCCCGGCCATTGGGCGTGTTGACACTGCGACCGTACTCATCGCATTTACAATCGAGTATCTGTTGATCCTGTTGTTGCTCACACTGAGTCGTGTAACGCCTCAATTTGTGCCCATCGCAGTGACCGCGATACTGGACCTGGCCGTTCTGAGCCTCAACATGTTCTTCTTCGTCATACTGATCAAGATCATCATGAGCTGGGTTGCCCCGCACAACTACAATCCCGTGACGGCTATGCTGACGACGCTGTCGGAACCAATACTGCGCCCGTTTCGCCGGCTGATCCCCCCCATCGGTGGCCTCGATGTTTCGCCAATACTGGCCATTGTGCTGATGCAGGCGGGCATCATCGTGCTGCAGACCTATAAGCCTCTGCCAATCTGAGCGGGTGACAGACAAACTGATAATCCCGGTCCGGGTTCAGCCGCGTGGCAGCAAAAGCGAGATTATGGGCGTCGTTGACGGACACCTGAAAATCAAGACAACCGCACCGCCGGCCGACGGACGGGCCAATAAGGACGTTATCCGCCAGCTGGCCCGGGCATTTCAGGTCCCGCCGTCCCGTATCTCACTCAAGTCCGGCGCATCCGGGCGGCTGAAGACGTTTATCGTCGATAATCCGGCCGTCTTACCCGACTGGTTGGCAGACCTTGCCTTCAGATAGCCAGATCTTTGGGCTATAGTCGGGGTAGTCAGATTCACCTGACAGGGGGTATGCAACAAATGAAAGACATCAGAATAATAATCACGCTGTCATCCCTGGCATTGCTCGCAAGTTGTGGTGGCGCAGGTGAGGACGCAACGGTACCGCAGGCGGAACCAGCAGCAGCCTCGTTCGTCGATATTGGTGACCATATCGTGCATTTCAGCGCGCAGTCGACAGACCAGCTGCCGCCCGAAGTCGCCCGTGCCTACAACATTGTGCGAAGTAAGAATCGTGCGATGCTCAATGTATCGGTTCTTGAGGGCGACTCGAACAAGCCTGTGACCGCGGACATCACCGTCAAGACCGTCAACCTCACGGGCCAGCTCAAGAATGTGACGATGCGAATGATCCAGGAACAGGACGCCATCTATTACATTGGCGAAACTCCGGTAGCCAACCAGGAGACCCTGATTTTCGACATCAGCGTCAGGCCCGACGGGGTCGACGAGGCCGCGGATGTGCGATTCAAGAGACAGTTTTATACGAACTAAAGCGATTTCTGCATAAAAAGGGGTCAGAGTACTGCTCTGACCCCTTTTTGTTACTGCCAATCTCTGCTATCGTCCCGCCGCGTTCCACGGGCCGGAGGTCCGTTTTTTTTGTTTTCAGGAGTAAATTTTTCATGGCAGTAAAAAAGAAAGCCGGCGCCGCACCTAAAAAGGCACCGACGAAATCCGAGATCTATTCCAAGATTGCTGACGACACAGGTCTGACGAAAAAAGACGTGGCCGCAGTATTCGACTCCCTGTCCGGACAGATCAAGAAGAACCTTGGCGGCCGCGGCGCGCCGGGCGTTTTCACCGTTCCCGGGCTGATGAAGCTGAAGGTTATCAAGAAGCCTGCCAGAAAAGCCCGCAAAGGAATCAATCCCTTTACCAAGGAAGAGGTCATGTTCAAAGCCAAACCTGCTTCCAAGGGCGTCAAGGTCCTCGCATTGAAGGGTCTGAAAGACATGGTGTGATCCCGATCGGGATTTCCACATTGAAAGCCGAAGCGAAAGCTTCGGCTTTTTTATGCGCGTCACTAAAGATCAATCCTCACCAGCCGGGAGCGAACCGGTCACCTACGCAGGACGATTGGGTTCTTTTGGGCCCATCCCTCCTCAAATGCCTGCTTGGTCGCCTTGCTCATTGAAATGAGGCTGGTTCGTGCGCACAAATTCTTCTACGGCAGTCCTGAGCAGCGTGAGCTTGCCGTGAAAGAAATGTTCTGTTTCGGGAAAGACTTCGAGTTCCGGACCCGGCTCAAGCTCATTGACCCAGGCAACAGTTTCCTCAATATCAACCAGTTCATCCTGGTCACCCTGCAGAATGAGCCACGGACAATCCGGCTGGACCTCTAGATTACCGGCGAAGCGGGACACGGCCGGAGCAATACTGACAAGCCCGGAGGGTTTGCAGACCACGGCAGCACGAATCGCCATCGCGGCACCAAACGAAAACCCCGCCAGCCAGATCGGCAAATCAGGCAATTCGTTTCGCATCCAGTCAACCGCAGCCAGGACATCGTCAACCTCACCGTTGCCATCATCAAAGTGGCCGGCACTGTCACCTGCGCCCCGAAAATTAAACCTGAGCGCCGCGTATCCAACGCCGAGGAAACTCCTGGCGAGCGTATGCGCAACCTTATTCTGCATCGTACCGCCATGCACCGGGTGTGGGTGGCACACCACGGCGCAACCCGCAGGTGGTGCATCCTGCGGCGACTCAATGATCGCCTCAAGCTGTCCCACCGGCCCGGTTAGGCTGAATTGCTCTCTTTGTGGTAGTTTTCGCATCGGAAGTATCTGGCCTGCCCGTCCATTATTGCTGTAAAATTATGACCTTATGCAGTATGCCTTTTGGCACTGCCCGGCCCATTCAGATTATTAAGTGAATTCTATGTCATCCGGACTCGACCTCGAAGACCAGTATTGTGCACACAACTACCATCCGCTGCCTGTTGTCCTCTCACGCGGCGAAGGCGTGCACGTCTGGGATGAAAACGGCAAGAAATACCTGGATATGATGAGCGCCTACTCGGCGGTGAGCCATGGGCACTCCAATCCCCGAATCGTCGATGCATTGATCAAGCAAGCCAAAACCCTTTGTATCGTTTCCCGCGCCTTTTACACCGACAAGCTCGGGCCGTTTCTCGAGCTCGCATGCGATCTGACCGGTCAGGATATGGCCCTGCCCATGAACTCCGGTGCAGAAGCCGTCGAAACCGCGGTCAAAGCGGCACGCCGGTGGGGTTATGAGGTCAAAGGCATCGAGCAGGACAAGGCGGAAATCATTGCCTGCACCGGCAACTTCCATGGCCGTACCACCACCGTAATTTCCTTCTCTGATGAGGCCGAATACAGGAAGAATTTCGGGCCGCTGACGCCGGGCTTCAAACTGGTGGAGTATGGCAATGCTGAGGCCCTGGAGAATATGATCACGCCAAACACGGCAGCATTTCTCGTCGAGCCGATCCAGGGCGAAGGCGGCATCGTCATACCACCGAAGGGATATCTGAAGAAGTGCGAGGAGATTTGTAAGAAACACAACGTGCTCCTGATCGCGGATGAGATTCAGTGCGGGCTCGGCCGCTCCGGCAAGATGCTTGCCTGCGACCACGAAGACGTCAAACCGGACGGATTGATTCTGGGCAAGGCGCTCGGCGGCGGCGTCATGGCCGTATCGATGTTCCTGGCCAAAAAGGAAGTGATGGATATTTTCGTACCCGGTACCCATGGCAGCACATTCGGTGGCAATCCACTGGCGGCTGCTGTCGGCATGGAAGCGCTCAAAATACTCGTCGAGGAAAAATTGCCGGAACGCAGCAAGGAACTGGGCGACTACATGAAGGCTGAGCTGCAGAAGATCAACAGCCCGCTTATCGACAACATCCGCGGCGCCGGATTGTTTATCGGCGTCGAGATCGACGAAGCGCTCGGAAGCGCTCGTGAAGTGTGCGAGAGGCTGATGGATCGCGGCCTGCTCAGCAAGGAAACACACGAAACGGTTGTCAGACTTGCGCCCCCGCTGATTATCACCAGGGAAGAAATCGACTGGGCGGTCGAGCAGATCAAGGTAGTGCTGCAGGAAATGGACGAGGTTCGTTTAGCGTCCTGACAATTTTAGTTTTTCGGGCCTATGGAAGTGAGCGATGCCTGAGTTAACTGTTATTCATATCGGCCTGCTGGCTTTGATGCTGGTTGCAGGCGTCGTGATTGGCTGGATAGTCAGGGCGGACCGTTGCGCAAAGGAAAAGATGGCCGTCAGCGCCGGCTGGCAGGACCAGCTTGAGTCCCAGCAGTCGGAGCATGGCCGGCTGGCAGAGCAAAACAAAAGCCTGATGGAGCAGATCAGCCAGTATCAGGCGTCGCAGAAGGACTATGGCAATCGCGCAAAAGAGCTGTCCGACTCACTTAAAGAAGCGTTCGCCAGGCGCGATGCACTGCAGCGGCAACTGAAGGACGTTCGTGGCAATCTGGAAGTCGCCATCGCACAACGAGATCGCCTGAAAAGCAGCCTGGCGAACACCCCCAAGGAACAAACAGCGGCACTCAGGGAGAAAGACGACAAGATCTTCCACCTCAGTCGCGAGTTGACAAGCTGGCAAAGCCGCGTTCCACCGCTGGTCGAACGTTTCCAGGAAAGAGACAAACAAGCGCGGGAACTCGAAGCCGAGCTGGAGAGCGTGCGGCTGCGATTGCAGTCGCTGGATGAGCTGGTCAAATCCGATCAGACCCGAATTGAGCCAGTCGACGCAGGGTCCCTGCCGGACGGTGGCGACGCTTCGAACGAACCCAACGCAATGACGTCCGCTCATGACACCGCTGGCCTTCAGGACCAAATCGACGATCTGCCCGATGACGAGCCCGAAGATGCTGTCGTTTCCCCCGTTGACTTCGACGATCCGATGGAAGCCGAAATCAGCACCAACGAACTCGACGGCGACAAGGAATTTGACGCCGTATTCAGCGGAGAAGTCGACTCGACTCGCGTCGATTTCAATGCTGTCGCTGAAATAGTGACCGACCATATCGACGAAGATGAAGAGCCGGATGCCAAAGTCGGCGACCCCGATGAAGAAGAGCTGGAAGTCGAGATAGGCGTCCTGAATGACGACTCAGACGACGCAGCCGGCGATAGCGGGAGAGATGATCTCAAAGCGATCAAAGGCATCGGTCCTTCGATCGAAAAGACGCTTAATGATCTTGGCGTTTTTCGTTTTCACCAGATCGCGGAGATGAGCGAATACGATATTGATCGCGTTGCGCAGCAACTAAAAGGTTTCCGCAGCCGCATTTATCGCGAGGACTGGATCGGCCAGGCCCGCGATCTCCAATACCAGAAAAACAACAGCCGTTTCTGACCGCATGCGAGCCAGGCTCCTGCTTGTCGGCTTCCTGTGCGTGACGCTTGCGCTCGGCGCGACGCCTACGCAGGAAACAACCGCATTACCGCCCCCGCCCGCTCCGCAATTGTTAATCGACGTCGAGGCGTCAACGATAGAGTTGCACGGCGTTGTCAGTTCCGAGGCACACGAGTCGATACTTGACCGGATGGTGGCTGAATACTTCGACGGCAAGACGGCAGTACTCGATTTGAGTGTTCGGCCTGCATTGCCGCCCGGCTGGGCACTCATAACCGAGATGACCTTGCGCTCGCTGGTCAGCATGCGAACTGCAACCGCGGAAATAAGCGATACCAGGATAGTTGTAAATGGAATATCGGCGAGCGCCGAAGACTGGGACGAGTCTGCCGAGAGAATCGCTGACAGCCTGCTTCCCGGCATGACCTTCAGTCACCAGGTAGTGGAAATTCGTTCGCCTGGATCGATGCACCGGCAGTGCATCGAGCTGTTCCGGACAGCCATGCGCGGTCGAAAGATTAAATTCCCGCGGTCAAGCGCAGTCCTCAGTACCAGCGCTTCACCGCTTCTCGATGAGTTGATCCAGATCGCAACAGACTGCCCCGACACCACAGTCGAGATCACCGGACACACGGACAGCACCGGCGATGAATTCGCTAACCAGGCACTCAGCCAGCAGCGTGCCGATGCCGTCGCCGCCTACATGATTGCAGGCGGAATCGCCGCAGAGAGAATTACTGCCATCGGAGCCGGATCTTCAACACCGGTGGTTGAGGAAACTTCTTCTCAGGCTCGCCAGCTAAACCGGCGAATCGATATCGAATTAGGTTTTCCTGGCGGTTAGCCCGACGGCGGCCGTTCCACGGCTGGCGTTTACTCCAGACCTGCGAGCTCGACAACGAATACCAGCGTAGCTCCCGGAGGAATAACGCCGCCCGCACCGCGGTCTCCGTAACCCATCTCCGGGGAAATAGTGAGTTCACGCACTTCGCCGATCTTCATACCGGCGACACCCTGATCCCAGCCTTTGATCACGCGTCCGGCTCCGATCGGGAAACGGAAGTGCGCACCGCGGTCGACAGAACTATCGAATTTTTGACCCCGGTAATCGGCGGCCTCCGGATCGTAGAGCCAGCCCGTATAGTGCACGACTGCCGTTTGACCTACCTCGGCCACTGCGCCATCGCCCTGGAGAATGGTCTTGCTCGAAAGGCCTTCGGCTATCTGAACTGACTCGACGGCGTCGACCTTCATGTCCGCGGGATTCTCAGGAATCGCCTGGATGGACTGCGGTTTTTCTGAACTGCCGCAGGCCGCGACAATCAGAAATATGGACGCCAGCAAGGCCCGGTGAAATTTTCTCATAACTTTTGCCTTTTTAGATTCAATCGAAATCTGGCATCACTCGGACTGATCGAAACCGAGTGAGGCGGAATTGATGCAATAGCGCAGACCGGTCGGTTGCGGCCCGTCGTCAAATACGTGCCCAAGATGCGCTCCACATTGGTTGCACACCACCTCCGTACGGGTCATACCACTGCTCAGATCGCTGACCGTTCGGACATTGTCCGCCGCCAGTGGCAGCCAGAAACTCGGCCAACCCGATCCGGAATCGTACTTGTGCTCCGAGCTGAACAGGCCGGCGCCACAACAGACACAGGAGTACGTGCCATCCTCCTTGTGATCGACATAACGGCCCGTGAACGGTCGCTCGGTGCCTTTCTGCTGGGTCACCCGGAACTGCTCATCCGTCAGCCGGGTTTCCAGGTCATCGTTCCTGACATTTTTTTCAGTCATAGGTCATTACTCCATCGGTGACGGATTTTAGCCCGATTCACATCGTCAACGCAGCGCTCAATTTTACTAATTATTTCCGGCCCCGTATGGTTACACTGATCGCGGCAGAACAAGAAAAAACCATTTCATGGCGGAATTCGCAGCAGAACTAAGCAATGTTCGTCTGCAACGCGGTGACGTCGTTGCGCTGGACGGCGTCTCACTGGCGTTGCCCTCCGGACGAACGACCGCCATTCTGGGCGCCAGTGGCAGCGGCAAGTCAACCTTAGTTCAACTGATCATCGGCCTGTTATCCCCGGACCAGGGTACGGTCGCAACGCTTGGCAACCCGTTACCCGCCGAAAACCTGGCCGAAATCCGCAAACGTATCGGCTATGCAATCCAGGAAGTTGCCTTGCTGCCGCATATGAATATTCGCGAAAACATCCTGTTGCCGGCCAGGCTGAGCGGCTGGTCCGACAAGGATAAGGAAGTGCGACTCAAGGAGTTGCTGCAGCTCATGCAACTCCCCGGGTCTGTGCTGGACCGTTATCCGCATGAACTTTCCGGAGGGCAGCAGCAACGGGCCGGATTGTGCCGGGCCCTTGTCCTGCGACCGGAGTTGTTATTGCTTGACGAGCCTTTTTCGGGGCTCGATACGATGACACGCCGAAGCATCCATGCCCAGTTCCTCGAGATGCGCGAAAAAATACCGATTTCGATAGTGCTGGTTACGCACGATCCGGAGGAGGCGTCACGACTTGCCGATTTCATGGTGGTCATGAGGGGGGGGCAACTTCAGCAGTTCGGAACGGTTCAGGCCGTTCTCGATCAACCTGCAAACGACTACGTCCGGGATCTTTGCACAGGGCTTGCAGAGGACCTGGAATGAGCGCCCGGGCGCTTCTGCTGTACCTCGCTTCGATGAGCGTCGCTTTCGCCGAGCCCATCGTGATTGGCAGCAAGGCATTTGCGGAAAGTTACATCCTTGCGGAGGCCGGCGCGCAGCTGCTCGAAAGCAAGGGCTATGAGGTCGACCGCCGCTTCGGCCTGAACGGTACTCAGATCGCTTTTGGCGGGCTGGAGAATGGCAGGATCGACGTCTACCCGGAGTACACGGGAACGATCACAGAGGTCATCCTTACGCGACCTGAATTGACTGAGCTGGAAGAAATCAGGGCGGCACTTGATGCAAGGGGGCTCCTGTTGCTGGATCCGCTCGGATTCAACAATGCGTACGCCATTGCCGCATCGGTCGTTTCGTCCGAGAGACTATCGCTGCAGAAGATTTCAGATCTTGTCGATGCCCCGCCCTTGAGGATCGCGCTGCCACATGAATTCATGAATCGGCGAGACGGCTGGCCGGGATTGCAGGCGCATTATGGCTTCGAGCGGGACGCTGACGGCATCGACCACAGCCTGGCCTACGAGGCCATCAACACGGATATGGTCGACATTATTGCCGTGTATACCTCCGACGGGCAGATTGTGCAGTCAGATCTGGTCATTCTCGACGATGACCTTGAGTTTTTCCCCAGGTACCTCGGCGCATTCCTGGCAAGGCAGGAAATCGATCCGGGCGTCCTGCAGATTCTCGAAACGCTGAGCGGCCGAATTGATGACCAGAGGATGCGGGAACTGAATTTCGAAGTCCTGAACCCGGAAGTCAGCTACGCACAAATCGCCACCACCTTTCTTCGCGATGAAGGGCTGATTGCGGAGAGTGACGAGGGCCCAACGGCGCTCAGCAACCTCGTCAAAAATACGCAGCGACACCTGAAACTGACGGCAATAGCCCTGATTCTGGCCATCATAGCCGGCGTAGGCATCGCGTCGTTCGTTTACCCCCACAGACGACTCGCCGATGTGTTCCTTTATTTCACGGGTTTGTTGCAGACAGTGCCGTCGATCGCACTTTTGGCGTTGCTGATTCCGTTCGTTGGGGTTGGCCAGACACCCGCCATCATCGCACTGTTTCTCTATTCTCTTTTACCAATCGCACGCAGCACCATTACGGCAATGCTTGCGATTCCCCCGGGCTATCGCCAGGTTGCTGCGGCCATGGCGATGACCCGCGCCCAGGAGATGAAGTACGTCCTCATGCCGCTCGCGCTGCCACATGTCATCGCTGGCATCAGGACGGCAGCCGTTATAAGCATTGGCACGGCTACCCTCGCCGCCTTTATCGGTGCCGGGGGGCTGGGCGACCCGATCGTTACAGGCCTGGCCCTGAATGATTCGAACCTGATTTTGCAGGGAGCCATCCCGGCTGCCGTTCTCGCGATTCTGACGGAACTGATGTTTGGCGCTATCGAGCGGAGCCTTGTTGTTCCGCACATGCGCGGCAGCGCTCGCGCAACCTGAATCCAGCGGCATGATTACCCGAAGAAGATCGCCCGACCATAAAGTGATGGCCTTGAAAGTCACGAAGTATATGGCCGCTGCTCGCACCCCACGGTCGGTATACTGGCCGGATAAGAAACTACTCGTTAGCCAACCAGGCCGGGGGAGAACGTATTGGATCGGAGAGTAACAATGTCGAGGAAACTTGCACTCTTACCGGGTCTCGCGATCAGTGTTTTTTGCAGCGCAATAATGAGCGCTGAGCCGAATGCCAGACCAGATGATTTGAGGCTGGCAAACTTTCAGTTCGGCCCAAACAACCGCTGGGCTTTCAGCCATATCCGCGAAGTGATCCCAACGGCAAATATTCCACATGACAACCGGCAAATTCTTCCATTGCGAAGCAGTTCGACTGCAGCCGACGATTTCTCGGTCGTCTTTCAGGGCAAGAACCAGGAACTGGGCGACATCGCAGAGCACCAATTCCTGGATGGTCTTTTGATTCTCAGAAATGACCAAATTGTCGTCGAAAGGTACTTTGGCGCGCTGACGCCCGAGCAGCCTCACCTGATGATGTCCGTGACAAAATCCGTCGTGGGTCTCTTGGCCGGCAAGCTTGCAGAGCAGGGAGTCATCGACCTGTCGAAGACGGTCTCGGACTATATTCCGGCGCTGGCCTCCAGTGGCTGGGGCCCCGATTCGCTGCGCACGCTGCTCGATATGCGCGACGGCGCCGACTACACAGAAGATTACGAGGACATGAGCAGCACCGTGCGCCTGCAGGATTGCGCGGTCGGCTGGACCGACGCCGACTACTGCCCGGCTGACGGGCCGCGCGGTGGCTACGAATTCTTTCCGACCGTTGGACGCAACGAAGATAACCTTGGCAAATTCATCTATAAGTCCGGCTCGACTGACGTAGTCGGCTGGGTTCTCGAGGCAGCGACCGGCGAACGGCTTGCACGTTTAATCTCAGCACATATCTGGCAACCGATGGGGGCTGAGTTCGACGCCAACATCACTGTCGATGTGAGCGGTTTCGCGCTCGGCGACGGGGGTATGAATGCGACGCTAAGGGACCTGGGGCGGTTTGGCTTGCTGGTACTCAATGATGGCAAGGCGCTCGGTCAGCAAGTCGTGCCACAGCCCTTCATTGACGACATAAAGAATCATCAAGGTGATCCCGAATGGCCATACGGCGCACAGCAAGGCCAGGCGCCATACTACCGTTCGTTTTGGTGGGGACGCGGCAATGGCGAGGGGGACATCCGGGGACTCGGTGTACACGGACAATATCTGCATGTAGCACCGGAAGCAGGATTAGTAGTCGCCTTCTTTTCAAGCTGGCCACGTGCCGACGGTGATGGCAAAACCCACGGCTGGAACGCATCGTACGAATTCGCAGCCGCCCTGATCGAAAAATTTCGCTAGAATCCGGTTACGTGGACGCCAGCCGACACTTCCGGCTGGTCCAAAGGAAAACCTTCCGCGTTATCTCCTGAACCGAGCCCGGGCTATCTGGACAGGCCCCTACGAACGCTCGAGATCCAACAGAAACTTGTTCATCCGGCGTACATAATCTGCCGGGTTGTCGAGCTGCGCGCCTTCTGCCAGCAGCGCATGGTCCAGAACAATGTTTGAAAGCTCTGTGAATTTCGTGTCATCCCCTTCACCGGACAATCTCGACACCAGTGGATGTTTTACGTTGATCTCAAGGATCGGTTTCGATTCCGGCAACTCCTGCCCCGACGCTTCGAGCATTCGTCGCAGCTGCGGCGTGAGATCCTGGTCATTGACAACAACACATGCGGGCGAATCGACCAGTCGCTGACTTACATTGACCGTTTCAACCCTGTCTTTAAGCGATTCGCGAATCTTCTCAAGAAACGCCTTGTGTTCATCATTTTCGCCGGCCTGCGAAGATTCATCGTCGCTATCAGGCAGCGTAAACTGACCGCGCCCGATGTCCTGGAATGACTTACCTTCGTATTCATTCAGGTGTTCGACAACCCACGGGTCAATCCGATCTGATAACAGCAAGACCTCAAACCCTTTTTCACGCAATTGTTCAAGGTGCGGGCTGGACCTGACCGTCTCGTGACTTTCGCCGAGCAGGTAATAGATTTTGTCCTGCCCCTCCACCATGCGCGACAGGTAGTCATCCAGCGACTGGTCCTGTGCAGCCGACTCCGACTTCGTAGTAGCAAATCGCAGCAGCTTTAATAGCTTATCCCTGTTTTGCTGATCTTCGATCAGACCTTCCTTCATGGTCTGGCCGAACTCCGTCCAAAACGAAGCATATTTTTCTGCATCACCAGCCAGCTTGCCGATCATATCCAGGGCCCTTCGAGTCAGGGCGCCTCGCATGGCGTCGAGCTCGGGATTCCGTTGCAGCAACTCCCGCGAGACATTCAGGGGTAGATCAGCGGAATCCACGACACCTTTGACAAAGCGCAGATACAACGGCAGAAACTGCTCCGCATCATCCATAATAAAGACACGCTGCACATAGAGCTTCAGTCCCTTTGGCGCTTCACGATTCCAGAGATCGAAAGGGGCGTTTGACGGAATGAAGAGCAGGCTCGTGTATTCACGTTTCCCCTCGACCCGGTTGTGACTCCAGATCAACGGGTCTGCGAAGTCGTGAGAGAGATGCTTGTAGAACTCCTTGTACTCGTCATCGTCGATGTCCGTACGTGGACGAGTCCACAAAGCAGTCGCTGAGTTGACCGCTTTGGCCTCGTCCGCGTCAGCAGACGGATTTTCGAGCAGAACGGGAAAGGCAATATGGTCGGAGTATCTACGAATCAGGGACTCAAGCCGGAACGCGTCGAGAAACTCCTTCTCGGCGTCCTTAAGATGCAGGGTTACCGTTGTGCCCCGTGCGGCGCTGTCGGCGGCTTCGATCGTGAATTCGCCCTGCCCGTCCGACTCCCAGCGGACGGCGTCGCTGGAATCGAGTCCGGCTTTTCGAGTCAGCACTTCGACGCGATCGGCGACGATAAACGCAGAGTAAAAGCCCACGCCAAACTGCCCGATCAGCCTGGCATCCTTTTTTTCATCGCCGGTCATCTGCTGGAGAAATTCAGCGGTTCCCGAGCGCGCGATAGTGCCGAGGTTCTGAATCAACTCGTCCCGGGACATGCCAATACCGTTGTCGGCCACAGTAATGGTGCCTGCAACGTCGTCAAAGCCGATTCTGATTTTTAGGTCCGTGTCATCTTTCAGCAGGTCTGGCGATGCCAGCGACTCGAAGCGCAACTTGTCGGCTGCGTCGGAAGCATTCGAGATCAACTCCCGAAGAAATATTTCTTTGTTGCTGTATAGCGAATGAATCATCAGCTGCAGCAACTGACGTACTTCTGTCTGGAAACCCAGCGTTTCCCGCCCCGCGGTATCGGTCACTCTTGACTCTCCCTGTTTTCTGATCATCACCCACGGCAGAAAGACCTGCCGTGCGGTCACACACCATAGGGATTAACCCGGGATTTTCAAGGGCTCAGCTGCGGATCGTGGTTTGCGATCCGTGGCAAACGACCGCTCGATAGAGCAGCGTGACCATCAACAATGAAGCCGTCGCGACAGCGAGTGGTGGAGCGACCAGGGCCAGTAGGATGCCAAGCGCCTGGAATGCCACGGATGTGACAACAAAAACAGCGAAACGAACGGCAGTGCGAATTCTTTCCCAGATCAGGGCAACCGCATAAAAAAGGTCTTCGAGATCATCCAGGTATTGAATTAGACACTCCATCGCTTTAGCTCGAATCCTTTCTATCGGGCGATCGTCAGCAGCGGGCCACTTCGCTTCGGCTTGTTTGCCGGCGATTCAGCTTCCTGCAGGGCCGCATTATTGGACTGTTTCGCGTGTGCGATTGCCCGGTGAAACATATCCCACCGCTGGCGGGCTGATTCACTCTTAAGCGCCGACAAGTGCGATTCATTTTCTGAACAGTTGTTAGCCATACTTCCGTGTGCGTTCATCTGATCCTTGATATCGACTATAGTCACGTCCCATTTCACGCACCGTGAAGCTGTTCACAGCTTGCTTCACGGGCGAATCCGATTGGCAAAAATCTTCCGAAACAGAGAACCCGTTCGAACTTTTTTCCGGGCGCAGTACTGCTTTTTCCGGCGGCGGATTATTTGCTGCAACATAATGCGTCGATGCAAATCGTACACAACGAAAAACGCGTGACGGGCGTCACGCGTTTTTTAATTTATGGGTATTGTCCTGGCTGTGGTGCTAACTATCCTGCCAGTCCCTTTTCACTTGTTCGGACCAGTTCCGGTATCCCTTCCAGGTATAAAGAGAAGGATCGACTCCGGTTCGACGACCTCGGGGAGCAGGAGCTTTGGAGATCCACCTGCGGTATTGCTGCCAGCCATCCGGGTCCGCATCGTCACCGGCATGTACACCAGCTTCACGATCATTCGCGGCATTCTCTTCGTCGGATTGGTCGCCGAAGTCTCGAGCCCAGGCTGTTTCCTTGGTGTCCTGCATCTGAATCTACCCGTGAATTCCTTTGTAGAAATCCTACGTGCGAGAGGGGCCGGATCACAGGAACTGCATCACAGAGCAGATCGTGACTTTTCACATAAAAATCAATAGATTGCACGGCTTTTTACTTAATAAAAGCGGCCAGCCCAGTAAACCTGTCAACTGGTTTAACAGAATACAAAACGCAGTCTGTTGTCAGGCGACGACCTTATAGCAGGGTTTATAGCTCTCGCTGGCGATTTTCATCCTGCCCTGCCGAACAAATGCGGCCAGCAACTCGTCCAGCAATTCCATATAGGGGCCAGTGGCGCGGATCTCAAACGGCCCCTCAGCCTCGATACGAGCCATCGTATCTTCACGAACATTGCCTGAAACGATACCGGAGAATACGCGCCGGAGGTTTGCCGCAAGCACATGAGTTGGCAAGCCCTTTCTGATCTCCAGGGAGTGCATTGCCTCGTGCGTTGCAATGAATGGTTTCTGGAATTCATGATCAATCTTCAGCCGCCAGTTGAAGTAGTAAGCGTCTCCGTGAATCCGGCGGAAGGACCGCACTTCGGCAAGGCCTTCGCGCATCATTCGGCCCACTTTTTCAGGATCGTCAACGACGATCTTGTAGCGTTTCTGCGCATCCTCGCCGAGTGTCGCACCAATGAACTGATTGATTCGCTCAAAATAGGATGCACTTTCAGGTGGGCCGGTGAAGATCAGCGGCAAAGGCAGGTCGCGATTGTCCGGATGCAGCAGAATGCCCAGCAGGTAGAGGATTTCCTCAGCCGTGCCGACCCCTCCCGGAAACACAACAATGCCGTGGCCTGTCCTGACGAATGCCTCGAGCCGCTTTTCCATGTCCGGCATGATGATGAGTGAATTTACGATCGGATTGGGCGACTCGGCGGCAATGATGCCGGGCTCCGTGATACCGATGTAGCGGCCGTTGCGTATTCTTTGCTTCGCATGGCCAATGGTGGCCCCCTTCATAGGCCCTTTCATTGCGCCGGGCCCGCACCCGGTACACACGTTCAGTCCTCGCAGGCCGATTTCGTAGCCAACCTTCTTGGTGTAGTCGTACTCCCTGCGGCTGATTGCATGTCCGCCCCAACAAACAACCAGGTGAGGCTCGACGGACGACTGCAACAGATGCGCGTTGCGAAGGATATGAAAAACGGCATTAGTGATGTTCTCGGAGGTCCCGAGATCGAAGCGTCCGCTATCAACGATCTCGTAACTCGTAAACACAACGTCCCGCAATACGGCAAACACCTGCTCGCGAATGCCACGAATCATCTCACCATCGACAAAGGCTGATGAAGGCGCACTTTTTATCGTGACCTTCAGCCCGCGATCCTGCTGAATAAAGCCGACGTCGAAGTCTTTGAATTTCTCGAGAACGGCCCGCGCGTCGTCGGTTTCGGCCCCCGAGTTCAGCACCGCGAGGATGCAGCGTCGCAACAGTGTGTAGAGGCCGCCTTCGCCCTTGGATCGCAGTTGATCTGCTTCGACCTGGGACAATACCTCGAGGCTGCCCTCCGGCCACACCTCGGCGTCCACCGCTTCTTCACTCACTCTGCGAAGCAGCGTGCCGGTGCCTTTAAAGTCTTCCTTCAATTTGGAAACCAGGTTGGTGTTGTACTGCCTCAGAGGCGGCAATACCTTGGGTACTAGGGGACTATTTCGATCGGCACTCTGTCCGGCGTCATTAACCAGATGTCGATCATGTCGGAATTTGAAACCGCAATACAGCCGTTGGTCCAGTCTTCCCTGGAATAGTACGCGGCCGAGTAGGTAGGCAGATTCGGCTGTCCATGGATCATGATTGCCCCACCAGGGTCGACACCCTTCTGCCGTGCTTCCGCCAGATCCCGCGCATTAGGGTATGACACATGAATCGAGAGAAAGAAGTCGCTGTCGGGGTTCCTGGCGTCCAGCATGTAGTAACCCTCAGGCGTCTTCTGGTCCCCTTCCTGTTCCTTGTCGCCGTCCGGCGAAGGGCCCAGCGCAATGTCGAACGTGCGAAATGGCATCCCATTGCGCAGCAGGTGAAGTTTTCGCTTGCCCTTTTCGACAAGCACCTTGTCGGCCAGCGGGAAATCCCCCGCGACGGCAGGCGAATTCGCGCCAAACGCAAGAACCATTGCAGCCAGTGCGCTGCAGAATATTGCGATTTGTCGAACCGTCGTCATCGCTTCGGGTGCTCCTGATCGTACTTACGCCCCAAGATTAGCAAACCAGACCGCGCAAGAAAACGCACCTGTGCACAGTATGGAGGAAAGATACTCACACGTTTCGCCCGGCAATCCAGCCAATGGCGAAGCCAATCATCCCTGCGAACATGGTATATACGGGCAGGTAACGGAACAGCTCCTCCGGGTAGACCGACTCACTGAACATTCCGTGCAGGTCGATTGAATAGCCATAATGGAGGTAAATCGACAGCCCGATGGCAGGAATGGCGAATCCCAGCGTTCCCAGCGGCCAGCACCAGCCAGCCCCGGCCCACCGGCCCTCACCCTTTTTGAGCGTCAGCGCCGCGAGAGCAATGACCGCCAGCATCGGCACCAGGTTACGCCCTGGATAAGCGTCCGAACCCTCGACGTACAGGACGTAGGCCATCGCTGCAGCGGCGATTAGCAGGACGGGGGAGAGCCTGGCGAGGAATACAGCCATTGATGACCGCATTCCCCTTCCTTATTCCGGGTCGTTCTGCGCGAGAACGGGGAAATTGAGGCGCGTGCCCGGCCGAACACTGTCCAGGTCCAGTTCAGGGTTGTACTGTCGGAACAGCCAGACCGGCACGTCGTATTGCCGCAGTGCCAGGATCCAGACCGATTCGCCCCTCCTGACCACATGCTCGGTTACGCCGGTGATCGTGTGGTTACGAAAAAAGGCCTCCTGTTGCTGGCGATGGTATTGCGTTCGCAGATATTCGAATTGCTCCGCGTTCACTGTGCCCAGGTCCAGCTTGATGCGCTTACCGACTTCGACAGGCGTGCGGAATGCCAGGCCATTGATATCACGCAAGCGTTGCGTCTTGAGTCCGAGCCAATCCGCGTAGTGTCCAAGCGTCTCCAGCGGATGCACTTCAATGGTGTTGTCACTGGCGACTGTATAGTCACTCGGATCAGATAACAGCGATGCCTGCAAGGACCCGATCAGGTCGCCTAACTGATCCGTCAGCGCGCCGGGTCGCTCCTCCTCCTCGACCACCGCGCCAACGGCATCGATGGCAGGCGCATCGGCCAGCACTTCAATCGGTGGAGGCGGTGGCGCCGCTGTCGCAACCACGACCGGCGGCTGGGCAGGTGCCGGACCGGCCGCGGGCAAACGAATCTGCTGCCCGGCGCGAATCCTGTTGCTGCTCGACAAACCGTTCAGCGCAACCAGTGTTGATACGCGTGTATCGTAGGTATCGGCGATCTGCGAAAGTGTGTCGCCACGAGCAACCCGGTGAAACAGATCGGGAAGCTGCTCATCAAACAATGCGTCGGCCGACAGCCTGGCGACAGCATCCGCAAGGGAACTGTCGACCATCTCGACAGGCATGCGAACTTCAAGATTCTTGGGCAGATGCTTGCTGCCCTGCCATACGGTAGCCTGCACAGCCTGATTGTGCTGCGCAATATCACGCTCTCTTACGTTCAGCACATTCGCAAGGTCTTTTGCCGGCACGAAAGCCTTCAGCCGATATGTCGTGTACTCGACCGGAGCGTCGGGAACGAGGCCGGGAAAATATTTTTCCGTATTCTGATCGACTTCTTTCGCCGCGAGAAAGGCGACATAGAAATTTCTTGAAGCGAAACCAAAGGTGCGTCCGTTGTAATTCCTCATGATTTGGGCGTAGTTATGATCTCCGTACTGATGCATCGCCCGGCGAACGCCGGCCAATCCATGGTTGTAGGCGGTAATTGCCATCGGCCAGTTGCCGGCGATGGAGTAGTTATACGCGAGCAGCTTGCCGGCAGCAGTTGTTGCCAGGAAGGGATCATTTCGTTCATCGAGCACGTGATCGACCCGCATGAATCGCTGGCCGGTACCACGTGTGAACTGCCAGATTCCCGAGGCGCCAACATGCGACCTGGCCTCGGTGTTATATGAAGATTCGACGTGAGGTAGTGCAGCCAGTGCCACGGGCACACCGAGCTTTGTAAATTCCCTGTTGACGTGATCGCGATAACGGCCGGCCCGTCTCAAACCTTCCTGGAATCTGTCAGACAAACCCAGCTGGAAACGAATTCGGCCGACCGCAGCTGACAATTCTTCGTTAGTGACATCGTCCGGCCACAGGTCGAGAACCCGTTGTTCATCCTTGCTGAGCGACTGGCGTTTGCCTCCTGCGAGCGTTCGCAAAATCGATTTGTAATGTTCGCGACGCTGGTCGGAAATACTTTGCCGTTGCCGCCGGCTGACATTTTCCGGCAAGGGAACGGTTTCGTAGACAACAGCAAGATTCCGGTTGTCGTGCAGTACGCCTTCGCGAGTATTGTATTCGGTAAATATCGAAAGCCAGAAATTGACGTCGCGATCGAGCTCGGCGGGTCGGGGAAACAGATCTTCATCATTGGCGGTCGCAACCACAGCGACGCACAGCAACATTGCTGCAGAAACGAAGTTCCTCAAGAGGTATGCCCTTTGTAAATATGCTTGTCGAGTCGAGATATGGCCGCTAAATAATTGATAAGTTCAACAAAACCTATCCCGTTGGCCTATTGTGACCAAGCATCAGGCAACGATCAACTTTATCAACAGATTCCGTCCAACGAGCCTTTGGCTCGCGCTCAGGGCGGCATGCCGATAAACTCGCGTCGCAGTTGACGATCCGGATCTCCGCCGCCATGGAAAAAATCGAACGCCAGCCTCTATATCATTACTGGCAGCCAAGGTATTGGCAGACCTGGCTGGGCATCGGCCTGCTGCGGCTGACTTGCCTGCTTCCCTATCCATGGCATATCGGGCTCGGTAAGGCGATCGGCCGTCTTGGCCACAGAATCGGCGCCAGACGACGCGCGATCGCCCGCCGTAACATAGCACTCTGTTTCCCCGAACTTTCCCCGGGCGAACGCGACAAGCTGGCGCTCGAGCACTTCGAAGCGCTCGGTGCATCTTTGATGGAGTTGGCGCTGGCGCGATGGGCATCCGACGCGAAACTTGAAGCTTTGACGTCGATAACCGGCGTCGAGCATGTTCAGCGAGCACTCGACGAAGGTTACGGGGTCATTCTGCTGAGTGCCCACTTCACCACGCTTGAAATCAGCGGTCGCGCTTTCAGCCTCCGGTGCCCGCCGTTCGATTTGGTTTATCGTCGCTTCCGCAATCCGTTATTGACCGAGTTTGTCGCGTCAACTCGTGAAGTTTCGGGTCGGAAGGCCATTGAAAAGAATGATATCAAGAGCATGGTGCGCAGCCTGCGCGAGGGTGTGCCCGTCTGGTATGCACCGGACCAAAGTTATCATCTGAAACAATCGGCGTTGCTGCCATTCTTCGGCATACCGGCGATGACCAACATCGCGACCGGCACGCTGGCGAAGCTTGGGAAAGCGAGAGTTGTCCCCTATTTTCCACGGCGATTACCGGAAGGCGGGTATGAGGTAACCGTGCTGCCACCGCTGGAGGGTGTGCCAAGCGATGATCTTTCAGAGGACACAAGAAAGTATATTGCGGTACTCGAAAAGCAAATTCGCAAATGCCCGGAACAGTATTACTGGGTGCATCGAAAATTCAAAAACAGGCCGGACGACCTGCCGGACGCTTATGCCGATCTTGACTCGCTGAAGTAACCCTCCAGCAATTCGTTCCATTCTGCCTTCGAAAAATTAACGCGTTTATCCAGTCTGCGGATCTTCTGCAGCGAGCGGTGCAACCGCGCAATATTTTTCTGTCGCCAGATTCCCGGCGGACGAAACTCGCCGCGATCAAAATCCAGCAGGTACAGGCTGTCCTGCCGATCGACCTGTACATTGTAGGCGTTCAAATCTGCGTGAAAGACGCCAGCCTCGTGAAACCGGTGCAGACCTTCCCCAATTCCCCGCCAGAACTCCCGATTGCCGGGCCGCTCCACAATGCGGTCTGCCAGCGAGCGAATGCCCGGGACGCGGACGGTCAGAAGATCGGCCCGGTAAAACGGACCATGCCGGGAGTAACGCGCTGCAACCGGACGGGGCACCGGCAGACCTCGCTTGAATAATTTGGCGAGAAAGTACCACTCCGCGAATGAACGGGTCTGGTCCTCGCCTGTCCACAGGTAGGAGTCGTGAATGATCCTGCCCGGCAAACCGCCGCGAAGGTAATGACGCAAAACAAACTCCTGCTGACCGTCGCTGACAATCAGCGTATTTCCTCGACCCCCCGACTTCAGTGCGCCACCAATCACCGTGGCCGATGCCCATCCAGCTGGAGAAAATGCGGCTTCGGATATCTGGTTGAGGATGGCTGTATCGTATACGATGGCGCCGTCGCTGGTCTTCTCGACGGTGTCGGTCAATCTCGCTCGTCCCGTTCAGGCATTGTCAGGCGTTCCCAAAGATGTTCAAACAATCGCCGCCAGAAAGTATATGCGTAGTTCGCCTTTCTCACATCGGCGATACCTGCCACGCATTGGCCGTCGTCCGCGCCATACAGGACACGTGGCCCGAAACTCGACTGACGTGGATCATCGGCAAAACCGAAGCCGGACTGATGGCGGATATTCCGGGCATCGAGTTTATCATTTTCGACAAGAACAAAGGTCGTAACGCTTACAACGATGTTCGCTCAAAACTCGCCGGGAAGCGGTTCGACGTTGCACTTTGCATGCACGCCTCGATGCGCGTGAACCGCATCTATCGACTGATCGATACGCCCGTTCGACTGGGCTACGATTTTAGCCGCGCGAAGGATTTTCAGTGGCTATTCACCAATCAACGAATAGAAGCCAGGAAAAACGAACACGTTCTGGATGCAATGATGAGCTTTGCCCGGCATATTGGCGTACCGGCCCGCGATCTGCGCTGGGACATTCCTTTGTCACCTGGCCATCGTGAATTCGCCCGCGGACTCACCGCTGGAGAGAAACCCGTGCTGGTCATCAGTCCGTGCAGCTCACAACGCGCCCGGAATTACCGCAATTGGAGTGCCGAAAACTACGCTGCAGCCGCCAACCATGCCCAGAAGAAATTCGGCTGCAAAATCATCCTCACAGGCGGGCCGTCAGAGCTCGAAATGCAGTACGGAAGAAATATCGCAAATCTCTGCGGGCCGGATCTGACCAACGTGATCGGCAAGACAAGCCTCAAGGAGCTGGTTGCCGTGATCGAGGCCGGGGATGTGCTGATCTGTCCGGACTCAGGGCCCGCACACATGGCGACGGCCGTTGGCACCCCGGTAATCGGGCTCTATGCGACCTCCAACCCGGATCGCACCGGCCCCTACCTGAGCCGGTATCTCACGGTTAACGCTTATCCGGATGCAGCAGGCCGATTTCTCGGCAAAATGCCGGAGCAGTTGCGCTGGGGGCAGCGAATCCGGGATCCGGGCGCGATGGACCTGATCCGACTGAAGGACGTCACCGCCCGAATTGACCAGGTTTTGAGTAAATAACGACTTTTTCTCGAATAAATGCTTTTTTTGTGTGATTTTCGCGACATTTACTGACGGAGAACAGCCCAGCCGAGCCGCTGCAACGCTAGACAGCCTGATCAGATTCCCGCCTCGAGAAAAGATTTTTTACATTATAGGGATTTAATAGCATATTTCTGCTATTTAGGGACATTTTACAGACTTTTAGAGATAAAAATAATTTGTTATTTTTTTCGACGACATTCGGCGAAATTTGAGATTTAGTTCCATATTCACGTAGTTCGCATCATTTCGATGCTGAATTAGCTTTTTTTACGGATAATGGACGACGAACCATATCAGGCCGACAAGCCAGGTGTAGCCGAGCATATCGACGAATGATCGCTCAGTCGTTCGACTCAGAGAGGAAATAGTCGGCGCCGCAATAAGGACACTTCGCCTCACCTGTTTCTTCGATCGGCAGGTAGACCTTGGGGTGCGAGTTCCACAAGTACATGTCAGGCATTGGGCAGGACAACGGCAAATCCCGGGGTCGCACTTCATACTTGTGCTGGGCATTTGCTGGAATCAGATCTTGTTCTACCGTACCTGCTCTTTCAGCCAATTTGCTCACCTGTCAAAACTGTTGTTTCCCACCGGGCGGCAATTATAACCATGCCGGCCTGCGACGTATCTAGCTCATTTCCCGCTGCCAGACTGTCGTCACGAATGCGCGCTCATCGGCAAACCGGTCCGCGGCAACAAGGGGCGGCATGCCATCCAGCGTGAGCCTGTGATTGCATAGCCTGAATGTCTTGTAGGCGTCCTGGAGGCCTGCAACGTCATCGGCCGTAAGGTCACCGCATGCTTTCAGCGCATCGAGCTGCCGGATGTTATCGGAATAGTGAATCAGGTCAGGTTCCCGATCCGCATTTCTAAGCACCAGGTACTGAACCAGAAATTCAATATCGCCAATTCCTCCCTCGCCCTGCTTCAGGTCGAACAGTTCGGCAGTGCTTTTGTCGAGCTTCTCCCGCATCTTGCGCCGCATTGAGAGCACGTCTTCGAGCAGTGTGTCCCGACGTACACGGTTCTTCAGCGTGTCGGCGCGAATGTGTTCAAATTCCCGGGCAACCTCCGCGCTGCCAGCGACCGCTCTGCTGCGCAGCAGGGCCTGGTGCTCCCAGGTCCATGCGTGCTCCTCCTGGTATTTTTCAAAACCGTCTGTGCTGACAACCAGCAATCCGGACCGACCACTTGGCCGAAGCCTGGTGTCGACCTCGTAAAGCGCGCCGGATCCTGTCTGAGCAGTAAGGAAGTGAACCAGCCTTCTCACCAGGCGGCCGAAGAACATGCTGTTGTCCAACGGCCTGGCGCCATTGGTCTGCTGTTCGGTGCCACGGGAATTGTGCAGAAATACCAGGTCCAGATCCGAACCGTAGGAAAGCTCAATGCCACCTAACTTGCCGTAGGCGACGACACCAAAGCCCGCAGTTTTCACCTCATCACCCACGCGGAATTGCGGCTCTCCATAAATTGCAGTGAGATCTTTCCACGCCACGCTCAGCGCTTCGTCGAGGACTATCTCGGCCAGCTCCGTGAGTCCATCGCTCACCTTCATAATCGGTAAATTACCGGCTATGTCCGCCACGGCAATTCTGAACAGGTTCGCTCGCTGAAATTGCGCCAGCACTTCGATACTTCTTTCGCTGTCCTCTTCGTCACTCTGCTGAAGCCTGTCGTCGAGATCCTCGCGCATCTGGGCGGCGGAAATCTGCGCGGAATATATGCGGGGATCGAGAAGCTCATCGAGAAGAATCGGGTACCGCGCGATTTCCCCGGACAGGTATTCGCTTTGATCACACAGGTCGACCAGCCGCTCCAGCACGGCCGGATTTTCGTTCAAAAGCGCCACGTATGCGCTGCGCCTGACGATCTTGGAAATCACCGACAGCACACGCTCGCAAACGATGCCTGACCTTTCCC
>JAHEFF010000057.1 GCA_024640315.1 Woeseiaceae bacterium
CGATCAGTTCCGACGTGCCACTTGGTCACATTGGCGCGGTCTTGCTGCCGGGCGGCGATCTCATTGTAGGCTGGCAAAAGAAGATTGGCGCAGGACGCGCCGAACTGCTTCTGCGCCGCGTGTCGCCGTCGGGAGATCTGGGCGATGTCTATGCATTGACTGAAGCTGCAGACATCTTCGCCTTCAGCGTTCCGCAGCTGGCCATCGCGGATGCCGGGATTATCGTGGTCTGGACCACCTCAGTTGATGACGTCTACGGGGTGCGAAGCGCTGTCGTTCCATTAAGCGTCATTAACTGACTCAATAGCCGGGTCTGGCGTAACCGCTGAGACTCCTGTCAATTGACGTCCATCCGGTTTTCGTCAGGCTTTCCTCAGCAGATCCTATTGAGATCCGCCCTTCACCCTCACGTAATCACACTCCCCGTTTTGCATTGTTGACTCCCCCGGATCATGTGATCCGGTAGCTCAAAATGCGAAAAGGAGAGTTACGATGAACGCAAAATCCAAACTCGGATCTTTGATTCTGTTGGTCTGCATGTTCCTGTTTACAGGCTTCTCCGGTCAGGTGTTTGCTCAGTCGTCTTACGACAAAGTGTACATCTTCGGTGACAGCCTTTCGGACTCAGGGAATGTCTATGCACTGACAGGCCAGACGTCGAGGGCGCCCTACGACATTATTCCGTCGTATCCATACGTGATCGGCGGACACCACTTCAGCAATGGCAAGACCTGGGCGGAGAGACTCGCTCAGGCCTTGAAGGACAACGACGGAGGCAAAGCGTCGCGAGATCAACCTGGAAAGAACGGCAACTACGCGCATGGCGGCGCCCGGGCGCGTTCCGGTAGCGGGAGTGCCGCGCCATCCAGCTCGATGCAAATCGAGATGTTCATGGGTGATCACGGTTCGCCAACGTCTGGTGCGCTCTACGTCCTGCAGTTTGGCGGGAACGATCTGAGGGACGCGCTGGTCGCGGGCGCGACTGATCCCTCCGCCGTGTTGCCGATTCTTCAGGGAGCGATAGGAGAGGTGGCGCTTAACATACAGAGCTTGTACTTGGCCGGTGCGAGAAATTTCCTCGTTGCCAATGCCCCCAATATTGGTCACGCTCCGGCGGTACAGATGGGGGGTGCCGGTAGCATCGCGAGCTATCTTGTCGGCCAGTATAACCTGGGCCTTGAAATGGCTTTGTCGCAACTTGACGCCCTGCCCGGCATCAATATACGCCGGTTCGACATGGGCGGATTCATTGATGAGGTGGTAACTGATCCGGGCGCCTTCGGCTTGTCGAATACGACTTCGACGTGTTTATTCTTCTTTGCCGACACGGAGGCCAAGTGTGATAACCCGCAGGAATATTTATTCTGGGACGGGATTCACCCGACTTCTGCCGCGCACAAAGCGTTGGCGGAACGCGCACTGGAGTCGCTGGGAGATCACTAGAAATCACGAGGCAATGCTGTTCAGGGGTGGCCCGTTTCGGGCTGCCCCTTTTTGGGCTATTTAGAAGCGGAATGTGTAACTTATTTTGGCGGTCAAGTCGGTGTAGCGAGACTTGAAGCTGCGAGTCTCGTCGATGTCTATGAAGTCCCGATTCATAACCAAAACAAACTCCCGGCCGGCAGCCGGTATCCAGCGAGGGCCTCGTCCAGGCGCCCGTCGAGTACAGGAGCATTCTCTGTTCGCACCGCCTGGATACTCTTGATTGGTGAGGACGTGGCTTCAGCGAGCGCGGTCAAAGGCAAATGGAGCAACCCAAGAGCGACCAGGAAGATGGAGGTAATTGATCGCACGCTGCTCATTCCTCCCGCTGCATCCATCAATTACGAGCGGCCCATGTGCAAAAGGGTCGCTTTCGCGACCCTTTGAGCATTTGGAGCGGGCGAACGGGTTCGAACCGTCGACCTCAACCTTGGCAAGGTTGCGCTCTACCAACTGAGCTACGCCCGCTGATTTTCATGTCTTTGCGTTGACATTCCCCGCTCGTTCGAGAGGAGGCGGGAGATTTTAGCCGGTCCCCGTCCACTGTCAAGGACATCAGTGAAATTCTTGTCATATCAGCAACTTCTAGGTGTGGACCTTCATGGAAGGCCATGCGGCCCGCAGGTAAACAATCATGGACCAGAGAGTCATAACAGCCGCGAGCAGCAACAGGTAGTAGCCGAGGACATACACGTCCAGTCCGAAAAGCCGCTGTTCGTAGACCATGAAAGCGATACCAAACATCTGGAACGTCGTCTTGATCTTGCCAGCCATGCCGACCTTTACCGTCGATCGTTCACCCAGTCCTGCCATCCATTCGCGCAATGCCGAGACGGTAATTTCGCGGCCAATAATGACGGCTGCGACCAACGCGACCGTAATCCTGGGATCCGTATGGACCAGTAAAACCAGGCAGGTCGCCACCATGAGCTTGTCGGCGACCGGATCCAGGAATTCTCCAAATTTCGACATCTGGTTGAGTTTTCGCGCGAGGTAGCCGTCGATCAGGTCAGTGATGGCCGCCAGGCCAAACAGGATACCCGCGAACGGTCGGGCAAAATTGTCACCTTCGACCCGAATATCGCTGAAGAAACACCATACGACCAGCGGAATCGATGCAATACGAATCCACGTCAGAATATTCGGAATATTTGCCTTCAAAGTTTCCCCAAATCCCTGCTTCAGGAACCGCCGTCCAGGTGCAGGTTGTTATAGATCTTTTCCGCAAGTGCGCGGCTAATTCCCTTGACCTTCACGAGGTCGTCGACTCCGGCTCCACGCACCCCCTGCAGTCCCCCGAATTGCCGCAGCAGCTCGCGGCGCCGCTTCGGTCCCAGCCCCGGGATTTCTTCGAGTTGTGACGTTCGCCTCGCCTTGGCCCGTCTCGCCCGATGACCGGTAATCGCGAATCGATGTGCCTCGTCTCGTATCTGTTGTATCAGGTGAAGCGCCGGTGAGTCTGCAGGCAGTATAGTGGGCGTGTTCTGGCCTGCCAAGAAAAGCTGTTCCATGCCGGGTTTCCTTGACCTGCCTTTTGCCACTGCGACCACCTGCAACCAGTCAAGCTCAAGCGCGTCGAGCACGGTCATGGCTTCTGCCAGCTGGCCCTTGCCACCATCGACAAACAGAATGTCAGGCATCGGCACTTCGCCCAGCTTAACCCGCTTGTAACGGCGCCTGAGCGCCTCGGCCATTGCCGCGTAGTCATCCCCTGCGGATCCCGGCGTCAGGTTAAAACGACGGTAGTCGCTTTTGAGCGGGCCCGCCTGGTTGAATACCACGCAGGAAGCAACAGTGGCTTCGCCTGAGGTGTGACTGACATCGAAACACTCGAGCCTTTCAGGTGGTGCGTCCAGCTGCAGCAGGTCAGCCAGCGCGGCAAACTGCTTCTGCAGGGTTGCACTGCTGGCGACGCGCAATCTCACGCCCTGATCCGCATTCGTGCGGGCAAGTTGAAGCCACCTGAAGCGATCGCCCCTGACACGGTGTTTGATCGTTACCTTGTGCCCTGCCCGCTCCGAAAAGCCGGCTTCGAGAAGCGCCTGATCATCAATTCCCGCGTCGACGACGATTTCTGCCGGTGCATTTCTTTTCAGGTAATACTGGGGCAGGAAGCCCGATAGCACTTGTGTCTCTGTCGCCTCGCTACTCACCCGGGGAAAGAAATTCCGGCTGCCGAGTACTTTTCCACCACGAATGAACATCATCGTCACGCAGTGAGTACCCGGCAGGGAGGCTGTTGCGATGACATCGAGATCGCCCGCATTGGTCCGCGATACCAGTTGCTCCGCTTCCACTTCCTTGAGCCGGCTAATCTGGTCGCGAAAGCGAGCTGCCTGCTCATATTCGAGTTCCCCGGCGGCACGTTCCATGCGTGCGACCAGCGTGTCAATGACATTCCGGTTCTTGCCCTCCAAAAACAGGATTGCGGCGTCGATGTCCGCTTTGTAGGTTGTTTCATCAATGTAGCCGACGCAAGGTGCCGTGCAGCGCTTGATCTGGTATTGCAGGCAGGGACGCGAGCGATTGCGAAAATAGTTGTCGGCGCACTGGCGAATCAGAAACAGTTTCTGCAATTCGTTTAGTGTCTTCCTGACGGCACTGGTGCTCGGGTACGGACCGAAGTAACGCCCCTTCCCTTTTCGCGGACCGCGGTGGAACCGGAGCCGGGGAAAAGCGTGGTTGGTCGATACATAAATGTAGGGATAGCTCTTGTCATCACGCAGGATGACGTTGAAGCGAGGTTTATGCTCCTTAATGAGGTTGTACTCAAGGATCAGCGCCTCGGTTTCGGTGTTGGTCACCGTCACCTCGACGTTGGCCACGAGCTGCATCATCGCCGCGGTTTTGGCATCGCTTTGCGTTCGCTGGAAATAACTCGATACGCGCTTGCGGAGATTCCGCGCCTTGCCCACATAGATGACCTTGCCTGCCGCATTCAGCATACGATAGGCGCCCGGACGATTGGTCAGACTGCGAAGAAACGTCTTGGCATCAAATTCCGTGTCGTCCGGACTAATCATCCCATCCGTCGCTTACTGATTCAGCAGGTTCCTGGCGCGGGCGAACACGTTCTGGAACATTTCGGGTGTCAGCCGGCGGGTATTAGTGTTGTAACGACTGCAGTGATAAGAGTCCAGCATTGTGAATCGATCTTCCACCCTGTGTTCCGCGGCATGGCCGAACTTGTAGGCTGTCTGGCGACCACCGACGGATTTGATTACGGCCCGATGTGCGATCCCGCCCAGTGCCAACACCACGGAATCCGCTGCCAGGCTACGTAGCTCATTGGTCAGGAAGTCATTGCAGGTACTGATCTCGGACCCAACGGGCTTGTTATCCGGTGGCAAGCACTTGACGGCATTGGTGATGCGGCAGTTGATCAGCTGCAGCGGATCGTCGGCCGAAGCCGATTCCGCGCCGGTACTAAAGCCAAACTGGTGCAGCGTCTTGTACAAAAGCAGCCCGGCGTGGTCGCCGGTGAATGGTCTGCCCGTCCGGTTCGCGCCGTGCAATCCGGGCGCAAGCCCGACAATCAGTAAGCGTGCCAGTGGATCCCCAAATGGCGGTACCGGTCGGCAATAGTAATCCGGGTGCTTCACCCGGACTTCATCGAGAAATTGCGCGAGCCGCGGACATCGTCGGCAGTCACGGTCGAAAGAATCAGTCATCCATGTGCCGCACAATAGCCGTGCCAAAACCACGCGTGCCAACAAGCGTCGCGCCGGGAACAAGCTGATCGAGCTCGTGCTCTACGTCGGTCTTGTCGTGCGGCCGTTCCTTGCGTATCGGCTGCTGAATGGCGGCCCGCAGTCTCGCCAGGTCGAATGTCAGTTCTTTGTGCGCAATGGTGTTGGCAACGCCTTTGACGATCAGGTCGGCTGCCTCGTGCCAGCCAAGATAACGCAGCATCATTTCCGCGGAGAGTATTAATGAACCCGGATTAACGCGATCCTTGCCGGCAAAGCCAGGCGCCGTGCCGTGTGTTGCCTCGAATACGGCCACGCCTTCGCCAATATTGCCCCCAGGTGCGATGCCGATTCCACCAACCTGGGCCGCCAGCGCATCGGAGATGTAATCTCCATTCAGGTTCAATGTTGCGATAACGTCATACTCTTCAGGCCGCATGAGAATCTGTTGCAGAAAGTTGTCAGCGATGACGTCTTTGACAATGATTTCATTGCCGGTGACCGGGTTATTGAAGCTTACCCACGGACCACCATCTTTCTCGGTCGCACCGAACTCTTCTTTCGCGAGAGCATAGCCCCACTGACAGAATGCGCCCTCGGTGAACTTCATGATGTTCCCTTTGTGCACGAGCGTAACGGAGTCAAAATCCCGCTCGACACAATGCTGAATCGCCTTTCTGACCAGTCGCTGTGAGCCTTCGCGGGAAACAGGTTTGATGCCGATGCCGGAGCTTGCCGGGAACCGAATCTGGGTGACGCCCAGCTCCGCCTGCAGAAAGTGAATGAGTTTCTGCACTTCCTGTGAACCGGTGGGATACTCGATACCGGCGTAGATGTCCTCCGTGTTCTCGCGGAATACCACCATGTCGACCAGGTCGGAATCCTTCATGGGCGTTTCGACGCCAGGAAAATAGCGGATGGGGCGCACGCATGCATACAAATCCAGCGTCTGCCGGATCGCAACGTTCAATGAGCTGATACCGCCACCGGTCGGCGTCATCAGCGGTCCTTTGATCGAGACGACGAAATGTTGCAGCGCGTCAAGAGTCTCTTCCGGCAAAAATTCGTTTTCGCCATAAATTTGGGTTGCCTTGCCCCCGGCATAGACTTCCATCCACTTGATTTCTCGCTTGCCGCCATAGGCGCGCTGAACTGCGGCATTTGTCACGTCCTGCATCACCGGTGTAACGTCAATACCGATTCCGTCGCCCTCGATGTAAGGAATGATCGGCTTGTCAGGTACGTTAATGGAATGATCGGCGTTTATCGTGATGGTCTTGCCGTCTGTCGGCACAATGATGCTGTCGTAGTGCATGGCGAGTTTTGGCTTCCTGAAAAAGGCGTGCATTGTACAGAGGGACAGAGCCAGCCACAGCCCTGTCACCGGAATTCCAGGTTGGTAAAAATTCTCGGTTCTTGGAAAATATTTTTACATATTAATAAACAAAGCGTTACATATCTTTCCTAATGTTACTTATTACATCGTGCCACTCATACTTTTCAATAAACCCTACCGGGTGATGTGCCAGTTTCGCGATGAGAGCGATCGCGCGACAATGGCCGACTTCATCGGCACACCAGGTGTTTATCCTGCCGGTCGTCTCGACTATGAGAGTGAAGGACTGGTTCTCCTGACCGATGACGGGCACCTGCAGTCAAGGATCAGTGAGCCAAAACACAAACTCGACAAACACTATTATGTGCAGGTAGAAGGCGCAGCGACGAACGACCAGGTCCAGGCATTGCTGGCGGGTGTGGTGTTGAAAGATGGGCCCGCAGCCGCCCTGCATACGTCAATCATCCCCGAACCCGATGGGCTGTGGCCGCGGAAGCCGCCGATCCGCGAACGCAGGCACATTCCGACCAGCTGGCTGGATATTGTGATTAACGAGGGCAGAAACCGACAGGTAAGGCGAATGACCGCAGCGACGGGTTTGCCTGCCCTGCGACTAATCCGACATCGGGTTGGGCCATGGTCGCTCGGAGATCTGCAGCCCGGTGAGTCGTCCGTGGTCAGTACAGACGACGCGTGGAAACTGCTGAAGGCTTATCGATAAGGTGAATCAGCTATCGATTTTTCCCAGGCCCGAGAGGCGCATGGCAATCTCCATCGCCTGCTCGTAGTTCAGGCGGGGATCGACGGTTGATTTGTAGGCTCGTGTCAGGTCGCCATCGGTAAGCCCCCTGGCGCCTCCCGTGCACTCGGTGACGTTTTCGCCGGTCAGTTCGAGGTGAATACCGCCGAGGTAACTACCCATGGACGCATGCACATCATGTGCGCTTTCAAGTTCGGCGACGATGTTGTCAAAGCGCCGGGTCTTGGTGCCGTCAGCCGTGCTTTCCGTATTGCCATGCATCGGATCGCATATCCACAACACGGGAGAGCCAGTTTCTTTCACGGCTTTAATCAGCGGTGGCAAACCGTCCTCGATCGCCGTCGCGCCAAAGCGGTGAATCAGGCTGATGCGACCGGGTTCATTATTGGGATTCAGTAGCCGAAGCAGGTTCTGCAGCCATTCCACGGTCATGCCCGGGCCGATCTTGATGCCCATTGGGTTCGATATTCCGCGGAAGAACTCGACGTGAGCACCGTCCAGTTGCGCCGTGCGCATGCCGATCCAGGGGAAATGCGTCGTCAGGTCATACCAGCGCTTGCGATGATCAAGGTAACGCGTCTGTGCCTGCTCATAACTGAGGTGCAATCCTTCATGCGCAGCATAAATATCGGCTCGTTGGGTCTCATGCACTGCCCTGCCAAGAATTGATTCGAGGAAATCCAGAGAATCCGATATCGAATGCACGATCTCACCGTATTTGCCGGCCATCTTCGAATGACCCACCCAGTCGAGATCCCAGTTTTCCGGGTGATGCAAGTCGGCGAATCCGCCGTCGATCAATGAACGCACAAAATTCAGGGTCAATGCCGCCCTTTCATAGCCGCGCAGGATCAGTTGCGGGTCGGGAATGCGGTCACCTGGCGTAAACGCGCTTCGGTTGACGAGATCGCCGCGGAAACTGGGTAACGTGACGCCGTCCCGGGTCTCTGTGTCTGCGGATCGGGGCTTCGCATACTGTCCGGCCATCCTGCCGACTCTGACAACCGGTTTTTTGAGCCCGTGCAGCATCACGAGACTCATCTGCAGAAGGATTTTCAGCTTCGCAACGATGTTTTCCGAGGTGCATTCGTCGAAGGTCTCGGCGCAATCGCCACCCTGCAGCACGAATGCATCGCCGTTTTGGGCGAGCGCGATCTGGTCCTTGAGCGCTTCAATTTCCCAGGACGTAACGATCGGCGGCAGCCGGCTCAGATCCCCAATGGCACGCTCGAGGGCAACCTTATCCGGATAGGTCGGCTGTTGCCTGGCGGAAAGCGCCTGCCAGCTGGCCGGGTGCCAGTCAGCCCTTGATATGGATCGGGTCATCTGAAGTTGCCTGAATTTTACAGCGGGTGGGGTCTGAAGCCTGATTCGCGGACTATGCCGCATGCCGGGGGAGGAATCAAAAGTTTCTCATGCAATCAGATGCTTACGTAAGCTAATTCGGTTAAAACGCAAATGCATTGATAGAATTGGGGGGAGAATCCTATTTCGGTGTGGCATGGACGCCTGCAGCTTGGCACAATGCGCGCCTGCCGCAGCCGGTACCGCCGGCGCAGCCACCGCCTTCACACTGACACGTCTCGGGGAAATATATGCAAGACATTCTGAAACGATTGGGTCTTTCCGACACCAATCCCGGCACCTGGCTTGGCTCGAGATCCCTCGAGGACAGATCTGCGAAGCTGATCGAATCGATCAATCCGGCAAACGGCGAAGTAATCGCCAGCGTTCGCTCTGCGACCGCGGATGAATACGAGCAGGTCATCGCTGCCGCTCGCGCCGCATTTCTTGAATGGCGGAAAGTCCCTGCGCCGGCTCGTGGAGAAGCCATACGGCTGGTTGGTAACGCGCTCCGCGAAAACAAGGACGCGCTCGGCAGCCTGGTCACGCTCGAGATGGGCAAGATCAAGGCTGAGGGTGATGGCGAAGTACAGGAGATGATCGACATCTGCGATTTCGCCGTTGGCCAGTCTCGCATGCTCTACGGAAATACCATGCATTCCGAACGGCCGTTGCATCGAATGTACGAGCAATGGCACCCGGTTGGCCTGGTCGGCACGATTACCGCTTTCAATTTCCCGGTTGCTGTCTGGTCCTGGAATGCCTGCATCGCAGCCATTTGCGGCAACGTCAACATCTGGAAGCCATCGCCTAAAACACCGCTTTGCTCCATCGCCGTGCAAAAGATCTGCAACCAGGCATTGGCTGACGCGGGATTCCCGGAGATCTTCTACGTTTTCAATGATGCTGACAATGAACTCGCACAGCAGTTCGTCGACGACGAGCGCGTAAACCTGGTCTCATTCACTGGTTCCTGCGCCGTGGGCAAAAAGGTGGGCGAACGTGTGGCCGGCCGGATGGGTAAATGGCTGCTCGAACTGGGCGGCAACAACGCCATCATCGTGGATGAGTTTGCCAATATGGATATCGCAGTGCCGGGCATCGTATTTGGTTCCGTCGGTACCGCCGGCCAGCGTTGCACGTCGACCCGTCGCATCATCTGTCATGAATCACGCATGGATGAGCTCAAAGAGAAGCTCGTTAAGGCATATGGGCAGGTGCGAATTGGCGATCCGCTGGATCCGAATACACTCATGGGACCGGTTATCGATGAAGCAGCCCTGGAACGCGTGGAGTCTGCCGTCGCCGCGGTCGATGCCGCCGGCGGAGAAATTCTCTGTGGCGGCAATCGCCTCGACGGCCCGGGCAACTTTATTGAGCCCGTCATTGCCGTGGCAAAAAATGACTGGGACATCGTCCAGACCGAGACTTTCGGCCCGATCCTTTACCTGATCTCCTGTAGCGACCTGGACGAAGCCATTGCAATGCAAAACGGCGTGGTCCAGGGCCTGTCGTCTTCTATATTTACCGACAACCTGCAAAACGCAGAGTATTTCCTGTCGAATGCCGGCTCCGACTGCGGCATCGCCAACGTCAACATCGGCACCTCAGGTGCCGAGATCGGCGGCGCCTTCGGTGGCGAAAAAGAAACCGGCGGCGGCAGAGAGGCAGGCTCCGATTCGTGGAAAGCGTATATGCGACGTCAGACGAATACGATTAATTGGGGCAAGGATCTGCCGTTGGCGCAAGGAATTAATTTCGATCTGTAATTTCATGACCGAGTTGCGGTGTCGCGCATTTTAAGGGCGCACTGAAGATCAATGCGCACCCACCGGTGCGCAGCGATCGTGATTGACGGCGGATTGGGGCGGATTACCCTGATAGCACCTGAGAGTTTTCGAAACGGTTTTCCTCGCGGTTCTTCCTGACGGCGCCTGCGGGGAAGATCTGTCCGCTCATTGCGATATAGACACCCGGTTCTACGGTCTGTACCGCAGCCACGGCCATGCCCACATTGAATACGGCATCGGTGGTTTTGAAGCGTGCCGGGCTGAGGGCACCAGTCAGAATGATTCTTCGGTCCGGAATGTCCATCAGGACAGAGGCAGTTTCGACCATCGAGTCTGTACCGTGGCTGATGACATAGCGATCACTGTCATCGCTGCTTATGAATGACTTTAGCTCGAGCCGGTCCTCATCAGTCAGTGCCAGGCTGTCCTTGCGGAACATCGACACGATGTCGTAGTCAAAGCTAACCAGTCCGTCAGTCAATATGGTCTCGATCGGCGAATCGCCGATTTCAAACTGACTCAGCGCGTCAAAATAGATTTTATCGATAGTACCGCCGGTGGTTATGAAACGAATGAACATCACGCCCTGCCCTGATCAAGAAACAAGAGAATGCCATAACAGGCGCCCTTTGGAGAATCAGCCCTGATATCATGAGCAGAATGATTCGACGCCCACTGTATTCGCTCGCCTTTCTCAGAATCGTTCTGATTTTGTTGCCGTTGGCGTGGGTATCGAATGCGCGCGCCGACGGCACCGCAATTCTCATGGATCTTGAAGGCGCACTTGGCGTCGCCACCGCTGAATACATCATCGACGGCATCAATACTGCGCAGGAACAGGATGCCAGTCTGATCATCATTCGGATGGATACGCCAGGCGGCCTGGTCGAACCCATGCGAGATATAGTGCAAGCGATCCTCGGGTCGAGTATTCCTGTCGTTACGTATGTATCACCGGGCGGCGCGCGGGCTGACAGCGCCGGCACCTACATCCTGTTGGCCAGCCATGTCGCCGCGATGGCACCCACGACGCATCTTGGCGCGGCCACCCCGGTGTCGCTGATGGGCGAAGACCTGTCCCCCGGTGATGCTGCGCCGGAAGAGACTGGCGCAGACGAAGAAACGGAATCTGACGCAGCCGAACCAACGCCCGGCGCCCCGGACTCCGCGATGGAGCGCAAAGTCCTCAACGATTCGATTTCGTATATCCGCGGGCTTGCTGAAGCCCACGGCCGCAACGCGGACTGGGCGGAAGACGCCGTACGCAATGCCGCGACCCTTACCGCCACAGAAGCGCTGGATCAGAATGTCATCGATTTGATCGCAGACAACCGCGCCGAGCTTTTGCAGGCCATCAATGGTCGCGAAGTCAGGGTCAACAACGAGGCATTCACGATCGACAGTGAGGGGCTGGTCGTTGAAAAGCTCGAACCCAATTGGCGACTGAAAATTCTGAATACCATCGCCAGTCCCGAAATCGCAATTCTGCTGCTCATGATCGGTCTCTACGGTTTGCTTTTCGAGGGTTACAACCCCGGCGCGATTATTCCAGGCGTTGCCGGCGTCATCTGCCTGCTGCTTGCTGCTTATGCACTTCAGGTTCTGCCCGTCAACTATGCGGGACTTGCCTTGATTGTGGTCGGCATGATCCTGATCATTGCGGAAGCGTTTGTGCCGAGTTTCGGTGCGCTCGGTCTCGGTGGTATCACGGCAGTCATCTTCGGTTCAATCATGATGTTCGATAGCGGTATACCGGGCTTCGGCATATCTATTACATTCGTGGTTGGCATGGCCCTGGTTGCCGGGATTTTCCTTTTCTGGCTCGTTAGCTACCTCCTGAAGCTCAGGAAACGCGGCCCGATCAGCGGGCGTGAGTCCATCATTGGTGGAATTGCAACGGCCACCGAGTCATTCACGGGTGATGGTCATGTCTGGCTGGAAAGTGAAAGCTGGGCCGCACGCAGTGCCGTGCCAATCGAGAAAAACCAGAAAGTGCGTGTACGAGCCATGAACGGTCTCGTGCTCGAAATCGAACCACTTCGGGAGACTTCGGCAACTGACGCCGAACTCCAGACTTAACCTTCGGGGAAATACCATGCCAGTCGCAACTTTAGGCCTGATTGTCGCATTAGCGCTTATCTTCCTTTACAACGCCGTAAAGATTCTCAAAGAGTATGAACGAGGCGTTGTCTTCTTCCTTGGTCGCTTCCAGAGCGTGAAAGGACCTGGACTCATCATCCTGATCCCGTTTCTCCAGATAATGACCAAAGTGGATTTGCGAGTCATCGTGATGGACGTCCCGACACAGGATGTCATCTCGAAAGACAATGTCTCCGTCAAGGTAAACGCGGTTATCTATTTCCGCATCGTCGACCCGGAAAAAGCAGTCATACAGGTAGCCAATGTGTTCGAAGCAACGAGCCAGTTATCGCAGACAACCCTGCGATCCGTACTCGGGCAGCACGAACTCGATGACATGCTGTCCGAGCGGGACAAGCTGAACGCGGATATCCAGGCGATCCTGGATCAGCGAACCGACAACTGGGGTATCAAGGTTGCCAACGTCGAAATCAAGCATGTCGACCTTGACGAAAGCATGATCCGGTCCATTGCGCAGCAGGCTGAGGCAGAACGTGCAAGGCGTGCCAAAGTCATTGCCGCCGAGGGTGAACGGCAGGCTGCGGGCATTTTGGCGGACGCGGCAAAGCAATTGCAGGGTCAACCACAGGCTTTGCAGCTGCGTTACCTGCAAACGATGAAAGAAGTCGCGGGCGACAGAACCAACACGATCATATTTCCGCTGCCGCTTGATCTGATTAAACCGCTGCTGGATATGGGCGACGCACTCAAGAAAGATGGGTAAGGACGGAAACCTACTGCGGGTTGACAGTTACCACTATTCTTGCACCGCCGAGGTCTGATCGGGATATGTGAATATCACCGCCGTACGATGTGGCGATGTCTTTAACGACAGCAAGACCAATACCATGACCGGGCGCATTTTCGTCCAGCCGCATTCCTCTCTGCAACAGCGCCTCCTGTGCCTGTTCAGGTATGCCGGGACCGTCGTCTTCGACCACCATCTGCATGCCGCCCGAATCCACCGCAGCACCCTGCAATGGCCGGATTGTCAGGCCGACTTTCGATGTGCACCACTTGCAGGCATTGTCGAGCAGGTTGCCCGCAAGTTCCAGGAAATCCCCGGTATCCCCCCTGAACAAAATGCCATCCGCCACATCGACAATAATGTCTGGTTCCTTGTCTTTGTAAACTTTGTGCAATCCGTCGACGAGCTTTGTGAGTTCCTTGTCGACAGGAACCGCAACGACGCCGAAGCTTTCAGTCTTCGCGGTTGACGGCTTCCGTAACTGGTATCGAACGATGTCATTCATACGCTCGATCTGGGTCTCTACCCTTTCGGTTAGCTCGCTCGAGCGTTGTTCCGCCAGGATGGAACGGATTGCGGCAAGCGGTGTTTTGAGGCTGTGCGCGAGATTATCGAGCGTATTGCGGTAGCGTTCCGACCGCCCCCGCTCACTGCCAACAAGTACATTCATATTGCGGGCAACACTCGAGAGTTCATCCGGGTAGTCGTCCGACAGGTTTTCGCGTTTGCCGGCCTCAATATCGCTGATCTCGGACTCGATCTGTCGCAACGGTTTAAGCAATCCTCGCATGACCACAGAAATTGAAAACAACATGATCAGCGCAATGGCCGCGAACCACGTGAACAGCTGTCGCCGAAAACTCGCGAGCTGTGCATTAAACGAGTCGAGACTTTGCGCAACGCTGAACGTGTAGGGTTTGAGCTCGCCGTTTGCGAGTTCCCACTGGACGTGCAGGCTTAGCGCCATTAGAGGGGTGCCATCGGCCAGGCTCACCCGGGAAAAACTGTGTGCACCGGACGCGGGACGCGGGCCGTAGGGAACATTCAGACCCAGGGACGAGCGCGACGTCCAGACCGGCGCGTCTGATTCGTCGGATAGCGCACCATAAAGCCCCGAGCCAAGATTTCCAAAGCGGGGCTCCCGAAGTGCGAAAGGCATTTCGAGTTCGCCCCGATTGTTGGGTTCCGCTTCGGCGATTAGCGCCATCAACTGGGTGTCGAGAATATCTTCCTGCGCCTGTTCCCCCGCCTCACGAAACGCCGAATCGAGCACAACAATGGTTGCGCCGAAAAAGAAGATCAGGAGCAGGCTGACAGATACCAGTAGCCTTGCGCTTAATGAGGACATCGGGCGGCTTAATCTGCCTGATTTCGGTCCAGCGCAAATCGGTACCCGCGACCACGCAAGGTTTCGATCGGCTGAATTTTGTTGTCCGGATCCATCTTCTTTCGCAGTCGGCCGATAAACACTTCAATGACATTGCTGTCGCGTTCGAAGTCCTGGTCATAAAGACGATCAGTCAACTCCGTTTTCGAAATCACCTCGCCCGCGCGCATCATCAGGTGTTCGATAATGCGGTATTCGTAGCTGGTCAATTCGATCTCGACATCGTCGACTTTCAGTTCCTGCCGCGTGGTATCGAGCGTAACCGGACCTGCGCTAAGTACAGAAGACGCCCAACCGCCGCTTCTTCGCAGCAGCGCGTTAACGCGGGCCGACACTTCTTCATAGTGGAATGGCTTGACGACATAGTCGTCAGCACCGGCATCAAGACCGTCAACTTTGTCTTGCCAGCGATCACGCGCGGTCAGAATCAGGATCGGGTAAGTTTTCCCCTTGTCCCTTACTTCTCGAATAACATCGAGACCCGAGATCTCCGGTAGCCCTAAATCTACGATCGCCAGGTCCACGGGATACTCGAGAGCGAAATAGAGCCCTTCGCGGCCGTCAGCCGCTTGTTCAACGCCGAAGCCGGCCTCGGCCAGCTGGCGGCAAAGCGATTCACGCAGTGTTGCGTCGTCTTCGATTACGAGCAATCGCATGGGAAACCTCCGTCGTCAGACGCTACGTCCAGCAACCCTGACAGTTTTCACTGTGCCGTCACTCAGCAGCACCTTGATTATGTGCGTTTCACGGCCACCGCTGACCCGGGTTTCAGCACTGACGATGCGACCCTTGTATTGACGTCTTACTTGCTGGACTGCCTGGTCCAGTGTCAGTCCTCCACCCTGGAGTATCACGTGGTCTGCACCATCAGGTGCCACGTTGCCGCCCCTCGCGGTTTGGACGACCGAATCGACCTGCGCGGCAACAGACATACTGCCAAGTGCCAGCAGAATGAGTGTTGTCAGGAATTGGGTCAGTGGTCGCATAAAAATGATCCGGGCCGAAGCGTTGCCTGGCCAAGTTTGGTATGTCGCTGTCCCGATTGCAACGGAGAGCGTCACAGTCGAGCCTCGATTGTCGCCGGCGCGACTGAAATGACATTCACTGCAGTCACGCCCGGCGACAAACGGTTGTGCTCAGGCCGCCGGCCTTACGTCCACCCGAATCTTGAGCTTTTTGCCCGGGTCGAACGGCGTCCGTGTGGCGTACTTGCGGCCGTGGTAACGATAAATCACGTCGTAACCATCGACCCGCTCTTCCTGATGAGACTGATAGTTTGTCTCACAGCGCCTGACAGGCCTCGAATATTCCGTGGTCCGGTAATACGGGCCGTTATCGGAACCACTGGCCACAGCCGCACCAATCACGGTTCCAGCCACAGTGGCAGCATCATTGCCGCTGCCGCTGCCGAACTGGTGACCTATAACACCACCGAGAATGGCGCCAAACAGCGTCCTGCCGGCCCGGCCCGCCTCTGGCGTGCGTCGTGTGTAGTGCTCGACATCTTCCCAGCACTCCTTGACCGGCGTAGTCACGGTTACGTATCGAACGACCGGGGTCACGCTGAGGACCTTGGCATAGTCATACACTGCCCGGTTTCCGCCGTAGGCGTAGTCAGCCGCGCCGGCATTCCCGGCAACCAGGAACAGCGACGCAGTGAAAAGGCCCGCTACCTTCGCAATCCAGGATTTCGTCTTCATGGTCTTTCTCCAGTTTCAGATACGTAGCCCGGAACTCTTCCGAGCCTGGCACCAAGAATAGGCGTATGGCGATGAACCTTTGCTGAACGCAAAAGCGGAAAACTCGCTGAAACTGAACGGTTTATGAACCGATTGGTCCTGAAATATCAGGGGGCTTTTTTGGCTTCCCGCCAGCGGGTGTCAAGTGCCTCAAGGCTCAGATCCCCGATTCGCTTGCCGCTGTCTTGCACGCCCTTTTCCATGCTGCGGAAACGTTTCTCGAACTTGCGGTTGGCCCCCGTCAATGCGGCCTCCGGATCGACCCGGAGGTGCCGGGCAAGATTGACGACAGCGAACAACAGGTCGCCCAGCTCATCTTCGATGTCCTGTTGCATGCCGCCACATTCGGCCGCGGATACCTCGGCCATTTCCTCCTGGATCTTGGCGCGCACACCCTGCGTATCAGGCCAGTCGAAGCCCGCCGAAGATGCCCGTTTGCCGAGCTTGTAAGCCCGCTTGAGCGCGGGCAAAGCATGGGCCACGTCATCCAGCGCGCTGTCGGATACGGTTTTCTCCCTGGCAGCCCTTTCTGCCGCCTTGATCTGTTCCCATGCCCCTTTTGCAGGACCTGCGGCACGCTCCTGCGCAGAACCGAAGACGTGCGGGTGCCGGCGGGTCATCTTTTCAACGATACCTCGCACAACGTCCTCGAAGTCAAAGCTGCCTTCTTCCTCCGCCATGCGGGCGTGAAACACAACCTGGAATAGCAGGTCACCCAGTTCATCCCGAAGTCCGTCCATATCCGCGCGGTCTATCGCATCCGCTACCTCGTAGGCCTCCTCGATCGTATACGGAGCAATCGTCGAGAAATTCTGTTCGACGTCCCACGGGCAGCCGTTATCCCTGCTCCGGAGGCGAGCCATAACTTCAAGTAATTCCTCTATAGATTTCATAAATTATTGTTTTTTAATTAAATAAATAAGGCTCGCCTAAGCGTTACAAGCATCCCCGCAGTCGCACCCCAGATTCTATGACCCTCAAAATGAAAGGTCACAACCGGAAAGGTGCTGCCGCCGAACTCGCGCTCCGAGTGCTCCTCGTTGCGTTCATCCAGCAGAAACTCAAGCGGCACTTCGAAGGCCATATCCACTTCAACCGGGTCAACGATGATTTCCACCGATTCAGGAACGAAGCCGATCACTGGCGTGACAGCATACCCTGTGATCGTAGCGGTCGGCTGCAAAAAC
>JAHEFF010000058.1:0-14605 GCA_024640315.1 Woeseiaceae bacterium
CGACATGCCTGATGCGCAAGTAATACCAGGTCGCGACGGCTGAACATTCCCCGGCCTGGTTGCCTGTTCTGATTTTTGACGAGCGCTGTACTTCCCGTGTTCTGGTGTCGCCACTGGCTAGGCGCTTCGGGCAGCTTCCAGTTCCGGCATCGCCGCATGGAGAGCCTTGATGTGGTCGGGGCTTGTGCCACAGCATCCACCGAGCAAACGTACTCCCGCCGCTGCCCAGCCGAGCGCTTCAGTCACCAGGTCGGCGGGCGGTATGACATCGACAAAGTTCCAGTTCGGCTTCGTAAAGTATCCTGATTCAGGGTACACGCCGATAGGACCCGACCACCGTTCCCGAACCAGTTCAATGGCCTGGGGAATGGCACCGATTTCACTGTGCATAATGTTGACTACTGTCGGTCCCATGGGGATGAGAGCGTCCAGCAGCGTGGCCAACTCCATGTCGGTGTGGTCAAAACTGACGATCCTGCCGTCATTGGTTTTCTTGCAGCCAACACCCAGCCACACGGGGAGTTCGGTTTCCAATGCTGCCTGCAACGCACGAGACGCATGATTCGTTTCGTTGATCATTTCCAGCGCAATCAGATCAACGCCCGCGTCCGCCAGGAGACCTGCCGCTTCCCGGTAGGCCTCTAATTCCTTTTCGGGTGAGAGGAACGCGTCTCGATCAAAGCCTGGCGGCTCAGTTGAAATCGAACCTGCCACGGCTACGGAGTGTTCAGCTACATTGTCGCAAGCTTGCCTGGCAAGTTTGACAGCGCCCCGATGGACAGCCTCGACCTGGTCTCCGTAGCCGGCTGGCTCGAGCATTTGCCGCGTTGAGCCGAAGGTGTTCGTAATAATCACCTTTGCCCCGGCGCGGATATAGTCCTCGTGCGTTTCACGGACGATATCAGGATGAGTGAGCACGGCAGCCCCGCTCCACGCAACTTTATCCATCGGCACGCCGCGCCTCTGCAATTCAGTACCCATGCCACCATCAATAAGCAGTACATCCCCGCCGTCAAGCGTCTCTCTCCAACTGTTACCCATCGAGATTTCCTTCAAATGCTGCCGGTCAGATTCGCGAGCTTGTGCGCCGAATCGGTTTGCCGGGTCGGTTGCCGGTGACCTGGCCGCCCTCGAATACCAATTGCCCATTGACCCAGACTTTTTCGATTCCTACGGATGGCACATGAGGGACGTCGGCAGTCGCGCGGTCTTTGACCTTGTCGGGGTCGAACAGGACCAGGTCCGCGTAATAACCCACCTCAATGGAACCGCGCTCAACGATCCCGACCTGTTGTGCGGAGAGCGAGGTAATTCTCCGAATGCCCTCTTCGAGACTGACGACATTGCGCACTCGGACGTAGTGTCCGAGATACCGGGTGAAGGCACCGTAGCCCCGCGGATGGACACCGGCGAGTTCGCCGTCACTGCCGATGACGGTATGGGGCCAGGCCATGATGGACTCGATATCGGGCTCATCCATGGCAAAACCCAGCATCTGGGATCCCGACCCCTCGCCGCTCGTGGCCATTTCAGCCTTCAGCAAGTCCATCAACGTTGTCGCCGGATCGGATTCACGGATCTTGGCAATCTCGGCAATGGTCATCCCATCGTAGTCGGGATTCGGCCGGTAAGAAGCGACCAGGATGCCCTCCGGCGACAACATATCGCCCAGTATATATTCCGCGCCGTCTCGTCGATCCAGGTCGCGATCGGGAAATAACGTCGTCAGCCAGCTGAATCCTGTATTCCAGGCTCGATAAGGATAGATGTCTGCGGTGATGTCGACACCGGACGTCCGGGCTTGGTCCAGTTTGGCGATCAGTTGGTCGGCCTGTCCCCACCAACGGGTCATGGCGAGTTTAATATGGCTGACCTGTACAGGTAGCCGGGCTTCCCGACCGATGTTGATGATTTCGTCGATGGCCTCCCAGAAATACTGATCTTCGCTGCGGATATGACTTATGTAGCGCCCGCCATGGGAAGCCGCCACCCTGGCGAGGTCGACCATCTCTTCGCTTGCTGAAAATGACCCGGGATCGTATTCCAGTCCGCTGGAAAGCCCCAATGCGCCAGCGTCCATTTCGGTCTGCAGCAATTCCGAAATCTCTGCCAGTTCCTGCGGAGTCGCGTGACGGCGATAGTCCTCCCCCATTACCTCGCCACGCAATGTCCCGTGACCGGCGTAAGAAGCGACATTAATGGCGACGGGTGATGTCTCGAGCGCGGCAAAAAAATCGGCCAGGGGATACTCCTGACCACCGTCCTGCCCGCCCACGATAGTGGTGATTCCCTGGCTCACGGCTGCCCGCGCGCCCGGCATCTCGATCAGCCCACTCTCGTGGTGACTGTGGCTGTCAATGAATCCCGGAGCCAGCGCCAGACCATTGGCATCGACGACGGTGTCCTCTGCCAACGGTGCAAAATCCCCAACCGCCGCAATGCGATCCCCCACGATGCGAACGCTGGCCTCCCGTGATGGGCCGCCGCTACCGTCGATTACCCGTGCATTGACGATAACCACGCCGCTGGGTTCTGGCACATCGGGCGCGCAGGCCGTCAATGCAAGTAAGACACTCGCCAGAACTGCCAGGGATTTATTGATCATCGATCGTCTCCTGAAAATGGGGTCAGATTTATCTCTTCTCGAAAACGATGCCCCGCTCTGAACCCAGGGTAAGGCCGAAACCGGTCACGACGCCGCTGCGGTTGCGGTCAAATTGCAGGCTTACCTGCTCCGTACCCGACCACCCCTGCGGCTGAAATCCGAATTCGAACCGGTCATCGGCTACCGGCAAGACCTCGAGCGGCGATTCCTGCTCGATGCGTACTACGAGCCCACCGCCGACGACCGCAAACCGGTAGGTCGCGTCGAGTTCGACGGAGAAAAAGCTACCGGCAAATTCAGCAAGCTCGATGGATGACAGGGATGGCGGCTCGGGGGCCTCCTCCGCATCCTGCTGGTCAGCAACGATCGCCTCGTCTTCAATTTCGGGCCCCAGCTTATCGGCCAGGTAATGATCGGCGACCTGTTGCGCCAGAATTCCCGGCGTGGCGGAGTCCGCGTTGCAGGAGATGGCGATCGACAAGCGCGGCTCTACAAACCGAACGAGCTCAGTACGGAACCCCCACGAGCTGCCGCTGTGCCCGACCGTCTGCAGGCCGCGGTACTCATCCAGCCGAATACCCTGCGCGTATCCAATCGGATCGCCGTTATTGAGGTATCCCTCGGTCAGCATTAGCGGATAAATCAGCGGCTTCTCTTCGCCGTGCAGAAAGTTATCCCAGCGCAGCAGATCCTCCATCGTCGAGTACAGTTGCCCGTCGCCGGCGACATCGAAATTGTAGTTGTGCACGATTCGCACGTGGCCATCCGCATCACGGTCGTAGCCTGTCGCACGCCGAGGAATTATTTCCTCGAGGTTTTCGTACATCAGGCTGCCATCCATCCCCAGCGGCTCGAAGATCCGCTCCCTCGCCATTGCGCCCAGAGATTTGCCGCCGGCGCGCTCGAGAACCTTTGCGAGAAGCATGTAGGCGGTGTTGCTATAGCGATACTGGTCGCCAGGCTGAAAAATCGGTGCGCGCTGCCGCGACATCATCGCCAGAATCTGGTCAAGCGAAATCGGGAAGTAGTCGTTGCGTCCGGCGAGCGGGAACAGGTTCAGGTAATCACGCAAGCCGCTGGTGTGGTGAAGCATGTGCCGCAGGGTAATCGGCTGCTCATACTCGGGAAGCTCGGGAAGCCACTTGCGGACGTCGTCGTCGAGCGACAGCTTCCCCTCCAAGGCCAGCATGCTGAGACTGGCCGCATTGAACTGCTTGGTGACCGAAGCGACATCGAAAACCGTCTGCGGCGTGATGGGAATATCGTAGTCGAGGTTCGCGTATCCGTAGCCGCGCGAGTACACCAGGGTGCCATCTTGCGCCACAGCGAGCGCGCATCCCGGCGATCCCGGTAAATTCCAGGATGCAAATATAGCGTCGATGACGGCGTTGTCTTCTCCGGTATCGACGCCGGCCTGCGGGTCATCCTGGCCGGTGCAACCGACGGCAAGCGCCAGGATTGTTACGACAGCTGCGAAGCGACGACAGCGGATCATGTGGTTTTCCTTGAGCGCCCGGCAGGCAAGGCTGCGGAACCCGCCGCGATCGAGGCGCCGACGGCGAGCAACCGGCTATGCAAATTCATTCGGCCATTCCCCCAGCTTTTCGATGGATGCGGTGACTCCACCGCAGACGACGAGCAAATCAGATTTTAATTGTTCAAGTTCCGGTGCACCATCATACACGACAGCGAGAGACGCTCCGCAGGCAGGCTCCACTACGACGCACTGATCGGCGTCTCTTCCAGTTTGCTGTTGCGAGCGGCTTGCGGACAGATCAGCAACGCACCTGATGCAGCCTTCGTTGCAGCATTTCTGCACGGCATTGCCATATGAAGTAATCGCGAATGATCCGACGGTTGATCTTGTAGTGCATCCGGGCAACTACATTGATGAATACGGTCCGGAAGGCGATGGAGGGCCAACTGGCCTACGTATCGGGCGTGACCACGAATCACCGCACGAAACAGTGACATTGGCCGACTATAGGCAGCGCCACGCACAATACAAAATTGACGCAGCCTCAAAGGCAATGCATGCCCGACATCCGTTAGTCGTTCTGTGGGATGACCGCGAGACTGCGAACGACCCCTGGCTGGGCGCGGCGCAGAGAATCACCAGGATGTCGAAGGGGACCGGGCTACGCGGCGTGACGCATTACTCCAGGCCTTCTACGAGTGGCTGCCCGTGCGCAATCCGCGTACTGGCCATACCCTTGTTAAATAGAAGCGCGCGAGTGCCTCTGCAACTCAAGTTGCACCAGAACAGTGCTTGTGGAAAATTACGTCGGCTTGAACTATTGAGTTCGATTCAGCGTAGAGCAAGGGCACGTGCGAGCCGGGTTTTCGACCCAAATTCGCTGCCAACGTCCACGGCGCGCGCCAAAAACCGGCCTTCGGAGCAAATTGCCCGCGAGACAGGCAAATAGCCCTTCCAGTCAATTCAAGAAAAACATATAGTTACGACGGAATTATCGACCAGGTCTCAGATCCTTTCGCTGATTTCCGTATTCTTGAGAACAGAGAGCATTCGAACTGTATGAGTTTTTGTATGAACCATGTTTTCCCGGGCCAGAGAAGCAGCCGCGATGGGCTGTCTGGGCGCTTTGCAGTCATTTGGGCGGCTGCTTTATATTGCCTGCTCATATCCGGTGGTTTCGCGGGCGCATCAGAGTCACAGCCATTCGATGAAGAGGCTGTAACGGATCCGCAAATCGAGCAAGCAGTCACCAATCTCAATTCAGCTGAAACGATCGTCGGCGAAGCGTCCGACGATGAATCCGAACTGGGCGCCGGTGACCGTAGCAATGTAATTGACAGCGAAGCCACGGATCCGTCAGCTGACGATCAGGGCGATGAAGGCTCAGTCAAAGACGTACCCAGTGCGATTGTCTACGACTCCTTCGGACACGCGTATATAAGAGCCACTGGCGATTTTTACGTGGGACCACCTGTCGCGGAAGAAATTGTAAGCACTGTGGCGGCGATGCCGCAGCCCAAACCGCCTATTGCAGAAAATATTGACCTGTCCAAACCGGTTTCGCCATTACCGGAAGTCGATGAAATTGACATCGGACAAATCGAACCACCGAGCCCGCCCCCGGTGGCCGTCTACAAACAGAAGTCGCTGGTGATGCTTGGTGCGGAGGTTCCTCCCGGCACGTCTACACGCCTGGCGTGGTCACCGGATCAGAGTTTCGAAGGAATTGCCGCGCCAACACCGGTACTCGTTGTCAACGGCGCAAAGCCAGGACCTGTACTTTGCCTGACTGCCGCAATTCATGGTGACGAACTCAACGGTATTGAAGTGGTGCGACGCGTGCTTTATGACCTGGAACCGCATAAATTGTCCGGCGCTGTTATTGGCGTGCCGATTGTCAATCTGCAGGGGTTCCGTCGATCGTCGCGTTACTTGCCGGATCGTCGCGATCTGAACCGGTATTTCCCGGGTAACCCGCGTGGAAGTGCGGCATCACGACTCGCCCATTCTTTCTTTACAGAAGTAATTACCCACTGTGATGCGCTCGTTGATATGCATACCGGATCGTTCCAACGTACCAATCTGCCCCAACTGCGGGCAGATCTTGACAATCCACAGATTGTCGAACTTACGCAGGGGTTTGGGTCGACCGCAGTCTTACATGGCGCAGGGACCAGAGGCACCTTGCGCCGCGCTGCCTCTGACGCCGGAATCCCAACCGTCACAGTGGAGGCCGGTGAGCCGACAAGAGTGCAGGACAAGGAAGTTACTCACAGCACCAAAGGTGTCATGACTCTGCTCAACGAGCTGGACATGTATGACAGGACCACGAATTGGGGAAACCGGGAGCCGGTCTACTATCGTTCAACATGGATACGCGCCGAAAGCGGCGGCGTTTTGTTCGGTAAAGTTGACTTGGGCGACCGGGTGCGCGAAGGGGACCTTCTCGGCACAATTACAGACCCGATTACCAACGTTCAATCGGAGCTTCGCGCTTCCGTCAAAGGAAGAATTCTCGGTATGGCGCTCGATCAATTCGTAATGCCTGGTTTCGCGGCATTTCGAATCGGCATCGAGAAGCCGGACAATGAGGTACCGGCGCCAACTGCGATTGAAGCATCTTCCGTCGCCGCAACATCAGGGGATGTCGACGAAGCGCCTGATTCACCGACGTTTGTGGACTCGGAAGAAGGAACGTATGACGAATACGACAATGAATCCGATTACATAGATGAACATGAAAGCCTGGAAGACTCCGAATGACATAGCCGGAGAATATGGGGTCAGAGTACTTTTTCGACATCGTAAACATGGGGTCAGAGTACTTTTTCGACACAGCTTGCCCCGCGGGGCAAGCGATGTCGAAAAAGTACTCTGACCCCATATTTCCACGCACTTCGCCGGTATGACCACACTCGCCCCACTTGATCTCGGACTTCTGGTCACTCAACTTGGTGGCGGCCTGGCGCTGTTCCTTTTCGGCATGCGTCAGATGACCGAATCGCTGAAGACGGTGGCTGGAACGGGCATGAAAGACCTGCTCGCACGGCTGACAGCCAATCGATTCACTGCTGCGATGGCAGGCACCATAGTCACTGCTGTTATTCAATCGTCCTCCGTCACAACGGTGCTGGTTGTGGGGTTCGCCTCCGCCGGATTGCTTAATCTGAGCCAGTCCATTGGCGTAATCCTGGGCGCTAACGTCGGCACCACGATTACTGCTCAGATCATTGCCTTCAAGGTTTCCCAATACGGATTACTATTAATCGCAACAGGTTTCTTTACGCACATACTGGCGCGCCGGGAATATGTGCGCCAGTGGGGCTACGCCGTCATGGGCCTCGGTCTCATCTTTTTCGGCATGGAATTGATGAGCCTGGGTACCGACCCACTTCGCCAGTGGCCGCCGTTTATCCAAATAATGCAGGGGATGCAGAACCCGCTACTGTCAGTTCTGACGGGCGCCGCTTTCACCGCCATCGTGCAAAGCTCGTCGGCGACAACCGGAATTGTGATCGTACTCGCCAGCCAGGGACTGATCTCCCTGGAGTCCGGAATCGGCCTGCTCTTCGGCTCCAATATCGGCACTTGTGCAACCGCATTCATTTCGGCGGTCGGCCGGCCGCGCGAGGCACTCCAGGCCGCCTGGGCACATATCGTTTTCAATGTCGCGGGCGTCATGCTGTGGATAATGTTTATCCCGCAGTTCGCTGAAGTGGTCCGGGGAATTTCACCCGTAACCGAAGCATTGTCTGGCGCTGATCAACTGGCGGCCGATTTGCCGCGCCAGATCGCCAACGCGCACACGCTATTCAATGTTGGCAATCTGCTTCTGTTCATCTGGTTTACCCAGCCGCTCGCTCGCCTCGTCAACCTGATCGTACCGGAACGACCGAAACCAATCGGAATCCAGGCCCGTTACCTGGATGAACTCTACCTGGAACAACCGGCAATGGCGCTGGACCAGGTACGGCGAGAATTGACCGAACTTGGCAATATTGTCCACTCGATGCTGGAACGTTCGTTCCATGTGGTGACGAGCGGCACCGAGGCTGAGGTTGCCGAACTTGAGCAAAAAGACAGTGACGTCGATATCATCTATGCGGAGGTCATTCGTTACCTTGGTCGGCTCTCGCAGAAGGATCTTGTCAGGGAACAGCCACGTCAGCTGAGCCATTTCGTGAGCATCGCAAACTATCTTGAGAATATCGGTGATGTCATCGATAAAGACATGCTTGCACTTGCCCGGAAACGAATGCGGAACAATGTAGCTGTCAGTCCTTCGACACTCACCAAGCTCGACGCACTAAATGGACAGGTAAAACGAGCATTCGAGAAAACACTAACCACGTTGGAGACCGGCAATTTACAAGATGCGCTCGACGCAATAGAAAGCAAGGACGATGTGAACGATCTCGCACATGAGGCGACGAATCACCTCGCGGCTCGGCTGGTGGCAGACGAACCACACCGGCTTGAAGCATTTCAAATCGAGACCGACATTGTCGAGAATCTTCGACGCATCAATATGTATACACGCAGAATCGCCCGGCATTGTTTCGCGAGCGATAAAGAAAACAGCAGCGTGGAGGACGATTCTGTCGTTTCACCGCCGGTTTCAGGCGGAAACACAAAGTGAAGACTTGAGTCGAAGCGTGCCTGACATTCACGCAGCAGCGATAAGGGCCGGACACTCGAAAAACACCTACTTCCCCGCAGGATCCCGGGTCATAGAAGGAACTGCAATAATGTGGCGGTACCCAAAAACGATACAAAGCCGGAGACGTCGGTTACCGTCGTCAGAATGATCGATGACGCGGTCGCTGGATCCTGCCCGAGTCGCGTCAGCAGTATCGGAACGACAGCGCCAGAGATACCAGCAGCAACCATCGACAATATCATCGCCACCGCGATGACCAATCCGAGCCCTATCGACCGGCTCCAGACAAAAACAGAAATTCCACAAGTCACCGCAAGCGCAAGACCGTCGACTACTCCAACCTGAACCTCCTTCCACAAAACCCGGCGCCATTCCCGCGTGCCAATTTCGCGTAGCGCCAGGCCACGCATCGTTACCGCGAGAGCCTGCGACCCGGCATTGCCCGACTGTCCCGCGACAACCGGCAGCAACACCGCCAGCGCTGTGAATTGTGCGATCAGGCTCTCGAACGCCCCCACAACCGCAGCAGCCAGAAATGCAGTCAAAAGATTAATGTGCAACCAGGGGAGGCGTCGCCTTACCGAGAACATAGCGGCCGACAAGGCACGTTCGTCGGCACTTGCACCAACCATCTTCTGCATGCCGGCGGTAGCGACCGACTCAATGGCCTCGAAAAGGCGTTGGTAACGCACCACGCCAAGCAACCGTCCCTCAACGTCAATCACTGGCAAAGAATCCACGCGAAACTTTTCAAGCTGCTCGACGACTTCCTTGCGCGGTGCCGTAGCAAGTACGCCACCCTCCAGATCCTCCAATAACCCATCAAGCCGCTGATCTGACTCAGCCATCGCCATGGCCTGCATGTCAACTTTGCCTATCAGTTTATTGCCGCGATCGACAACGTATAGCGAGCGTGTACGGCGGGCACCCGATCTGCGGACAACGGCAAGCGCTTCGGCAACCGTCATATCGACGCGAATGGTGTCGTACGGACGATCAAGCAACCAGCCCGCAGAGTCCTCATCGAACTGCAGCAGCCGAGCCAGGTCTTCGCGAACTGATTCCGGCTGGGCGTCGAGAAATTTTTCACGCGCCTCTTCGTTTACTCCGGCAAGTAACGTCAACGCGAGTCGTGGCGGAGCTTCCTGGAGAACACCCTGCTGTTGTTTTGGCTGGAGTCGCTCAAACACCGCCGTAGCGCGGCTGCTGGACAGAAAATCCATGCACTGAACCAGTGCGGTTGGACTGACTTTACGCAAATACTCGCTCAAAACACGATTGGGCAGGCCTTCGATCAAACGTGCCGCATCCACCGGCTGTTCGATCAGGTAGGCCTCCCTGAGCACAGTGTCCAGAGTCATCGAGAACTCCCGCGCAAAAGCATCCTGTCAATTAGCGTGCCAAATAAATAGACCAACTCAGTCATGAGATCAAATAACACATCTGGTGAACTTTGTTTATTGGTCGTATATGCGCTCGCATCACGAAAAATTCTCGCACGCGAGACACCGCCCAGTAGTCGCTGCCTGTGATCAACGACCGGCAGCCAATCGTGTTTGAGCCAACCTTCGTTTTGCATGGCACTGGGAATCGATGTCTCCGGGTGGATTGGCGCGACATTCAGAACATAATTACTGATCCTGCCGATCGGCGGATCGCTCGTCAGCAAACGCCAATGGTTCAACAAGCCGAAATAGTGGCCGTCTGCACCAACAAGAACTATAGCCCCTGGATCGTCCGCCTCTATATCTCGCAGATCCTTCATTACGTTCGCCGCGTCACTGTCAGATCTGATGCGCAACACGACATCGCTGACCAGTGCGCCAATGCTGTGCGTTGGATATTGCTGGTGCCGCAGTAATCGCTGTTTTCGTTTGCGATCGCCAAGCGAATTGACCATCGCGAGACGTCGTTCCCGCGGAATGCGGCTAAGCAATGTCACGGCGTCATCAAATGACGCATCTACAAGCCATTGCTCGCTTGCGTGTTTTCCGGAATCCAGCAGCTGGCTGATTCGTGAAGCCGGCAGGCGAGCAACAATCGTCGCCTTGATCCTGGGCGGCAGTTTTTCAAGCACTTGTGATATATCGCTTTCATCCGCGCGGCTGATTATCCGCGCAAATGAGTCTGGATATTTCTCCGCAAAATCCGTCGTAATTGGATCGACGTCAACCATCATCGTCAGTCTCGGCGCGGCGCAATACGCTGAGTTCGGCAAGCCGGGCGGCCGGGATTGACGCGACGCCATCGTCAGTAGCGATATCCAGGCCCGTGCTGTAAATATCGACAATCTCCCCTTCAACACCGTCCACGCGAATTCGTTCACCGATCGCCAGCCGCGACAGCTCCCGGCGTGCGAGCAGGTTAGCGACGTGCTGCCGCGCACCCAAAGCGAATGCCAACATCAAACCCGCGCTGACGGTACCAACGAGAATAAGAATAAGGCGAGTAATGAATGAAATGTCGACACTGATGTGCTGCAGCCCCATTACGATGGCGACGGCCAGAATCGCCCCATGCAGCAGCCTCGGCCCAATTGAGTCACTCGCGATGTCATCATCGAGTTGTGATAACAGGTGACCCGCGATCAATCCAAGCAGATGGCCTACGATGACAATTGCAATTGCAACAAGGATTTTCGGCGTAAACTCAATAATGGAATTGAATCCGTCCGATACGCCACCGACCCCTAAAAAACGAAGCGACAACAATACGGCAAGCACTACGAAGATCCAGAAAACAAACGCCCGTGTCACGTCAATCACTTTCGGCGACAACACGGTGGTTTCCGTCGTTGCAAGGCGGGCCGCATGGCGATCAAGGCCATCCAGGATTCGGCCAGCTGCCATGCTGGCAAGTCGCGCAACCACGACACCAACAATGAGAATGGCAAGCGCAATCAGCTCCAAGCGACTCGCCAGACCAGACGTAATTGATGACTCATCCATAGAACTGATTCAACGCTCGTTGTGTGAAAGAATGCGCCGGTCTCTATACCAACAAGTAGAATCGTGTTTCAAATTGGCATACCAATCATCGGCCACGAAAGGAATGATACAGAACCAGCGAAACTGGCGGCCTTGCCTGCTATGTTACATTACCTGATTGCAGAAAGGCGAAAGGCACATAAAGATAAGGCGTACCCTGCATGTTGCGAAACTTATTGAAGATGCGTCTTACTTCGCGTACCAATGTGGCGCAGTCTACAGCTGCAATCAACATGCCTGACACTCAATAGCGCTGCGAAAGTTATTTCACGCTGAGTATATCGTTCAATTCCCAACACAAGAGCCCCTTATGGAGACTTTCATCTGGATCGGTATTCTGATCTGCCTTTGCCATTCGGCAATGTTTTCCGGCCTGAACCTCGCTTTCTTCAGCCTGAGTCGACTGCGATTGGAAGCCGAAGCGGGAGCTGGAAACCAGGCTGCCGAGAAAATCCTGGAATTGCGGAGGGAGTCCAATTTCCTTTTGACGACGATTCTCTGGGGCAACGTGGGCATAAACGTGCTTCTGACGCTATTGTCCAATTCCGTGATGGTGGGCGTCGTAGCTTTCGCTTTTTCGACGATCGTGATTACCATTGCCGGTGAGATTTTGCCGCAAGCATATTTCTCCCGCCGTGCCATGCGAATGGCATCGTTGTTAAGCCCTGTGCTGCAATTTTATCAGCGCGTACTGTATCCCGTGGCTAAACCTTCCGCCTGGGTGCTGGACAAATGGCTGGGAGCCGAAACTGTCGATTTCCTGAAAGAGCGGCAGCTCAAGGGCGTAATTGAACAACATATCGCGTCTGAACATGCGGAAATAGATTTTATCGAAGGTCGTGGCGCACTGAATTTCCTCGATATCGACGACGTTGCGATACAGGAAGAAGGTGAGTCGGTCGATCCAACGAGCATCATCAGCCTGCCAACGAAAGTCGATTTTCCGGTATTGCCAACGGTGAGCTCCCTTTCAGATCCTTTCGCAAGCGCCGTCAATTCTTCCGGAAGAAAGTGGGTCATTCTGACGAACGAGTCGGGATTGCCGCTGTTGATCCTGGATGCGGACGCATACCTTCGCGCAATCATGACCGATCCGTCTACCGTCGACGGCTACGCGCATTGCCACCGTCCGGTTGTTATCCGAAATCCTTTACATCCATTGGGGCACATCATTGCAGAGCTGAAAAACGGAATGAGCGAGGAAAATGACGCCGCAATCGAAAAGGATATTGTTCTGCTATGGACAGATGACCGAAAACAAATTATTACCGGCGCCGACCTGCTTGGTAGGTTGTTCCGCGGGATATGAATCCATCCTGACTTATTCAGGTAACAGTTCCGCAACTCGCACGCGTCGATCGATTTGCTCGCCGATTTCGATCAGCGTTTTCGCCGTTAAACGCACTGGCCTACCCATCATCACGCGTTCGGGCGACTCGCTGTTTTGCAGCTTCGCCGCCATATCCCGAATCGAATCCAGCGAACTCACAATTTCCTTGGTGACCCTGGCATCTGACCACAGGACAGATCTTTCAAGATGATGTGCTGTCGCAAACAGGTATCGCCCGGCGTTCCGATACATCTGAAGGTCTCTGGCCTGTATTGCGAATACCAGGTACTGCTGAGACAAGAGCCAGTGTGTACGGGCAAAAACTGCGTCCAGTTGACCCACGTTTAGCGAAGTGTCGGATAGACCGCTCCGCATAGCCTGCATTTGTTCTACTACTTCGGTTATCGCAGGCTTAAGTTCCGGCACAGCGCGTTGCGCTTCGACGCTCAGAAAACCGATTGTAATGTCCAGGTCTCGCGAAACGGACTCAAAGTCGCGCCGGACGAAAGCATCACGAATAGTCCGAAACCGCCGCGACGGCAGGTCGTAGAACGTAACCCATACGTCCTCGTCCAGTACAATCGCGCGTTGATCCGGGAGGTCCTGCGCCATTGCACCAGCCACGATGGAAAATAGCGCGATGGCCTGAAATACTTTCTTCATGAGTCTATTCCATATTCGCCAAGAGCAACGTGAATTCGACTTTGTTGCATCTGGTTTGTTGCCGGCAATATAGCCGCATTCCGCTAACTGTCAACTTAAACTACTTACATCACCGCTGCGTGCGGCGCTGCCCTCCGAACACCTTTGCCATCCCGCGCGGGCACGATTCCGACTAGCAGGACAGTCCAATACGATCGAACACGAAACGCAATCTTCAGAATTGAGGCTCCAGCACGACAATATCGACCTGGTCCCGACCGACGTACGGCACTGCGATATGCATTCTCCTGGTATCCACACCAATATCGGCCGGACGTCCCGGCAACTCAATGACCAGCCTGTCAATGCCATCGACCATGACGTGCAAACTCTTATCCGCCTGGCTCGCGGTAATAATTTTTCCCTCTACGACTTCGACGCCGTCGAAACTGCCGCCAGTCGGCGCCATGCCCAGGGTAGAGAATTCCATGCTATCCACATCCCATTCGACAAATTCGACCGAGTCACTCCACGGAACCAGGATCAGGCGGCCGTTTGCAGGGTTAATCGTTATGCCATTGGCTGGATATGGCGTTTCAGTTGCAATGGAGGCAACGCCATCGCTTATCTTGTATAACCGCGACGCGTCGGTATCGGTCACGTACAAATCCCCCGTCGCAGTCACCACGATGTCGTTTGGAAATCCCGGTTCGAACGCTGACAAATCAACGAACCCCAGCTGGGAGCCGGTGAAACGGTCGAATTCGTGAACGCCCTCGGCATCTACGACCCAAAGACTACGTCCTACGATGAACATCCCTCTTCCGCCATGAAATGGGAGATCTTTACTGCCAACCATGAAGTCTCGCTCGAGAATGACCCCGTCGGCTGACACTTTGGACAC
>JAHEFF010000058.1:14705-17503 GCA_024640315.1 Woeseiaceae bacterium
AGCGCCGAAGATGTTCTGGATACCGCTCTCGCCACGATTTCCCGCGACAACATTCAGTCGATAGTGAACTACCTTGCGGCAGATGAGCGCGAGGGTCGAATGACCGGCACTCGTGGATATGATGAGTCGGCACAATTTGTCGCTGAGCAGTTTGCCGCTATTGGCCTGGAGTCCGGCGGAACGGATGGTTGGATGCAGCCAATTCCGTTCATCACGCGAATGGTGGATATTGAGAATTCCGGCGTCACTTTGCACAAGAGCACAGGCGACGTAGAGCTGGCGTGGAAAGACGACCTGATCATCTACGCAGACAAGGTACGCGATCGAAACGAAATTCGTGCAGAGGTTGTCTTCGTCGGCTTCGGCGTTCACGCGCCAGAGCTAGGCTACTCGGACTATGATGGGATCGACGTGAGCGGCAAAATTGTCGCCATGTTCGAAGGCGCGCCTGCGACATTCCCGTCCACAGAGCGTGCGCACTACTCGTCGGGCAGAACCAAGGCCGAAGAATTTGTCAGCCGCGGCGCAATCGGTGTTATCGGACTAATGAGCCGTTTGGAGGAAGAACGATACTCGTGGGAGGACTACACGCGGAATCTGGCCACACAACCGGACATGTCGTGGGTCGATCCGACTGGCAACGTCGCTGACTATCATCCGGAAAACCAGGGTGATGCAATGTTCAATCGGGCATCAGCAGAGCAATTGTTTGCAGGTTCGCCAATTACCTTTGAGGAGGCCCAGGACGCCGGAGACGCGGCCCGCCCAATGTCCACGGCACTGGGCGTTGAGGTTTCAATGTACCGCAGCTCTCTGCATGAGCGCATCAGCAGCGCCAACGTTATTGGCATACTGCGCGGCAGCCATCAGGAACTGGCCGGCGAGTATGTCGTCTATTCGACTCACCTGGATCACCTGGGCGTCGGTTCGCCGGTCGATGGAGACAACATCTATAACGGCATGTACGACAACGCACTCGGCGTTGCGATGACGATTGAAATGGCTCGAGCGCTGGCCTTATTGCCGGTGCGCCCACACCGTTCGATCGTGTTCGTTGCTGTGACCGGTGAGGAACACGGTTTGCTGGGTTCAGACTATTTCGCGCAAAATCCGACTGTGCCGCCACCCGCTATCGTCGCCAATGTGAATATCGACATGCCCATGATGTTGTTTCCTCTGGATACGGCCGTCGGCTATGGCTCCGAGCACTCATCGCTGGAGGCACTCACCGCGGCCGAGGCGATTAAAGAGGGATTCGAGTTAACACCCGACCCTTATCCGGATGAAGTTTATTTCATCCGCAGCGATCAGTACTCGTTTGTTCGACAGGGCATTCCCGCTGTTTACTTTGCCGAAGGGATAGGTTCGTCAGATCCCGGCGTGGACGGGCGCGCGGTACAAGAGGAATTCTTCAACACCCATTACCATTATCCATCGGATGATTTCTCCCAACCAATCGAATGGGAAACGGCGCTTAGATTTGCGCGCGCCGGTGCACGCATTGGTTACCGAATCGCGATGGACGAAGAACGTCCGAGCTGGAACGAGGGTGATTTCTTCGGCGAAAGATTTGGCCGTCAACAATAGTCAGACACCCGCCCGGCGAATGACGGAGCAAAACTCAGATTAGCTTGATTGCCGCTTTTGCCGCTCTTGCTCCTTCGTTGAGAGCCCTGGTGTGGCTCATATAGCCACTGAGCTCGGAGTGTCCAAACTGAACTCGGCCAAAGCCCTGCTTGACGACCTCCCTCGGGGCCGGCTCGCCGTCCTTGCCGAAATGAAAGCCCGGCTGCGGCGATATGTAGGCATGCCCCCAGCGATTCAGGACGATACCCGCCACATCCTGCTCCGCGTCAAAACCATGGGCTGAGAACATTTTGGTCATCTGTTCGATGATTTCTTTTTCATACTGACTGTACGATTTGCTCAGAAGCTCGGCGCGCCCGATGACGCCCTGCACTTCCATCGGATATCCCGGGTTGTTAAACGGAACATAGAACGTCATTACCGCAGGTTTGTCCGGATCAAAGGGCTGCGTGGAATTGCCGGTATTCATCGGCCTGCGGATGGCGAAGAACCTCCCGAAGCCTTCAAACCAGCGACCGGCAGAAATGCCCAGTTTGTCGAGGAACCGCCAGTTTCTTAGCGCAACGTTCACGACGAGAACCGGAGAGTGATAAAACTGATCGTATGCATCCCGAATAGACTCCGGCATGTCACTGACAATATTTCGGGCTACCCATCCTCCAATGGACATCACGACCGACCTGGCTTTGACTCGCCGCACTTTACCTTTTTGGTGATAGGTCACATTCACATAGTCCGCTGTGCCCGGCGATCCGGCATGACTGACGTCGATAGCCGTGGCATTGAGGCGAATATTGCAGCGATTATTCGCTCGATCCAGGGCGGCAAAGTCAATTGGGTTGACGAGAACCTCTTCGAACGCCTGGCCGCCCTCAATGCTGTCCGGAATGAGGTACTTGACGATGTGCCTGAAAATGCCGGCGTTGCCGCCCGGAAAACTATAGGCATCCTCTTTGGCGGCGTCGTATTCGTAGTGAACATTTGTTCCCGGCATATCCAGTAATTTTGCCGAGTAGGCAGAGTAAACATCGGCGCCGACCCCGCCCATCGAAATTGCCAGAACCGGGTCAAGAAACTCGGTCACTTTGGCGCTATACCCCATCACTTTTTCGAGGAGATCCTTGTAGGACATGCTGTCGAGCCAGCGGTCCAGATCTTCCCCCTGGTAGTATTCCTCTTTGTCTGCAAACGCCCGATTCAACTCCGCCTTG
>JAHEFF010000091.1 GCA_024640315.1 Woeseiaceae bacterium
GGCTGGTTGAGCGCATCAGCAATCTGAAAGTGGGCCACCCACTCGACCCGGCGACCGAGGTCGGCCCGCTTGTACACGACAGGCACTTCCGCAAAGTCTGTAGTTATTTTGACATCGCAAATGAAGACGGCGCGAAAATCGCCATCGGCGGCAAGGCCGCACCGATCGACGGGAAAGGGAATTACGTGGAACCAACCCTGTTTGTCGGCGCGAGCAACGACATGCGCATCGCGCAGCAGGAGATTTTTGGTCCGGTACTGACCGCTATCCCGTTCAAGGATGAGAATGATGCCGTCAGGATTGCAAACGACATTGCCTACGGTCTGGCAGGTTACGTCTGGACGAACGATATTGGCCGTGGTCACAGAATCGCGCGGGACCTCGACGCCGGCATGATCTGGGTCAATTCGGAGAACAATCGCCATCTTCCCGCGCCATTCGGCGGCATGAAGGCAAGCGGCATTGGCAGGGATGGCGGCGACTACAGTTTCGAGTTTTATATGGAAACCAAGAACATCTGCATCGCCATGGGCTCGCATCGCGTTCCGCAGTTGGGTAAGGCATGAGCCTCTACCAGCTGCAGAAATTTCTCTACGTGCTGAATCGTGATGAAGCGGCGCAACGTAAATACCATAGTGATATCGATGCATTTATCGGTGAGTTCGATTTAACGGATGAAGAAGCGAATGCTCTGCGAGAAGGCGATATCGGTCTTCTGTACGTGCTCGGTGTCAATGGGCAAATACTGATGCATTATGCGGCGCTGCTCGGCATCGAGTGGTTTGACTACCTCGACATGATGCGTGAGGGCATTGAGAAACATGGTCCTGTCCGCGCCGGCGTCTACACAATGACCGGCGGCGGTGCGAGCTTCACTGAAGAGGAAAAGAACCGATGAGCCTTGTATATGCTGGTGCACTGAGTCACGCGCCTGGAATCACCGGACGTGCACACCTCTGCGAGAACACGGCCAGGCGCGACGAGTTCCTGGCCGCGCTTGACCGTCAGCGTCAGGATATAGAGGACAGTGGCGCCGAAGCCCTGATCGTGGTCGCCGCCGAGCACTTTGCGAACTTCTTCATGAACAACATGCCGGCCTACTGCATAGGTATCGGTGACACCTATGAAGGCCCGATCGAGGATCCGGAATGGCTGAGGATTGAGCGTACAAAGATACCGGGCGCGCCCGACCTGGCGACACGACTGACGCGAGAGATCATGCAAACGGTTGATGTCGCCTATGCGGAGGAATGGAAGTTTGACCACGGCATCATGGTGCCCTTGAATTTCCTGACGCCGAAATACGATTTGCCGATCATTCCGGTCAACATAAATTGCCAGGGCCCGCCACTGACGCCGTTGCACAGAGCGTGGGTGTTCGGTGAGGCGCTGCGGCGTGCCTGCGATTCGGTGCCGGAGAAGCTTGCGCTCGTCGCAACCGGTGGTGTATCGCACTGGCCTGCCACGCCGGACTCGGGAAAAATAAACGAAACGTGGGACCGGCAATTTCTGGGTCAGTTGACACGTCTTGAGAAGGACAAGTTGCTGAGCTATTCAGATGAAGAGACCTACGCCCAGGCAGGTCAGGGCGGTTTCGAAATACGAACCTACATCGCTGCAGCGGTGGCGGCCGGAGGGCAGGGGCATCTGCAGTTCTACACCGCGGAATTGCCGATATTCGCTGTCGGCGTCACCGTCATGAAATTCGACATCGATACAGCTGCGTAAGGCCAGGAGAAAAAGATGCCGCATATGAAGCCACTGGCTTTTGACTCCGTTCCCGAGGATATCCAGGAACGGTTTGTCCATTACAAGAATACGCGTGGCTTTACGCCAAACAGTATTCAGACAATGGCGCGACGACCGAACATCGTGCGCGCCTTCATGCAGTTGAACCAGGCGGTGCTTTATGAAGGTACCGTTGCCGAAGAATTGAAGATGCTCGTTAGCCTGATTGCCAGCCAGGCGGCTGGATGCCGTTACTGCCAGGCGCACATGGCGAACCTGTCGAAAATCTACAAGGCATCCGAAGAGAAAATCAGCAGGGTCTGGGAGTTCGAAACTGCCGACTGTTTCAGCGCTGCGGAACGCGCGGCTTTGCGGCTTGCCTACAAGGGTGCGTTATCGCCCGCACAGGCTACGCCGGAAGATTTTTCGGCAGCCTACGAGCATTTCGACGAGGATCAGGTCGTGGAAATCGTAGCTTCGATTGCGCTGTTCGGGTTTTTGAATCGCTGGAACGACACCATGGCCACCGAGCTCGAGGAATTACCCGCGGAGGTCGCGAAAGATACGATCGGCGACGGGTTTGGCTGGGAGGCAGGCAAGCACGTCGGCTAGGTGACCGGTATGAATTTGCCCAGGCGATTTCTCACGTACCAGACAAAAGACATGGCAGTAATCTTCATGATGAGCGCATAAACGAGCGTTGACACCGCCAGCTCGGGAGATTTGAGAAATGTGAACGCAACAAACAGCGCCATGGACAGATTCTGGACGCCAACCTCGAAGGTGATGCTCGCCATCTGCGGAAACGGCAAACGCATTAAATTGCCGAGGCCATAGCCGAATGACATGGCCGTGAGGTTAATGGCTGTCATAAGCAAACCAGCGGTCCAGAAGTTTTCAATGATTGTGTCCCATGCGGTCACCGTACCGATGACGACGATGACAATCAGCGCCAGCAGGGTAATGATGCGCAATGGTTCAATCATGCGCAGCGCCGCGACCGGTTTCAGACGTCGAAACGTCATTCCCAACGCGACCGGAATGATGGTCAGTTGTGCCAGTTTCCACATCATCTGGCCGGCTGGCAGCTCCGGAATTGCGGCGCGATCCAGGTGCAGGTTCAGCGCCAGCAGGGTCAGAAAGGGCACGGTAAAGATCGTAATCACGCTCGCTACAGCGGTCAGCCCAACGGAAAGCGCAATGTCAGCGCGACTTGCAAAGACGTAAGCGTTGGATGTGATACCGCCAGGGCAGGCCGCAAGGATGATGGCGCCTGCCGCGATGACCGGAGGGCTGTCGAACAGGAAGCCGTAGCCTATCGCTATAGCAGGAAGGAAAAGCATTTGCGCGGTCAGTCCGGTCAGGATTGCCTTCGGCTTACGCACAACTTCTTTGAGATCGTTGACCGTCAGCGCAAGTCCCATGGCTACCATGACCGTGAAAAGAAAAAACGGGACGAATTTCGTATAAAAGGTCTCGAGGAATTCCACGTGCCAGCCTTATGGTTGCCCTGAAACGGCCAGGGCAACCAGCTCACCGGCTTGATTGGGCGCACCGGCAGCAACAACGATGAACTGCTTGCCATTGATGGCATAAGTCATCGGGACGCCGCTTTGACGGGTGCCGAGATCGATCTCAGCAAGTATTTCACCGCTTTGCTTGTCATGCGCGCGAAACTTCGTGCCACCCTGTGTTGCGACGTAAAGACCGGCACCTTCGCCGGCGAATAACAGGGACTTTGTCACCAGCAGGCCGGCTCGGTCCTCATGGCCCGTTCGGGGGAGGTCGACGCCCTGCAGTTTTTCGTGGTCGCGAACGGCCTCAGGTGTGTCGCCGTTGGCTATCACCCATGCGATTTTGCCAGTATTGAGATCGATCGCAGTGATTCTCCCCCACGGCGGACGCGTCAGCGGCAATCCGAAAGGTCCTTCCAGTGTCGCGCGGCTGATAACGTAATTCATGTTCGAACGGTCGGGGTCGCTCATCAATCCGACAATACTGACTGAAGACGTCGACGATACGTACATGAATCCGGTTTCGGGATCCGCTACGGCACCCTGCCAGTTACCGCCGCCGCCCGGCGTCAATGCAACCAGCGTTCCCAGGTTGTCATCGGTTACGACCGTCGGCGGCGTATAAAGCGGCCCCGTTGTATATCGTGATGCGATGCGCCTCGCTTCGGCAAAGACCTCGGGTGTCAGATTGTTCAGGTTGTCATCGCTAACGCCTTGAGGTTCGAATGGTTCCGGCAGCGTCGGGAAGGGCTGAGTCGCCGAGGTGATTTCGGCGGGCACATTGCTGGCGGCGACAGAACGCTCCTCGATAGGCCACACCGGATCGCCGGTCCTCCGGTCGAATACGAAAGTGAAGCCCTGTTTGGAGATCTGGGCGACGGCGGGAATCTGCCTGCCATCAACTTCAATGTCGATCAGTACCGGCGGCGCAGGCAGATCGTAATCCCAGATAGGGTGATGCACGGTCTGGAAATGCCAGACTCGTTCACCGGTCTTTGCATCCAGACATACGAGACTTTGTGAAAAGAGATTATCGCCGGGCCGGTGGCCGCCGTAGTAGTCACCCGTTGGCGCCTCAGTCGGCAGGTATACATAGCCAAGTTCAGGGTCTGCAGACATCGGCGCCCAGACGCCGACATTGCCGGTAAAGGACCAGCCGCCGTCGTCCCAGGTCTCGTGCCCAAACTCGCCGGGTTGCGGAATGGTGTGGAAGATCCAAAGGCGCTCGCCCGTCACAGCGTCGTAACCTGTGACATTGCCTACCGGCATTTCCTTGGTCGGCGGCGCACCGCCTGCCGGAAACGCCGAGCCGACGATGACCACGTCGCCAACGACAATGGGCGGCGAGCTTGCACCAATGCGGGCATTGTCGAGATCGATGTCCTGATCGATATTCGCTTTTAGATCGACAATGCCGTCATCGCCAAAAGAAGCTACCGGCTTGCCCGTTTTGGCATCGAGCGCAATAAGGTGGTAGCCCGGAGAAATCATGTAGATTGTTTCCAGTGTTCCGTCACGCCGATAGGCGACACCGCGGCCAGGTCCTTTGCGCGGCGCATTGTCACCGCGCTTGCCCTCTTCGATGCGGTACATCCACAGGGTTTCGCCGGTCC
>JAHEFF010000059.1 GCA_024640315.1 Woeseiaceae bacterium
AATTCATCGACTGACTGCTTGTATTGCAGCGGCCGCGCAATTAGTCCACCGAACGGCGCGCTCAGACGTCGCAAAAATCGCTCTGCGACCGAATCCAGGGCGGTATCCACTCCGATGACTTTTTCTTTAAGGTCAACGTAGCCCCAAATCTTGTCCGACTTGAGCATTGCCTTTGGTAACAGTTCATCGCGGGTCTCGGCCTTCAGGCGTCGTTTCTCGCGCGCGCTTGGCGCTTCCTGCATGCGATTACGGTATTCCTCGATACGAATTTCCAGTTCTTCGTTGACGACCGCGGGTGGCAACACGCGGGACTGGCTGCGCAGCTTGAGCAAATCCGCGCCGTTTACGCGGCGTGCCAGCGAGTTGCCGGCATCCGGATCCACCGGTACCCAGCCAGAGCTGCGTTCCGTCAGGGGACCGCAAGGCTTGAATCCTGCCTTTTCCAGTTCTTTTGATAAGGTTTTTTCGGAGGCCGGCCAGTCATTTTCGAGTCGGTAGTAACGTACGTTTCGGAACATGTTTTTATTATTTGTCGACGAGAGGGCGGCGCAGTATCCGGTTTTCGCCGGGTAATGTCACCATTGATTTCTGAAAAACACAGCCGCTGGAAACTAGCCGAGCCGGTCCTTCAGTGAGTAATACAGCATGCCAAGTACCATGCCCGGATAGCGAAACAGTGTGCCGCCAGGAAACATGTGAATCGGGAGGCTGGCGAGTACATCAAAGCGACCGGCGGTACCCGCGATGGCCTCGGCGATGACCTTGCCTGCGAAGTTCGCGGTCGACACGCCGTGACCCGAGTAACCCTGACCGAAAAACACGTTCGGCTTTAGCCGCCCGACATGCGGCAGCCGGTTGACGGTGACGCCCACCGCGCCGCCCCAGGCGTAGTCTATGGATACGTCTTCCAGTTGTGGAAATATCCTTAGCATGTATTTGCGAACAAAGCCGCGCACGTCACGGGGGTATCCTCGTCGATAGTTTTCGCCGCCGCCGAACAACAGACGATGATCGTCGGATAGTCGAAAGTAGTCGACGACAAAACGTGTGTCATGCACGCCAACCCTTTCCGCGATTAGTTCGCGAGCGCGCTCCTCGCCAAGTGGTTCGGTTGCAATCATAAAATTGTTGATGGGCATCATCTTGCGGGCCAGGCGTGATTCCAGTTTTTCGAGATAAGCGTTGCAGGCGAGCACGACGAACGATGCCTTGACGGAGCCGTTCCCGGTGTAAACCTCCGCAGGATCTTTGTGGGTATAGGTGGAGACCCTGGAGTTCTCATAAATACGAACGCCGGCGTCACGCGCTGCTCGCGCCAGGCCAAGTGCAAAATTCAGTGGATGCAGGTGTGCGGCCTCGCTATCCAGCAATCCCTCGATGAAGGTATCTGTCGCGACCAGGCTACGTGTTTCCTCACGATCCAATGCGCGCATGTGCGGATAGTCGTAGCGCTCGGCAAGCGCAACAGCCAGTTGTTGTGGCCAACCCACGTAGCTCTTTTTATGCACGCCGACCAGCTGACCGCGTTGCAGGTCACAATTGATATCGTGTTTGGCGACCCGGTCCCGAATTTCGCTCTTGGCTGCCTCGGCAAGATCCCAAAACTGCCGTGAGCGTTCGAAGCCGAAATGATCCTCCATCTCCAGCGCGTCCATGCGTTGGCCACTGCCGATCAAGCCGCCGCATCGACCCGAGGCGCCAAAGCCAATGCGTTCGGCCTCCAGGAGTACGACTTGCATGCCGAGCTCGGCGAGGTTCAGCGCAGCCGATAAACCGGTAAAGCCGCCGCCGATCACACAGACATCGGCCTGCTCTGCGCCAGTCAGCGCGGGGTATTCATGCGTGCCGATAGCGGTGGCGGCGTAGTAGCTATCCGGATAGCCGTTGGAGCTCATAGTCTGCTCTTGGTTATAAGTGTTTGGGGCCGGCAATGGCCCGGTTCGGATGAATCCTATGGGATTGTCGTCGTTGTTGGTAGTCGCCGGCATCCATGTGAAACGCGGCTGTTCTTGTGCGGCTTGAGCTTCGCCCGCGATTGGACGAATATAGTTGGTCGAATCAAGCCAGCCAACCCAGGAGAATGTCATGTGTGATGAGTTGACCGCCAAAGACACCGAGGAGTTTCTGCGCCGAAATGCCCTGACGCGTCGGGATTTCAACAAGAGCGGCGTGGGTTTGGCGCTCACTGTGTTGCTGCCACCGGTTGCTAACGCGCTGGACGTGGTTGAGCAGGACGTGATGGTGGAAACGCCGGATGGTATGGCCGACTGTTATTTCGTGCACCCGGCCAGTGGCAAACACGCTGCGGTCATCGTTTGGCCGGATATTGTCAGCATCCGCCCGGCTTTTCGTGCGATGGGCAAGCGCCTTGCAGAATCAGGTTACTCGGTCCTGGTAGTCAACCCTTATTATCGAACGCACAAAGGCCAGATCGTTCCGGATGGGAAGGGCTTCCGCGATCCTGGCATTCGGGAACTGCTAATGCCGCATGCGCAGTCGTTGTCGCCTGAAACCTGCGTCACCGATGGTCGTGCATTCGTCGACTATCTGGACGCGCAGCCATCCGTCGATACCCGCCGCAAGATTGGCACAACAGGTTATTGCATGACGGGGTCCTACACGATGCGACTGGCGGCGGCCATGCCCGATCGAATTGGCGCAGGTGGCTCATTTCATGGTGGAGGGCTGGCGACGGATGCAGAGGACAGTCCGCATTTGCTGGCTCCAAAAATGAAGGCAGGGTTCCTGATTGCCATCGCCGCCAATGACGACGAGCGGGATCCGGAAGCGAAAGTGCTCTTGCGTGAAGCATTCGATGCGAACGGCGTCAGTGCAGAGATAGAAGTTTACAGGGACACGCTGCACGGCTGGTGTCCCCCCGATTCGGCGGTATACAACGAGGCACAGGCAGAGCGTGCCTGGAGCCGGTTGCTCACTTTGTTCGAGCGGGAGTTGGCGTAGGCGTCGCAGCGCAAGCCTGAAGGGTTATTTTTCGATTGCGCTGGTCGCCGATGCTGCCGCCAGTTTGCGTCGGACAAATTCGTGGAAATGCCACAGTTCGTATTCCTGTGGTACTAAAATGCCGCTGTCGTAGCGGTCACTGCGTAATCCCAGTTGATTCAGTTCACATACCTCGCCATCCTGCTGGATAACCAGGCGAGGAAGTTCGATGATCGATTGAATGTCCTGTTTATCCTCGACTTCAAATGCAGAAGGTAACAGCCAGTCGACGGTCAGCTCGACGGTCTCGGGCCCGGTCGGCAGGATCCGTACGCTGCGAACATATTCCGGATGTCCGACGATATACATGCTGCCGGTAATGGACGCGAATACGACACCCCTGGTGACGTCGTTTTCCGACAGGCCCTCGATCATCGGCAATGAGATTTCACCATTCATGGTCCATGTCCTGGCGCCACCCCCGACGGCGCCGCCACCGGTATCGCCATCGAACTCCGGTTCCCAGTCCGGAAAGTCCGCTGGATCGAACACGGCCTTTTTATATACCGGCATGACCTTGCACAGTTCCGGGTGAACCCGCGGACAGTGATAGCACTCGTTGTAGTTTTCCCAGAAGATTTTCCAGTTGCAGGCGATCGGGAATTTTTCCTGGTGCACGGAACGCATTTGATCGAGTGGCCAGTTTTGCAGGTAGTCAGCCTCCTTGCCGATGAACTCGATCAGGCTGCTCTCTGGCGACTCAGACAGATTAATAAAGATAAATCCGCGCCAGGTGTCGACATGTACGTTGTACAGGGAATAGTCAGCGGCATCGAAATCGCCGGTTTCGATGCGACCGGGCGTCGCCAGGAGATCGCCCTCCAGGCTGTATGTCCAGGTGTGGTAAGGGCAAATCACCCGTCCGTTCCGAAAACGTCCTTCGCTTTCCCTGCATAACAGGGAACCACGATGTCGGCAGGTATTATGGAAGGCATTCACCGTCCCATCCGTCACCCGGGTCACGACGATGTTCTGCGTGCCGAGACGAATCACCATGTAGTCGCCGTCGTGTTCCAATGAATCTATTCGGCCAACGCAAACCCAGTCGCGGTACCAAATAGCGTCCAGTTCCCGCGCGTAATGGTCCTGGTCGTAGTACCAACTGGCCGGAAGCGTATTTTTAACGTCTTTCAGTGTGTGCATTGACTGGCTCGAACTGCGAAGCGGGCCTCAATTGTAGGTGAATTCCTCCTTGGAACAGAACTCCGTACCAGAATGTGCGACGGCATCTGTCCTGGTTGGATGGACCTTCAATCAAGATCTTCGTAACGAATGGACAGGATGCTGAGCGTGGATATCTTTTCGCCGATTCTGATCTCGACTTCATCATCTACACGTTTCTTGTGCAGCGCCATGGCCAGCGGTGAGTCCATGCTGATCGCGGATGTCTTTGCATCTGTTTCATCCGGGCCGACTATTCGATAGGTACAGGTGTCGCCCGTGTCGTTGCAGACGTCCACGATGGCACCAAAATAGACGGCATCGCCGTTCGGACGCTCGCGGACCACGGTCAGGGAAGGCAGGCGTTTTTGCAGGTAACGAATGCGCCGATCCAGGCCGCCGAGTTCTTTCTTGCGATAGATATACTCCGCGTTCTCCGAACGATCCCCTTCAGCCGCCGCCTCGGCGAGCGCCTTGACCACGTCCCTGCGGCGCAACCAGATGTCTTCCAGCTCTTCTTGCAGGGCACGATAGCCTTGCGGCGTGATATACGCCGAGGAAGCGGGCGCGGGCGGGCGCCATCGTCCCATATTGGTCTCCAAAAAAAACGGGGCCGGACCCAAGTTTGGATCCGGCCCCGGATTGATACAAGGCTTTACTTGTTAGCTTTGCGTTCCAGTGTTTCTTTGATGACTTCGTCTGCAACATTTTTCGGACAAGGTGCGTAATGCGAGAACTCCATAGAGAACTGGCCCCGACCCGAGGTCATCGTGCGAAGATGACCAATGTAACCAAACATCTCTGACAACGGTGCATCGGCCTTGACGCGAACACCCGTCGGACCCGGCTCCTGAGACTTGATCATTCCGCGACGGCGGTTCAAATCGCCGATCACATCACCGACGTGATCTTCCGGCGTGTAAACGTCGACCTTCATGATCGGTTCGAGAAGCTGCGGTGCCGCTTTGGGTACTGTCTGTCGATAAGCTGCCTTCGCGGCCAGCTCAAACGCCATCGCGGAGGAATCCACCGCGTGATAAGCACCATCCATCAGCGTGACTTTAACGTCGAGCAACGGAAATCCCGCGAGCGTGCCTTGTTCCATACTGGCGCCAAAGGCTTTCTCAATTGCTGACCAGTATTCACGCGGTACGTTACCGCCGGTCACCAGCGACTCGAACTGGTAACCACTGTTGGCTTCGCCAGGTTCGACGACGTAGTCGATTCTGCCGTACTGGCCCGAACCACCCGACTGTTTCTTATGGGTGTAGGTGTCCTCAACCCGCTGCGTAATCGTTTCACGATAAGCAACCTGCGGTTTGCCCATCTCAACTTCCACGCCATGGGTGCGTTTCAGGATATCGACCTTGATATCCAGGTGAAGCTCGCCCATTCCCTTGATGATGGTCTCGCCCGAATCGTCGTCGGTCTCAACGCGGAAGGAGGGATCCTCCTGGATCATCTTGTTCAGGGCAACACCCATCTTCTCCATGCCTGCCTTGTCTTTCGGCGCGATGGCGATTGAAATTACCGGGTCCGGGAATACCATGGGCTCCAGCGTTGCCGGTTTGTCCGGGTCGCACAGCGTGTGACCGGTTCGCGTATTCTTCATGCCCAGCAACGCGACGATGTCGCCTGCCTGCGCCGAATCCCGCTCTTCACGTGAGTCAGCGTGCATTTCCACGATGCGGCCGATTCGCTCGGTTTTTCCGGTGAATGTATTCAGGACACTAGAGCCCTTCTTCAGTACGCCCGAATAGACGCGGGTGAACGTCAGTGCGCCGTAACGGTCATCCATAATCTTGAATGCCAGTGCGCGAAGCGGATAGCCCGGATCCACCAGCGCCTTGCCGCCTGTCGGATTTCCTTCAAGGTCGATTTCGGGTTGCGGTGGAACCTCCGTCGGGTCTGGCAAATAGTCGACGACGGCGTTCAGTACATTTTGCACGCCTTTGTTCTTGAACGCAGAGCCGCAATAGGTCGGGAAGAATTCGAGCGCAACGGTACCCTTGTGGATACAACGCTTGAGATCTTCTTCGGAAGGCTGCTCACCTTCGAGATAGGCTTCCATCAGATCGTCGTCCTGATCGAGAGCACTCTCGACCATCGCCTCGCGATACTCCTCGACCAGATCCTTCATATCTTCAGGAACATCGGTGATTTGATAGTTGGTCGGATCGTCAGAGCCATCCCAGATCCACGCTTTACGGGTCAGAAGGTCGACCACGCCAACGAAATCGTCCTCTGTGCCAATCGGCAAGGTCATAACCAGCGGGTTCGCGCCGAGCACTTCCTTAACCTGCTTCACGACCCGATAGAAATCCGCGCCGATGCGATCGAGCTTGTTGACGAAAATGACGCGCGCCACTTTTGACTCGTTTGCATAACGCCAGTTGGTTTCCGACTGTGGCTCAACGCCACCAGAACCACAGAAAACGCCGACGCCGCCGTCGAGTACTTTCAGGGATCGATAGACCTCAATCGTGAAGTCGACGTGACCCGGCGTGTCGATGATGTTCAGTCGGTGATCATTCCACATACAGGTCGTGGCAGCGGATTGAATCGTAATGCCGCGCTCCTGTTCCTGGTCCATAAAGTCGGTGGTGGCCGCGCCGTCATGAACCTCGCCGATTTTGTGAATCTTACCGGTGAGTTTCAAGATGCGTTCCGTGGTGGTGGTTTTGCCAGCATCCACGTGCGCGAAAATACCAATGTTTCTGTACTTGCTAAGGTCCGTCATGATCTGCTCGTTTGCTCAAATATAAAAAACGTCACCGCAAGTCTTTTTATTTGCAGGACGCCGTATGCCCAGTCGCGCCACTCCGGGGCGACCGGAAATCTAGTCTTTCAAAGTGTTTGCCTGTCGATATCAGGCTGGAACCTGGGTGATCCGGTTCCCCCAAACTCGAGGCCAGCCGAGCGGCCTCATACAATCCGGGCGAGATCATACCAGCGGATATCGCCATAAGCACCCCGATTTGGCCCTAAATTGCTAAAAAACAAGGGGTTTGACCTGCAGATTAGCAGGAGCAGGAACGCGGACCTGGCCGCGGGTAATACTTAATCAGGCCAGGTAATTCCCCGGAGAGCACGCAGTTCGACCTGGTAGATGTCGCCTGGGCGCCGCCCCTCAACGGTTTCAGCAACCAGGCCGGGCCGTTCCGAGGTAAAAAACAGGTACTTGCCGTCGGGGCTCAATCCCGGCGCGAAGTCTGCGTAAACAGAATTGACGGACTCTCCGAGGTTCCGGGCCGGGGTCCACTGATTGCCCTGACGGAACGAGATAAAGAGGTCTCCGCTGCGTCCTTCTACGCTGCTCGCGACAATCAGGAAGCTTCCGTCCCTGGCGATGAGCGGGTTGCCGGGGTCTTCCAGGCCGAGGCCAGGTATGGGCTGAGGGGAGGCGAAGCCTTCGCCTTTCCGCTCGGCAGTATAAATGTCGCGCGCATCGTCGCTCGAACGTCGAAATACCAGCGTGCCGGAATCTGTCAGCGAGACGAAGATCTCGGCGGCCTCAGAATTAACTTCGGACCCGAGCCGCACCGGTTCACCCCACCCGCTGCCATCGCGTTCGACGTACCAGGTATTCCAATCGCCTGCTTCCTGACCATCATCGTCGGGGCGATCGGAGCTGAAATAAAGTCGGGAGCCGTCGCCAGAGACAAAAGGATCGACATCGCGGTAGGTCCCGGAAAATGGAAGCGCCTCGGCCTCGGTCCAGGAGCCATCCACGAAACGGGAAACCAGCATCTCAATGCGACTTCGATCGGCGGGCATTCTGTTGAAGAACACTTCCGTGCCGTCGGGAGAAAATGTGGTTGCAAACTCCGGAAGTTCGGTCGACACGAATCCTTCGCCGAAGATGACAGGTTCATCAAGGACCTTGCTGTGCGTGTAAGGTCGTATCTCGCCAGCGGTACAGGTCGTTGCCACAATGAACGCCAATGTCACGATCGCCGACAGCGAATTGCGATTTTTTCTGGCACGGTCGGGAGTGGTGTGACTCTTGTTCATCCTGATCTCCGAATTTCTGTCAATACATGAGCTGGTTCGGACGCAGGACGCCAGGCGAAGTTCAATCATGTCAGGCGTCATTAGACGCAATCGAGTCAACAGGCGCTTGTGCATAGTGGCTAAAATCCATCGTGAAGCTGCCATCTCCGCCCGTAAGCGATTTCAAACGGGAATGATAGTCCTGCACTTCCTTTAGCGGCACCTGCCCCGAAACCACGATTCGATTGTCCGGCAACGCTTCCGTGCCGCTTACCATACCGCGCATCGAGGACAGGTCTCCCGTCACGCCGCCGGCACATCGACTGGGCACGGTGACGGCAACGTCGACGACAGGCTCCATCAAGACAGGTGAGGCCTGGGCAATGGCTTCGAGAAATGCTTTCTTGCCGGCCTGTACAAAGGCAATTTCCTTGGAGTCGACAGGGTGGTGCTTGCCGTCGTAAACAGTGACTTTGATATCTTGCATCGGGTAGCCGTAACTGGCGCCAGACTGCATCACCTGGCGCACACCTGTTTCCACTGCGGGAATGTACTGAGATGGAATCGCGCCGCCAACGACTTTGCTCTGGAATTCGAAACCGGCGCCCGTCGGGAGCGGTTCTATTTTCAGGTACACCTCGCCGAATTGGCCGGCACCGCCGGTTTGTTTCTTGTGCCGGTAGTGGCCTTCTGCTGCCGCGGTAATTGTTTCTCGATAGGCAATAGAGGGCAGGGCAGTATCGACTTGCAGGTGGTAGCGGTCGGCTATCAGTTCAAGCACGGTTCGCAGGTGCAGGTCGCCCAGTCCCCGCAGAACGATTTCATTCAAGGCAGCGTTGTGTTCGAGACTGAGTGAGGGGTCTTCGGCACCAACGCTGTGCAACACGTCCGAGGTCTTTTGTGCATCTGAGTCTTTCGGTGGCTTGATGGCCAGGCCATACATCGGACGTGGAAGCTCGATAGACTTGAGGTGAAAGTGATCTTCGTCGTGCGAATCGTGCAAGACGGCGTCGTAGTGCACTTCATCAACACGCGGAATCGCGCAAATATCGCCCGGCAGGCCCATTTCGATTTTGCTGTGGGTGCTGCCGTTTACCTTCAGTAGCTGGTTGACCTTGATTGGCTTGCGGGCATCACCCACGTACAACTGATTACCGGGCTTGATCGTACCCTGGTGTATTCGAAAGATACCCAGCCGACCTTTGAAAGGGTCGATGTTCACCATGAAAACGTGGGCCAGTGCATGGGCGTTCTCGTCGGGCGTGATCACCACGACTTCAGCATCGTCACCTTCGCCTTTCAGGAACAGCGGAGGATTGCCCTCGAGCGGGTTTGGCATCAGTCGCTCGAAGACCTCGAGAAGCTCAGGAATTCCGGCGCCGGTTTTTGCTGATACAAAACACACGGGCACGAGGTGGCCCTCGCGCAGCGCTTTTTCGAACGGGTCGTGCAACTGTTCGGCTTTGAGCGCTTGCCCTTGTTCCAGGTAAACCTCCATCAGCGCCTCATCGACCTCAACCACCTGATCGACGATCTGTGTGTGTGCTGATTCCAGTGAGCCGAATGCAGTGTCGGCGCCTGTGGGATTGAAAAAACAGTCGGCCACGCCTGAACCGTCCGCGGAGGGCAGGTTCATAGGCAGGCACTCCGAGCCGAACGCGCTCTGAATGTCTGTCAGCAGTGCCTCCAGGTCCGTCTCCTCAGTGTCGATCTTGTTGACGATGATAATGCGGCACAGGCGTTGCGCTTTGGCTGCCTTCATCATCCGTCGGGTGATCAGTTCAATGCCAGCCTGGGCGTTGATGACAACGGCGGCCGTATCTGCTGCTGGCAAAACCGACAGCGCCCGACCGTAGAAATCACGGTAACCCGGGGTGTCGATCAGGTTGACGTGAATGCCTTTGTGATCCAGATGGCAGACGGATGAATATTGTGAATGGCCGAGTTGCCGCTCGCGGGGCGTGAAATCCGAGACTGTGTCGCCACGGTCTACTGATCCACATTGCGAAATTGCGCCACCCGCATAAAGGAGCGCCTCGGCGAGCTGTGTCTTACCTGCATTACTTGGCCCAACCAGGCATATGTTGCGAATTTCCTCAGAGCGATAGGACATCGGCTCAGACCTCCCGGACATCATATTGGAAAGAGCATAACCAACCGGCCGTGAGGGTCACACCTCGGTTTTTGCGGATTGGGTTGGAGGAAATCCGCGCGCCAGACCAGCTCTCGCGGCTTAAACCCTGGTCAATGCGGTCAGCCCGTTGCGACCAGGGTCGCCGGGCTGGAAATACAGCTGTCCGTTGTGCTTAAAGCCAATATCCTCGATGACCTGGATGATATAGCGCAGTGAGTAGAGGTTTCTGAACTCATTGCTGCTGAACTGCCAGCTCTCGTCGATCCCGGCGTTGAAAGTGTCGTGGGCCAGTGCGCCAAAAGTCCTGAAGCTAACGACCTGAGACTTGAGCACGTATTCGATTTCTGATTTCGACCTCAGTAACCTGTGTCGAAATCGATCACATGCCTCAGTGGTTGTTTGTCCACATATCGATGATAGTTCTCGACAAAGATCGGCACCAGCAACAGCGGATGACTGATGGCTGCTATGTGAGCCGTGATCGACAGGTTCGGTGTATCCCATAGCGGGCTGTCCTTCGGCAGCGGTTCTTCATCGAACACGTCCAACGCAGCACCTGCAAGCCTGTTGTTACGCAATGCTTCCGCCAAAGCGTTGTCATCAACGACGTTGCTGCGCCCTACATTAATGAAGTAGGCGTGTTCGGGGAGTCTCGCCAATGCAGCGGTATCCAGCAGGTGATCGGTGTCGTTCGTTTGTGGCAGGGTGGACAACAGGTAGTCGCAGCCTTCCAGGAACCGATGTAACTGGTTCACGGGTACAACCTCGGCAAAACCAGGCGCCGGATCACCCGAACGGCTGAGGCCGATCACTTTGATGCCAAATGCCTTCGCCGTGTTCGCGACGTGCTGGCCGATCGACCCCGTGCCCATGATGCCGAGGCATTTGCCTTCGAGCCTGCCCGAGTTGTCCCTGAACCAGTTGCGACTGTGTTGTTCCTTGAGACGCTGCACGATTTTCAACTCGTGGGCGAGCAAATAGCCCAGCGTATATTCGGACATTTGCGGTCCAAACACGTCTTTCACGCCTGTTAGCACGTACTTGCGGTAGTCCAGTTCAATCAGAGGCGTAACACCCGCCCAGGAGGATTGTACCCAGTCGACGGTGGGCATCTTCGTCAACACCGGGGCAATCATCGCGGGGTTGCCAAAGATCACGGACTCGTCGGTGTATGCTGCCAGTGCAGCTTCTGTGGTCGAGCAGGCTTTGAGCGGGATATCGCTATCCGCAAGACGCTGGATCTCGTTCGCGAACTCTTCCGCGAGTCGGGTGATGATCAGGCATTTTGGCATTTTGATTGCATTCATGTGTTGGCAGCGAACGAGACTACTGGTTCCTCGTTTGTTGCTGCAAGTCTTTGGAGCAGAGTCAAGGCGAGCGCGATCGGCACTTGAGCTACAATAGGTCCAGGAAATTATGGCGAATTTTAAGCGGAGATACGAATGACCGAACGTGTAACCCGTAGCGCACGCAAGTCGAGCGAGAAGGAAGTCTGGGAGCAGGATCGACGTCATCATGTGCACCCGTATCACAATTTTGTCAGCTACGATCAGCACGGTTCGCTGATCATCAGTGAGGGTGATGGAGCATGGCTGAAAGACATCGATGGCAAGGAATATTTCGATGCGGTCGGCGGCATGTGGTGCACCAACATCGGCCTCGGGCGCCAGGAGATGGTCGATGCAATCGCGGATCAGGCATCCAAACTGGCATACGCCAATCCGTTCACCGATATGTCGAATGAGCCAGCAGCCCGATTAGCGGCAAAACTCGCGGAGCTGGCCCCGGGCGACCTGAATCACGTGTTTTTCACTTGCGGCGGGTCGACGGCCAATGACGGGGCTTTCAGGCTTATCCAGATGTACCAGGGCGCCCGTGGCAAGAGTCAGAAAAAACACATCCTTTGTCGCCATGATGCGTACCACGGGACAACTTATCTCTCGGCGTCCTTATCGGGTAAGGCCGGTGATCGCATGCCGGATTTCAATTATATCGACGACATCATTCATCACCTGACGAGCCCTAATTTCTATCGTGCGCCGGACGGCATGGATGAGGCCCGATTCTGCGACTACCTGATCGACGAAATGGAACAGAAAATTCTCGAGCTTGGCGCGGACAACGTGGCGGCTTTTTACGCGGAACCTATCCTCGGCTCAGGTGGTGTGATTGTGCCGCCTGAAGACTACAACAGGCGTACCTGGGAGCTTTGTCAGAAATACGACATCATTTATGTAGCGGACGAGGTCGTGACGGGCTTCGGCCGCCTGGGACACTGGTTCGTGTCAAAGGATATGTTCGATGTACAACCGGACATTATCTGCTGTGCCAAGGGACTGACATCGGCGTATCTGCCACTGGGCGCCGCAATTTTCTCGGACCGCATATATAAAGTGTTGGGCAATGATGCAGACCGCTGGTTTACCGGAGGCTACACATATTCGGCCCATCCCGTCTGCTGTGCCGCCGCGTTGAAGAACATCGAAATCATGGAACGAGAGAAGCTCTTCGACAACGTGATAGAGGTCGGTGCCTACTTCGAAGAACAGCTGCATACGCTGCTCGACCTGCCCATTGTTGGAGACATTCGCGGGCGACGCTTCATGATGTGTGTGGTGAACGTCATGAATAAAGAGACCCGGGAGTTTTTCCCGCCAGAGGTGAACATAGGCAAGCGCATTTCGAATCACGCAGAGGAGCTTGGTGTGATTGTCCGGCCCGCGGCAGACCTCAACATCATGTCACCGTCCCTGATGATGACGAAAAAGGATGTCGACTACGTTGTACCCCGGTTACGGCAGGCGATCGAGTTGACCATGGAGGATCTCCGGACGGAGGGTTATTTGGCCGCCTGATGCACCGGTCTGATTCGCTATGCCACAATACGAGACGCGGCGCCCGTCAATGCGCTGATTTGCGCTAGCATAGAAGAGTCGATTTCAGAGGGGGTGGCGTGCCGTTCAGAAGACCAGTACTCAGGCTAATCCCTTTGCTCGCGCTCGCCGCGGGCGCGGGCGCGCTCGGCCAGGATCCCAATCAACTGGTCCAGACCATTTGCGTCGCATGCCATAACGAACACACGCTTCAGGCCGGTCTGAGCCTGCAGGGCTTCAATGCTGAAAATCCTCACCTGAATCCGGTCATCGCTGAGAAGATGATAAGAAAGCTGCGGGCCGGACAAATGCCGCCACGCGAGATGCCGCGTGATGAGGAAGCGATTTCTCAACTTGTCGCGACGCTCGAAGGGGGGCTTGACCGCTACGCCAAAAAGGAAAGCCGGGCCGGTTCGCGTCCGTTCCAGCGTGTCAACCGCGCCGAGTATGCCCGGCTCGTTTACGACCTCCTGGGCCTGACCATCGACCCGGCGGAATGGCTGCCTGAAGACAGGATTAGCGCCAGCTTTGACAACATCGCCGATGCGCAGGAAATGTCGGCAACCCTGATGCTCGCCTATCTCACTGCGGCGAGCGATATTGCCCGTCGAGCGATTGGCAACGAAGCAGCGCCGCCGGTTGCGACAACGTATTCCAACCCGCCAGGCTTGTCGCAACACGAATGGGAGCGGGTCGAAGGAGCGCCGTACGGCACACGTGGCGGCATCAGCGCGCTGCATCACTTCCCGGCTGATGGAGAGTACAATTTTTCGATGCGTTTTATGTCCGGCTGGGGCGAGCGCTATGACGATATCGACGTATCGATTGATCGCGAACGTGTTGCGCTGGTGCATTACGGTGGCGACATCGATTACCAGGGGCTCAAGGATTTCCCCATCGAAAGCGGTCCGGTATTCATCCGCGCCGGCGAACATCGCGTGACGGCCGCCTTCATCCGCAAGATGGACGGACCTTACGAAGACCTCCTGAAACCCAATGCGAGATCCTTGACTGGTACCGAGACCAGCTACGGCACCACGTCGCCGCCAAATCTGATGCACCTGACAATAGAGGGGCCGTACAACGTGGCCGGCATTTCCGACACGCCGACACGGCAACGAATTTTCACTTGCCGGCCCACGACGCCCGCGGAAGAAAAGCCGTGTGCCGAGGACATCGTCAACCGACTCGCGAGCCAGGCCTTTGGTCAGCCTCTCAGCGATTCCCAGCGCGAAGATCTCATGAATTTCTATGTCATGGGCGCGGAAGAGGGCGGTTTCGAACTCGGCATTCGCTCGGCGCTCGAGGCGACGCTCGCGAGCCCCCGGTTCCTGTTCCGGATAGAGCGTGAGCCGGCCGGCGTTCGACCTGGCGAAACTTACCGGCTTGCAGGCATTGACCTGGCGAATCGCCTGTCGTTTTTCCTCTGGGGCACGAGTCCTGATGCCGAGCTCCTGGCCCTCGGTGAATCGGGGCAGCTGGTCCGGACCCGAACGCTTAAAGCCCAGACGGCGCGGCTGCTGGCGGACCCACGCTCGGAGTCTCTTGCAACGCGCTTCGCTGCACTCTGGCTGCGCCTGCAGGATCTCGAAAAAGTCGAGCCGGACGAATACTGGTACCCCCATTACACGCAACAACTCATGCAGGCAATGCGGCGAGAGACGGAATTGTTTTTCTACCACCTGGTTCGGGAAGACAGGAGCATGCTCGAGCTTTACAGCGCCGACTACAGCTTCATGAATGAACGATTGGCAAGGCACTACGGCATCCCCGGGGTGGATGGCGATGCGTTTCGGAAGGTGTCCTATCCCAACGAGCAGCGCAGGGGAATCCTGGGCCACGGCAGTATCCTGACTCAAACCTCACTGGGCAATCGCACCTCCCCCGTATTGCGGGGCAAATGGGTTGTCGAGGTGTTGGTCGGCACGCCACCACCGCCACCACCCGCCGGCGTTCCCGATCTTGAGGAAACCGCAGGCGTAAGTGCCGGCGAGGTGCTGACTACGCGGCGCCGCATGGAAATGCATCGCGCTAACCCGATCTGTGCGGCCTGTCACAAGGTGATGGATCCGGTCGGCTTGGCACTCGACAATTTCGACGTCACCGGCAGGTGGCGCATCCGGGAAAACGATGTGCCGCTGGATACCCGTGCAACGTTTTATGACGGCACCGAAATATCGACACCGGCCGAACTTTCGGCGGTTCTCCTCAAGCGACCAATCCCGCTGGTGCGGGAGTTCACCGCCAACATGATGGCCTACGCACTGGGGCGTCGAGTGGAGTATTTCGATCAGCCCACAGTTCGTGCAATCGTCGCGGATGCCGAAGAAGAGGATTACCGCATGTCAGCGCTGATCATGGGCATCATCATGAGTGACGCATTCCGCATGAAGGATGCAGAGGAACCGGGTACCGCCGGGACCCTATCGGATTAACGGGAAAAGACCATGCCATTTGTGACCAGGAAACGATTGAACCGGAGAACGTTTCTCCGCGGTGCTGGCGCCAGCGTCGCGCTGCCAATGCTCGATGCGATGTTGCCTGCTTTCGCTGCATCCGACAGCGGGCAACGAACCCGCTTGATTTGCATCGAGGAAGTGCATGGTCTGCCGGGTTGCACGAAGTGGGGGAGTGAACAGAACCTGTTCGCTCCGGCCACGACGGGTCGTGATTTTGTGCTGGTTCCCGACAACACGCTGAAGGTTCTTGAGCCGTGGCGGGATTCCATGACGATCATCAGCAATACTGACGTACGCATGGCCGAAGCGGCGCAGCCAAGCGAAGTCGGCGCTGACCATTTTCGCTCTGCCGCGACCTTCCTGACTCAGGCACATCCGAAGCAGACCCAGGCCTCGGATATCCACTGCGGCACGTCAATGGATCAACTGCAAGCGCAGAAATTCGGCCAGCAAAGCCTGCTGCCTTCATTGCAACTCGGCATCGAGCCGACAGACAAGGGTGGCGGCTGCGGCTATAACTACTCCTGCGCGTATACCGACAGCATCAGCTGGGCGTCGCCGACGGAGCCGCTGCCGATGATCCGTAATCCGCGCACCGCGTTCGATATGCTTTTCGGGGCAGGAGGCACCGAGAAAGAACGGGGGATGAGGCGCCGGATGCATGCCAGCATCCTTGACTGGGTGGTGGCGGACGTTGCGGCGATGAAAGGCGAGCTTGGCACCGCCGATGCGGGCCGGATTGACCACTTTCTCGATAGCGTTCGCGAAATTGAGCGTCGTATCCAGCTGGTTGAGCAGCGCAACAGTAGCGGTGAGGAGCGTGAATTACCCGGGGCGCCACCCGGTGTGCCGGATTCTTTCTCGGAACATATGCAACTGATGTACGACCTGCAGGTGCTGGCTTTCCAGACAGACATGACGCGCGTGGTTTCGTTCAAGACCGGGCGCGACGCGTCGAATCGATCTCTGCCCGAGAGTGGTTCGGACAAGGGATTCCACCCGTCCTCGCATCATGGCGACAAGGTTGAGGCCATCCAGGAATTCAACACGATCTGCAAGTACCGCATGAGCCAGACTGCTTATTTCCTGCAGCAACTCGAAAACACCGTGGATGGTGAGTCGAACCTTCTCGACCAGTCGATGATTATTTGGGGTTCGCCGATGGGGGATCCGAATGTGCATAACCATCGCCGTTGTCCCCTGGTGGTTCTTGGGGGCGCGAATGGAGTCCACCATGGTGGCGCGCATGTGAAAGCTGCTGACGGAACCCCGATGGCGAACGCCATGTTGACGCTGCTTAACCGGCTGGGACACGAAATGGAAAGTTTTGGTGACAGCACTGGCGAACTGACGATTTAGAAATTACATGAATAAAAGCGTACAACATATTGTTTTAATATTCTTTTTTGTATGTCTTTCGGCGTGGCGGGTGGGTGATGCCGCGGTCAGCCCGCTGGCAGATGCCGCTGAACGTGGGGATTCCGCTTTGGTGCAGGAGCTGCTGCGGGGCGGCGTGGATGCCAATGAGACACAAGGCGACGGTATGTCGGCCCTGCACTGGGCTGCCGAAAATGGTGACGCCGAGCTCGCCGGCATGTTGATTTACGCGGGCGCCAATGTCGAAGCCGGCACGCGCATTGGCGGCTATACGCCACTGCACATCGCCAGTCGTAAAGGTCATGCGGACATCGTCAGAACTCTGCTGGCGGCGCACGC
>JAHEFF010000019.1 GCA_024640315.1 Woeseiaceae bacterium
GGGATGAACATCAGCTCAGTGCTCGGCCGAACCATCAGTATAGAGACGATAAGTATCGGCATCGTTGGGGCGAGCAGTACGACACTGACCCAGGTCTGTGCTTCCTTGAAACTTTTCGTGAAGGAGGCAACCAGCGTCATCAGTGACGCGCCCACCAGCGCAAACGGCACCAACAAAAGAAAAGCCAACAGCACGACCAGTGGGCCAAAATTGGGTGTCATGCCAAGTTCCTGCAATGGCATGAACTTCAATGTGAAGTGGAAGCAGGTCAGGCTGAGACTCAGTGAAATTGCCATGAACAGGCAGGCCGCAAATATCTTGCCAAATATAAGGTGGTCCCGTTTCACCGGCAGGCAGAGCAACGGCTCGAGTGAGCCGCGTTCGCGTTCGCCGGCGGTGGCGTCTATCGCCAGGTTCATGCCGCCGGTGAGCAACGCAAAAATGAAAAAGTAGCTAAGCATGCCGAGCAGGATCGCCGAACGACCGCTGGGCGTGGAAACGTCGACCTCATCAATGTTCAATGGCCGCATAATGGCAGGGCTGACACCACGAACCGTCAGGCGCATGGCCGCGATTTCCTGGCTATACGCCTGCAGCGCCCGGGTTACACGTCGGGTCTGGCGCTCGGCCTGGGTATTTGCCTGGTCGGTAATAACCTCGACGGTAGCCGACACCATGTTGCCGAAATTCTCGCCGAAGTTATTCGGGATAACGACGACCACATCCTGTTCACCGACGCTGACCGCGTCGATGGCTGCTTCGCGCGACTCGGGGCCATCAGTGATGTTGATGTTCCGGCTTTCGAGATAACGGATGAGGTTTGGTGCGTTCTCGGCGCCAATCACAGGGAGATCGAGGGCCTCCTCGGCATTGTCCAGGGACTGCTTGACCGACAGATTAATCACGAACGCAAACAATATTGGGCCGAAGAGTGGACCCATGAGCAACGCAGATATCAAGGTTCGCCTGTCGCGAAAATTCTCGACGACCTCTTTCATGAAGACTGTTCGGATAGTCTTCATAATTCGGGCGCCACCATTTGGATCGCCTTGACAAAGGCCTCCTCGAGATCTTCACAACCTGTCGCCCTGCGAATGCCATCTGTTGTGTCATGCAATGCAACCTGGCCGGCCGCAATGATGACGATTTCGTCGCAAAGCGCAGCAACCTCCTGCATGACATGGCTGGAAAAGAGCACACACTTGCCATCCGTTTTCAACTGCCGGATCAGCTCCCGCAACGAGCGCGTCGCCATTACGTCGAGGCCGTTGCTTGGTTCGTCGAGAATAATATTTTGTGGCCCGTGCACGAGAGAGCGCGCAAGCGAGACCTTGGTGCGTTGACCCTGGGAAAAACCCTTGGTCTTGCGGTCGGCAAAGTCGTTGATGTCGAGCTGGTCGATGACTGTCTGCACACATCCATCAATCTTGTCGGCCGGCATGTCATAGAGCTTCGCGTAGTATGCGATGTTTTCCCTGGCTGTCAGGTGTGGATAGAGGCCGGAGCCGTGAGGCAGGGTGCCTATCCTGGAGCGCGCCGCCACGCTGTCTTCAACGACGTTGATACCGTCGATTTTCGCAGTGCCCGAATCCGGTTTCAGCACCGTATAAAGCGCACGCAAGGTGGTCGACTTGCCTGCGCCGTTCGGTCCGAGAAGCCCGGTAATCTTGCCGTCATCCGCGGTGAATGAAACACCCTGGACGGCCTTTACGTCACCGAAAGACTTGCGCAGATTTTCAACCTCGATCATGGCGAAGGCCCGGAAAAGTCCAAAAAGAATGGCATAGCGAACAGTCGGTCAATGCAACCGGTTTCCAGTCCTTCAATGCTCGCGGCCTTTACAAAATCGCCAATGATAACGGGCATGCAACCACGACCTGCCTGGCCATGTCCCTGCTTTCGGCCGGTAAGGTGTAGTGCGTTGCCCAGATCCACCGCGGCAAGATCTGCATACGCAGGCGGTGTAATCGGATCTGCTTCGCCGGAAAGTAATAACACCGGAACGTCGGATGCGACCGGCTCCTTGAACGCCTCATCGAGCACACCTTTCGGCCAGACTGAACACATGGCCTCGAGTGCTTCGAGCTGTAATGGGCCAATGTAGGTCGCCTCGAGTTCATCAGGAGTGACGTTCACGCCGTCGAAATACGGAGCATCTTCTGTGCAAATTACGGCGTTGTGCATGCCGATAGCCAGCGCGTCGGACATGTCATCTGAAATCATCATGAACTGCGAGGTAAGTGGCAGGAAGTTGCCGTTGATGGCCTCATCGATAAGCAACGGAATCAATGCGACTGTACTCGGGTGATAGCTCAACAGGCGCAGGGCGCCGGCCATCTCCGTGTCGCCGAAAACAATCTCCTCCGGTGCTCCGGTAAGCGGGTTCGCCATGTATACGGTGACCGATTGGGCCGCGAGGCTTGCCTGCAAAGCGCCAAATTGACGCCGTATGTCGGGAAAACGTTCGTTGCATGGTTCGCTTTCGGCACAGCGGCGGAAGATGGCATCGAGTGCGTTCTGTGCTTCGATCGCGATGCCCGGACCCAACGCAATCTGCGGTGCCGCCACACCGTCAATGACGACCGAACGGGTCGATTCCGGGTACTGGCGCAGGAAGTGTTGTGCAACCCGGGTGCCATAGGAGATGCCGTACAGGTTCAGTTGCGAGTAGCCGAGCGTCACCCGGAGCGCCTCGAGATCCTGCACGGCGACGCTGGTGGTAAAGAATCGTGGATCGTGCGGCAATGAGGCGAGACAGGTTTCGGTCGCCGCGATGGTTTGCTCCCTGGAGAATCGCCCCTCGATCAGGTCATCGTCGGCATCGCACTGCATTCTTGCTGAGCCGCCTGTGCCGCGCTGATCGAGCAGCACGATATCGCGGCTTCGGCGCACCTCTTCGAAGGCGGTCGCGTAGCTGGCGTAAAACTCTATGGTCGACTGTCCCGGGCCACCGGCTATCGGCACAAAAGGGTCGGGTTCCGGTTCAAGAGTCAATGCGGGCACGATGGCGACGCGCAGGTCGAGGATGGGCGAATCAGGATTGGTGGGGTCCTGCGGCTGCTGCAGAATGCCGCAGCGTGCCTTGATTCCCGGAAAGCCATCGCCTGCACGAATTCGACAGTCTTCGAGCAGGAGGCCCGCCCCTGGGCCCTCGTACTGACCCATGACAGGCATGCCGGCCAGCAATACTGCGCCGAGTATGGCTAATCTCTTCACTTTTGAGTCCGGTATGAGTGGCGCGGCTATATTCCGGAAACCACCCAAATAAGTAAAGCCTTATGGCGCGGGGCGCTTCGGCCGATTAGAATGGCGCACCCGAAAAACTGGTCAGTTTTTGAGCAATGTCTGCGGATTCGACATTTGATGTCATCGTGATTGGCGGTGGCCATGCTGGTACGGAAGCAAGTCTTGCTGCCGCGCGTACCGGTGCGCGTACGCTTCTTATTACGCAAAACATATCCACGCTGGGCCAGATGAGCTGTAACCCGGCCATTGGCGGTATTGGCAAGGGTCACCTGACCCGGGAAATCGACGCACTTGGCGGGGCGATGGCGGCAGCTATCGACCGGGCCGGCATTCAGTTCCGAACCCTGAACGCGAGCAAAGGTGCCGCCGTTCGGGCGACCCGTGCACAGGCAGACCGTGTGCTTTACCGGCAGGCGATTCGCAGCTTGCTGGAGAATCAACCCGGCCTCTCGATATTCCAGCAATCGGTCGAAGACCTGTTAATGGACGGCGATCGCATCGCCGGCGTCATCACCGGGCTTGGCTTGAAGTTCTTTGCCAGGAGTGTGGTGCTTACGGTGGGCACCTTCCTTGGCGGACGTATCCTGATCGGCAGCACTGAGAAATCCGGCGGCCGGGCGGGAGACCCGCCATCGATTCGGCTTGCAGAGCGACTTCGGGAGATGCCTTTCCGGGTGGCCAGGCTCAAAACCGGGACGCCGCCGCGCGTTGATGGCAAAACGCTTAACTACGACGTGATGACCGAGCAGCCTGGAGATGAACCGGTGCCGGTGTTTTCGTTTCTGGGCAGGCGCAAAGACCACCCGCGCCAGGTGAGTTGCCATATCACGCATACGACCGAAGAAACACACGACATCATTCGTGGTTCGCTTCACGAATCACCAATGTATACCGGAATGATTGAAGGTGCGGGTCCGCGGTATTGCCCGTCGATCGAAGACAAGGTGGTTCGCTTCGCGGACAGGAACTCACACCAGATTTTCGTCGAGCCCGAGGGGCTGGACACCCATGAGGTCTATCCGAACGGCATCTCAACGAGCCTGCCCTATGAAACGCAGCTCCGTTTTGTGCGTTCAATGAAGGGCTTTGAAAAAGCGCACATCACGCAGCCAGGATACGCGATCGAGTACGACTACTTCGATCCTCGCGACCTGAAGCCCACACTGGAAACCAGTTTTGTCAGCGGCCTCTTCTTTGCCGGCCAGATCAATGGCACGACCGGCTATGAGGAGGCGGGCGCGCAGGGCCTGCTTGCCGGTATCAATGCAGCGCGCACGTCAGCTGACCAGCCAGGCTGGTATCCGGCGCGAAACGAAGCGTATCTTGGTGTGCTCGTCGACGACCTGATCACCCGCGGCGTCAGCGAGCCCTACCGAATGTTCACCAGCCGCGCCGAGTATCGCTTGCTGCTGCGGGAAGACAATGCCGACCTTCGTTTGACGCCTGTCGGCCGCGAGATGGGCCTCGTCAATGACTGCCGCTGGCGATATTTTGAAGCCAAGCGTGAAGCGGTCGCTGGTGAACAGGAGCGTCTTCACAGCATCGTCGTTCGTCCCGGCCGGTTGAATGAAAAAGATGTCGAGATTCTTGGTGCGGAGTTTCAGCGTGAGGTTCGGGCTGCCGACTTGTTGCGCCGCCCGGAGTTCGATTACGCTGACGTGGCGTCCTTGTCGTGCGTTGGCAGCGGCCACTGGCGCGACAACCTGTACGATGAACAGGTTGAGGACGTGGAACTCCAGCTCGAGGTTCAGGCGCGATATGCCGGCTACATCGATCGGCAGCAACGTGAAATCGAAAAACACGCGAAGCAGGAGAAGCTTGTGCTGCCGTCCGACATCGACTATTCACTTGTCACCGGCCTCTCGACCGAAGCACGGCAGCGCCTCGAATCGGCCAGGCCTGTGACGCTCGGCCACGCCTCGCGCCTCGAAGGCGTTACACCGTCGACGGTTTCGCTGCTCCTGATCCACCTGAAGAAACGCCAGCTGCAACGTTCGGCCTGAACCGACAAGGTTAGGGGCGACAGAACCTGGCGCCGACCCCCAATTTTCTGACGAGGCGCACAGAATGACGGCGTCCATGCGGTATTCTGGAGCAATGAAACACACATTGGTCCTGCTGCTTGTTTCCATGCTGGCGCTCGGCGCCTGTGATGGTGGTGTCGATCGGGCCGCGCAGGAATCTGTGCTCCACCGTGGTTTGGGGGAAGAGCCGGGATCGCTCGACGTCCACAAGTCCCGCAGCAGCGAGGCCGGACACGTGTTGCGAGATCTCGGGGAGGGCCTGACCGGTTACACGCGGGACGGAGAGATTCGCGCCGCCGCCGCGGATCACTGGACCGTTTCCGACGACGGACTGGAGTATGTCTTTGTGCTGCGGCCGGACGCACGCTGGACAAATGGTGATCCCGTTACAGCGGATGATTTTGTCTACAGCTTCCGGCGACTCGTCGACCCGACGACCGCGGCGTTTTATGAAAACTCCGTTATTGATGTTGCCAACGCTGCGGAGATCATTGCAGGAGAAATACCGCCGGAGTCGCTGGGGATCGAGGCAATGGCTATCGACCAGCTTAAGATCACGCTTCGACATCCCGTTCCCTATTTCCTTGGCTTGCTGACCCATCCAAGCACCTTTCCAGTTCACCGTGGCTCTGTTGAGGCTCATGGTGAAGCGCACTCACGCCCCGGAAACCTGGTCTCGAATGGCGCCTATCGGCTGGTTGCATGGGAGGTTGGGTCATATATCGAAATCGAGCGCAACGAGTACTACTGGGATGCAGGAAACACCGCCATTGACCGGGTTTTTCACTACGTGACGCCAGAGCCGATGGCCGAATTAAATCGCTACCGGGCGGGCGAATTGGACATTACCAGGGCCATTCCGCCTGAGTCATTCAAGCAGATGCTGGAAACCCGGCCGGACGAGGTCAGGGTGTCGCCCGCGCTTGGCGTTTACTATTACGGCTTCAATATGACAAACCCTGTGTTTGGTGATAACCCGAAACTTCGCGAAGCGCTCTCAATGGCGATCGACCGGGAACAGCTTGTGGCGATTGTCGGCCGGGGTGAAGCGCCCGCTTACAGCTGGGTTCCGGATGGCACCGCTAACTACGAACCACAGAAGTATTCCTGGGCGGACATGCCCCCTGAAGAACGAATCACGAAGGCACAGCAGCTATTCTACGAAGCGGGGTTCGGACCGGGTAAGTCATTTCGACCCGAGATTCGGTACAACACCCACGATACCCACAGACAGATTGCCGTGGCGGTACAGTCGATGTGGAAGGAGGTGCTTGGTGTCGAGGCGAAGCTGATCAATGAAGAATTCCAGGTCATGCTGGAAAACATCGTGCAAAAGAATTCCATCGACATTTTTCGTATGAACTGGAATGGTGATTACAATGATGCACACACATTTCTCAGCACGGCTGAAAGCGACAACCCTTCAAACCTGACCGGCTACCAAAGCGCGGACTTCGATTCGCTGATGCAACGCGCGGCAAGACAGACGGATCCGTCGCGACGCAGACTGTATCTGGAAGAAGCGGAAGCCAGGATGCTGCGTGATTATCCGCTGATCCCGATGTATTTCTTCGTCAACAAAGCCATGGTGAGTCCCCAGGTGAGAGGCTGGGGAGACAACGTGCTGAATTACCATTACAGTCAACACCTGAGTTTTGCCGCTGACGAATAGATTAGGTGCTGCGTTACGCAACTTTGCGCATCCTGGGAGCGATACCGACCCTGTTGTTGGTAATTGCGATCGCGTTTCTGATGGTGCATTCGGCACCAGGCGGACCCTTCGACAGAGAGCGCGTGCTCGCCCCCGAAGTCGAGCGAAATATCGAACGCGCCTACCATCTCGACGAATCTCTGCCCGAACAGTTTTCAAGATATCTGCAAGGCTTGTTGCACGGCGACCTCGGCCCGTCCTATCGCTATCGTGACTACACTGTTGCGGAATTGATTGGCGGCGCATTGCCACTGTCTATACGACTCGGCGCACTGGCCATGGCGCTTGCGCTGGTGGCTGGCGTCAGTGCCGGAATGGTGGCGGCACTGAGGAAGAACACGATCATCGACCGGTTGGTCACAGGTATTGCAATGATCGGCATATCAGTGCCCGTCTTTGTTATCGCGCCGTTGATGGTCCTGGTTTTTGCGGTCTTTCTGAACTGGTTGCCCGCGAGCTGGACGGGCGGCAACGCCGCGAATCGAATGCTGATGCCCGTGATAGCACTCGCACTTCCGCAAATCGCCTATATCGCGAGACTCACACGCGCGAGCATGATCAATGTGATGAACAGTGACTTTGTGCGCACCGCCCGGGCGCAGGGCCTGAGTACGATTTCAATAGTTCGCTACCACGCGATCAAGCCGGCGATGCTGCCACTGCTTTCCTACATGGGTCCGGCAATCGCAGGTGTCCTCACCGGGTCTGTCGTCGTTGAGGAGGTTTTCGGCATTCCGGGTGTTGGGCAGTTCTTCATCCGTGGCGCCCTGAACAGAGACTACACGCTGGTGCTGGGCATCACGGTTTTTTATGCAACGCTCGTGATTTTTCTGAACCTGATCGTTGACCTGCTCTACGGCTTTCTCGATCCGAGGATTCGTGGGCGATGAGTATGTTCAGTTCTCTCAGTCCGGTTGCCCGGTACATACGCGCGAGTCGTATGGTTGCGGTGTGCGTGCTCCTGTTGCTGCTCGTCGCGCTGGCGGCGCTTGCAGGTCCACTACTTAATCCAAACGACTACATAACAACTGACTTTGCGAATCGTTTCGGCCAGCCGACGATGACGAACCTGCATTTTTTTGGCACTGATGAACTTGGTCGTGATTTGTTTTCGAGGACGTTGCTTGGCGCCCAGGTGACGCTTTTCGTCGCTGTCATAGCAAGCGTTGTCAGTCTCGGCATCGGCGTGATTTACGGCGCTGCAGCAGGTTTCATCGGCGGCAAAGTCGATGCGATCATGATGCGCGCTGTTGATGCGCTGTATGCGCTGCCATTTGTGTTTCTCGTCATTCTGCTGATGGTCGCATTCGAACGAAATTTCCTGCTCATCTTCGTCGCAATCGGAGCCATTAACTGGCTGGATATGGCCCGCATCGTGCGGGGTCAAACCATTAGCCTGAAGCATCGGGAGTTCGTCGACGCCGCCAGGCTGATCGGTGTATCGACGCCGGGAATCATATTCCGTCACATCATGCCTAATCTGTTCGGCGTCGTTGTTGTGTACATGACGCTTACGATTCCGCAGGCCATCCTCGTCGAATCTTTCCTGAGCTTCCTGGGCCTTGGTGTGCAGGAACCGCAAACCTCACTCGGCGCACTCGTTAGCAACGGCGTAAGTCATATGGAGCGAGCGCCGTGGCTGCTGATTATTCCGGCAAGCGTGCTGGCGTTTATTCTGTTTTGTTTTAACTTCTTAGGTGACGGACTGCGGGACGTTGTCGACCCAAAGAAGAAGGCCTGATGAGCCTTCTGGAAATCAACGAGCTGACGATTCGCTATGCCGATACGCCGGAGCCGGTCGTCAAGGGGCTGACGCTTGCGGTCGAGCGAGGCGAATCCATCGGGATCGTCGGCGAGTCCGGCTCAGGCAAAACGCAGTCGGCGATGGCAATCATGGGTCTGTTGCCCGCGAATGCGCAGGTCTCCGGTACCGTTCACTTCGACGGGACGGAGCTCACCGGCGCGGCGGACCACGTTTTGAACCAGTACCGGGCGTGTCGGATCGCAATGGTGTTCCAGGATCCCCGCACGGCATTGAACCCCTATGTCCGCATTGGCAAGCAGCTGCGGCGGATACTCCTGGAACATAAAATTTGTGGCCGTGCCGAAGCCAACGTTCGCACGCTCGATATGCTGAACAAGGTCGGATTATCCGATCCGGAGCGTCAGTTCAGGGCATTCCCGCATGAATTGTCGGGTGGTATGCGACAGCGCGTCATGATTGGTGCCGCGCTAATCGGTGAACCAGACCTGCTGGTTGCTGATGAACCAACCACAGCACTTGATGTCACGGTCCAGGCGCAGATCCTGAGTCTTGTCCGGCGATTACATGCGGAGACCAATAGCGCATTGTTGCTCATCACACACGATCTTGGCGTCGTCGCCGGAAACTGCGAACGCGTAGTCGTAATGGACAGGGGCAGACTGGTTGAGGAGGGCATGACCAGGGGTGTTTTCCGTGACCCCGCGAGCGAGAAGACCCGGGCTTTGCTGTTAGCAGCGCCACACATTGATTCAATAGTGATGTCAGAGCCGGTTAGCGCCGACACCGGGCCGGTGCTGGAGATAGAGGATATAGCGGTCAGCTTCAAAGAGCGCAGATCGAAAGGGGGACGCAGCCTCCACGCGGTGAAGCCGATGTCGTTTTCACTCCAGGAGCGCGAGACCGTTGCAGTGGTTGGTGAATCCGGCTCCGGGAAGACAAGCCTGGCGCGGGCGATACTCGGCCTTCTTCCGGCTGACGGAGGTCAGGTCTGTTTTCTCGGCAAAACATTGCCGGCACATATCGGCGCGCGCAAGAACACGGTCCGCCGCAACCTGCAAATGGTTTTTCAGGACCCGTTGGCATCGCTGAATCCTGCGATGTCCGTGAGGGAAATTGTCATGGAGCCGCTCCGAATTCACGAGCGTGGCAAGAAAAAGGCGGGCTTGAACAATGATGTTGCCGTCATGCTGGCTAGCGTCGGGCTCGATCCCGGGCTGGCCGGTCGATATCCGCACGAATTGTCCGGCGGGCAGGCACAAAGAGTTGCCATTGCCCGATCGTTGATACTGAAGCCCAAAGTGCTGATATGCGACGAAGCGGTTGCCGCGCTCGATGGCACGGTGCAACTTGAAATCCTGAAACTGCTGCTGGCGGAGCAGGAGCGCTCGGGGCTCTCGCTGGTCTTTATCACTCACGACCTTGCTGTCGTGCGCCAGATCAGTCATCGAGTCCTTGTCATGTACATGGGACGTCTTTGCGAGATAGCTAAAAATGAGTCGCTGTTTACCCGGCCTCGTCATCCCTATGCGAAAGCGCTATTAAGTTCAGTGCCGGTACTCGATCCCGATGCCAGGCCCGTCGATCTGCCGCTTGCCGGAGAGGCCTCATCCATGCTCAGCCCACCCACAGGCTGTTTGTTTCATCCCCGCTGCCAGCATGCGGTCGCCGCCTGCAGTGAATCGGTACCGGAACTCATCGATTGTGATGGCTCTCTCGTCGCCTGTCACCGGGCCGCCGAACTCGACCTGGGTTACTAGTGTCGGCCGCTTTCCTTTTTTATAGGCCCGGAATCGGGACGGGCAGTGGTACGCCGTTGACGTTGATGAGTCCCTGCGCGTATTCGGCATCCATGACGTAGTCTTCACCGTCAGGAACCAGAACGCCCATTGCAACGAGCGAGCCGGCCTGATCATTCATCATGGCAGCCATTTCAAAGATGGTCCCCGGGATTCGCAGGTCGATAGATGCCGACATCGTGAGTAGAACGGTCGACCATGAAAAATCAGTGTCGGCGGCGGACTCGGGAACGTCGAGGTTGAGCTTTGTACTAACGACGCCCTGCGCCAGCGCAACGTCGAATTTGTCCATACGAACCGAGAAGCCCTTGCGGAACAGAGTCTCGGTTTCTTCCTGAATATCCGGGTAGAGGTTGGCCAGGGCTTCTTCCGGGTCGGGCGAGCTCTGTGCGTCCTGAATGGCCTTGCCGATAACTGCAATGGAGGCGGCGTCTACGCGCTCCATTGTCATATCCATTGCGACGTCGATGGTGCCTACCGCAGGTATGTTTACCGTATCAATTACGATGACCGAGTGGCCGTCCAGCCTGTCTTCATTTATTGATGAATCAGCGCTGAGTGAAAGGCTCTCGATCGAAAGCTCGGCGCCGTCTTCAACCAGGGTAATCGGACCCATATTCATTTCGACGGAACCGACATTGAAACCGAAGTCGCTGCGGTACTGCTCCGCGGTGATCGAGATTGCGCTGAAATCGGCGACCATGTCGGAGGCGGCGATTTTCCAGGCCTTTATCTCACCATCGACTGAAATAGTGCCGGTCGACGGATTGGTGTCGACCGTCATGTCGGCGCCTTGCCACTCAAAGTTTGTTGTCTCGTGGTCGAACGAGCCGGGTTCCAGCAACAGGTGCGAGTTTGAAGCACCGCTCAACCCAACCCTGCTGGTCAATGCGCCGGGAATTTCAAATGGCTTCCCGTTACCGGGGTCGATCTTGAAGGTCGATACCGCTTCGGCGAGACCGGGCGACATTGAGCCGGCGGGTAGCGGCCCATGATCGAGATGCGTATCGATAATGAGTGACGGCAGTTCGGGGTTGCCCGTAGCCTCCGCATAGCTTGCCGCTACCTCGCGGAACTGACCACCGTCCAGGACAATACGGTGGCGGCCCTCGGAGGTCAGCCAGCCGCGCTCGAAACTCTCGGTTTTGATGCTGACACCCGGGCTGTCGCTCTCGGCCCACTCGATGTTTTGGTCGATATTGTTTTGGGCAAGCCGACCGACAATTGCCGGCGAAAGCAAAATGATGACGGCAAGCAATACGAGCAGAACGACAAACCATCGTTTCATGGTGGGATCCCTGGCAAATCAAAGCGGTAACGAATGCTAGCATGGCTGCCCGGAAAGTAGTTTTCCGTATGGAAATAAGTAGCGAAGATCTCTACCATAGCGCCCTCAACTGACCCTGGGCGCCTGCCCGACACAGACAATAATCAGACAGACATGACTACACAGATGATTATCCGCTCCGGCGCGGCCATTTTGGCCATTGCGCTGACACTCTGGGCACAGCCTGCGGCTTCCCAGGGAAATCCCGAACAGGGCAAACAGCTTGGATTCACCTGCCTCGGTTGTCACGGCATCGAAGGCCAGCGCAATGCGTACCCGTCTTATCGCGTTCCAAGGCTTGGCGGTCAGAAGAGCGAATATATCGAAGCCGCATTGAATGCCTATCGGGCCGGCACGCGACCACACCCGACCATGAAGGCGCAAGCGAGCTCTTTGACCGACGCTGATGTTGACAACCTGGTTGCCTGGCTGGCCGGATTTGGTGAGGCGGCGGACAAAGTCACGGCGGAACAGGTCGCCGGCGTCCCGGCGGCGCAGATTTGCGTAACCTGCCACGGTGTTGATGGTGCGAGCGTCAAGCCGGCGCCGCCAACGCTGTCGGGCCAGCAGGAGGATTACCTCGTGCATGCGCTAAACGGCTATAAAGACGGCGCCCGGAGTGGCAGTGTCATGTCGGCTTTTGCTGCAACGCTGACCGATGCAGACATCAAGTTGATTGCCGGTTTCTACGCCTCGCAGGACGGCGTCAAAACGCTCGACTAACCAAAGGGGGGCATGTGCCCGAGGCAGTACCCCGAGTCACAGAGCAAGGCGATGGCATCACTGCCATCGACACGGATCTGCTCCGCGCTTATTTCGATGCCAGCCACCTGATTGTCGAAAACGGGCGTGCCGCGTATGTCGACTGCGGCGTGAATTCGAGTGTGCCGTTGTTACTGGCGGCGCTGCGACAAAAAGACATTGACCCGGGCGCGGTCGATTACCTGTTCCTGACCCACGTCCACCTCGACCATGCCGGCGGCGCCGGCGTTCTCATGCAAGCCCTGCCAAACGCGCAGGCAATTCTTCATCCGCGAGGCGCGCCGCACATGATTGATCCGGCAAAGCTGATCAAAGGTGCGCAGGCGGTCTACGGCGAGGAAGAGTATTTTCGCCAGTACGGGGATATTCAGGCGATACCTGCTGACAGGGTGATCGTGGCTGAGGATGGGCAGGAGTTCAGCTTCGGCGGGCGCGTTCTTAAGAGCGTCTACACGGAAGGCCACGCTCGCCACCATCACTGTTTTTACGATCTGACGTCCAGCTCGATTTTCAGTGGCGACAGTTTTGGCCTTTCCTACCGGGAGCTTGATACGGACAAAGGCGAGTTCATTTACCCAACCACGACACCCGTGCATTTCGATCCGGCCGAGGCACACAAGGCAATCGACCGGATTATGCGCTTCGAGCCCAGGCAGATCTTCCTGACCCACTACAGCGTGGTGAAGGACTTGTCGCGCCTGGCAGATGATATGCATCGTCGCATTGACGATTTCGTCGCCATGACGTTGAGGCATGCCGACGCCAAAGATCGCACGGCAGCGATTCACGAGAGCATGTATACGTATTTTGCCGAAGAGCTTGCAGAGCATGGGTTCGCCGGTGGCGATGACGAGATCCGGGAAATTGTCGGCAAGGATGTAATACTGAACAGCATGGGTCTCGAGTTCTGGCTCGATCACAGAAAATAAGGAGTTTCGATGCAGGATTTTCGCGCTTACCGCATTGACCAGGAGGACGGCAAGATCGTCGCCGGGTTCGCAACGCTCAATCTCGATGACCTCTCCGCGGGTGAAGTGGTTATCAAGGTGAGTCATTCGACGATCAACTATAAGGATGCACTCGCAGCGACCGGCGCAGGCCGAATTCTGAGAAGTTTTCCGCTGGTGGGTGGTATCGACCTGTCAGGGACAGTCGTCAGCTCGGAATCGGACGAGTTCGCGAAAGGTGACACGGTGCTGGTCAATGGTTGCGGCCTGAGTGAAACGAGGGACGGTGGCTATGCGGAGTTTGCGCGGGTCCCCGCCGCTGCCGTGGTCCCGGTTCCCGAAGGCATGACAGCCGCCGAAGCAATGCAAATTGGTACGGCCGGATACACGGCAGCGCTCGCGATTCATCGCATGGAGCAGAATGGACAGCGACCGGAAAACGGACCCATCGTGGTCACCGGCGCCACGGGGGGCGTCGGTAGCATCGCGGTGGACATGCTCGACGGCCGTGGCTATGAAGTCGTCGCCTTAACCGGCAAGGCCGAGCAGTCTGACTACCTTAAGGGCATTGGTGCCCGACAGGTACTGCTCCGCGGTGACCTCGATCTTGGCAAGCGGCCGATGGAAAAGGCCCAATGGGCTGGCGCTATCGACAACCTCGGTGGTGAGGTGCTGACCTGGCTGACCCGCACGACGGACTATGGCGGTAATATCGCCAGCATCGGCCTGGCGGCCAGCCACGAGCTCAATACGACGGTAATACCCTTTATTCTGCGCGCGGTGTGCCTGCTGGGAATTAATTCCGTGGATACGCCGCGCGACTTGCGTCTGCAGGTGTGGCAGCGGATCGGCAACGACCTGAAACCGAGACATCTTGACAAGATCGCGGCAAATAACATCACGTTTGACGAACTTCCCGATGCGTTCCAGGCGTTTATCGACGGCAAGGTGACGGGAAGAACGGTTGTAGAGATTGGCTGATCATACGAAGGAGAAAGTCCGGATGAAGAATTGCGTGCCGCTCGCCGTCTTATTCCTGCTGGCGGCCTGTGCCAGCGTCCAGTCAAATTTCGACGTCGATTTCTCCAGCACCGAGGGCTTCGACGACGAGCGGCTGGAGCGTATCGACGCGGCGATTAACCAGGAGGTCGAGCAGGGCAAAATCTCCGGGGCCGTTGCCCTGATCGCGAAAGATGGCAAAACGGTCTATCACAAGAGCTTCGGCTACGCCGACACCGCGTCCCGGACACCGATGCAGAGAGACTCGATATTCCGTATCGCGTCGATGAGCAAGGCGATTACCTCCGTGGCAGTCATGATGCTCTATGAGCAAGGGCACTTCATGCTCAACGATCCGGTTTCCGACTATATTCCGGCATTCAAAAACCCACGCGTCGCCCTCAGTTTTGATGCCGATGGAGAGGTCACCGCGACCCGACCGGCAAACGGCGAAATCAGGATCGTCGACCTGTTGTCGCATTCGTCAGGCATCAGTTATGCGTTTATGGATCAGCCCCTGCAAAGAAGTTACCAAGCGGCGGGCATCATCGACGGACTGACGGCGAAGGACGTCAAGCTGGCGGACGGTATCAACCTGCTCGCGTCGCAGCCGCTGCTTTTTGATCCGGGAGCCGAATTTTCCTATGGATTGAACACCGATGTGCTTGGATATCTCGTCGAAGTGGTATCCGGCAAGTCGTTGGACGTGTTCTTTGCAGAGGAGATATTCAGGCCGCTTGAAATGACGGACACGTTCTTCTACCTGCCGGACGACAAGGCCGATCGACTGGTCACTCTTTATGCTGAAGTGGATGGCCGGCTTCGGGTATCAGACGGCACGGAAGCGGACATCAAACTGGACAATCCGCGTTATCCGGTGGAGGGTGAGAAAGCGTATTTTTCCGGGGGCGCCGGACTGTCTTCGACAGCATCAGACTATGGCCGCTTCGTACAGATGCTCCTGAACGAAGGCGAGCTTGACGGAAACCGTTTGCTCAGCCGCAAGTCGGTCGAGCTGATGCGCTCGCCGCGGCTGGGTCTTCCCTGGACCGTCGGGGCATCTTTCGGCCTGGGCTTCGAGGTGCTCGATGATCTGGGCACATACGGGGAGCTGGGGTCCGCGGAAACCTACAGCTGGGGCGGTGCTTTCAATACCACGTTCTGGATCGACCCCGCTGAAAACCTGGTGGGCGTATTTATGTCGCAGGCGCGGCCGTACACCACGGATATTTCCGCCCGCTACCAGGTGCTGGTCTACCAGGCCCTCGAATAGACCGGAATTCATCACAGATCATGGAAATGACCGGATTCCTGCCGGTTCGGCATTTGGGAAACAGACTGCCGGTAGTTTAGAATCGCGTTCCCGAAAATTTTAATCAGCATTAGAATTTTCGCCTGAAACCACTGCAATCCGAGGTGATTCATGAGCGCAGGCAGGAGATTCCGGCAAGCACTGACCGAAGAACGGCCGCTGCAGGTCGCGGGCACGATTAACGCCTACACCGCCTTATTGGCTGAAAAAGCCGGCTTCAGGGCCATTTATCTCTCGGGCGCGGGTGTGGCCAACGCATCGTTTGGCCTGCCCGACCTTGCGATGACGACGCTTGGCGACGTCTGTGAGGACATTCGCCGGATCAGCTATGCCACCGAAGTGCCGCTGCTGGTCGATGCGGACACTGGCTGGGGAGGTGCCTTCATGATTGGACGGACCGTCGCCGAGATGACCAGGGCTGGCGCCGCCGGCTGCCACATCGAGGACCAGGTCGGCGTGAAACGCTGCGGGCACAGGCCCGGCAAGGCGCTGGTCGAAACGGCCGAAATGGTCGACCGGGTAAAGGCGGCGGTCGATGGCAGGAAAGATGACAATTTTATCATCATGGCGCGCACCGATGCCCACGCTGTTGAGGGACAGCAGTCTGCACTGGATCGCTCGGCAGCCTATGTTGAGGCAGGCGCAGATATTATTTTCGCTGAAGCGCTGACAACCCTGGATGAATATCAGCAATTCACGGCGGCCGTTGACGTGCCCGTGCTTGCAAACCTGACTGAATTCGGCCAGACACCCCTGTTTACAACGAATGAACTGGCCGATGTTGGCGTACAACTGGTGCTTTATCCGTTATCGGCATTTCGCGCCATGTCGAAAGCAGCAGAAAACGTGTATCGGGCGCTTCGCGAAGACGGCACACAGAAAAATGTGGTCGAGCAGATGCAGACTCGCATGGAGTTGTATGAGGTCCTCGGCTACCACGCATATGAAGAGAAACTCGATCAACTGTTCGCCGAGAAAGGCCTGACGGACAAATAGAGAAAAAAGAGATTCGGAGAAGGAAATGACAGCAAAGAAAAGCGGCGGACTCGCCGGAGTAACGGCAGGAAAAACGGCATTGTGTACCGTCGGCAAAGAGGGCGCCGGGCTGACCTATCGCGGCTACGACATCTACGACCTGGCCGATAACGCGAGCTTCGAAGAGGTCGCCTATTTGCTGCTGTACGGAAAATTGCCGACCCGTGCGGAACTCGATAAATATATTGCGAAACTAAAAAAGCTTCGCAGTTTGCCGGATGAACTGAAGCAGGTTCTGGAAATGATTCCTGCCGATGCGCATCCGATGGACGTGCAGAGGACCGGCGTTTCCTTCCTCGGTAATCTCGAGCCCGAAGGAGACTTCAGCCACCAGCAGGACACAGCAGATCGCCTGCTTGCCTGTTTACCATCGATGCTGCTGTACTGGCACCGTTTCCACACTGATGGCACTCGCATCGACACCGCAACAGATGACGACAGCGTCTCCGGTCACTTCCTGCACATGCTGCACGACAAGCCGCCGAGTGAGCTGCACAGAAAGTGTCTTGATACGACCCTGATTCTCTACGCCGAGCATGAGTTCAACGCCTCGACTTTCGCGGGGCGCGTCATCACCGGCACATTATCTGATATGCACTCCGCGGTAACGGGCGCCATCGGCGCGCTGCGTGGGCCGCTGCATGGAGGGGCGAACGAAGCTGCCATGGAGTTGATCCAGAGATTCAGCACGCCGGCAGAAGCAGCTGAGGGCGTGCTTGGCATGCTCGAACGAAAAGACCTGATCATGGGCTTCGGGCATCGTGTTTACACGACCTCCGACCCGCGAAATTCCGTGAACAAGAAGATGTCGAAGATGCTGGCGGAAGAGAAAGGTGATCTGACTTTGTATGAAATTTCGGAAGCTGTCGAAAAAGTAATGTGGGATGAGAAGAAGCTGTTCGCTAACGCCGACTTTTTCGCGGCCAGCGTTTATCATTTCATGGGCATTCCGACCTACCTGTTCACACCGATCTTTGTATGTTCGAGGATCACAGGCTGGGCCGCGCATATCATGGAGCAGCGCTCAGACAATAAACTGATTCGCCCCGCAGCTGACTATGTCGGCCCGGGATTACAGAAATTTATTGCTATAGACGAACGATAATTATGTCCCAACAAGATATTCGCTCGGCCGAACGGCCAGAGCCCGATCAGGTGCTCGTCGATATTGCGGAATATGTCTGCAATATGAAAATCGACAGCGATCTCGCCTTCGAAACGGCGCACTACTGCCTGATGGACACTCTCGCATGCGGTTTCCAGGCGCTCGACTACCCGGCCTGCACAAAACTGCTCGGACCCGTTGTGCCGGGTGCGACACTGCCAGGTGGCGCGCGCGTTCCCGGAACGTCTTATGAGCTCGAGCCGGTCATGGCTGCGTTCAACATCGGCGCCATGATTCGCTGGCTCGACTTCAACGACACCTGGCTCGCAGCAGAGTGGGGCCATCCATCGGATAACCTGGGCGGCATCCTGGCGACGGCCGATTACCTTAGCCGCATCGCGCGCGCGGAAGGCAAAACGCCGCTGAACATGACGGACGTTTTAACCGCGATGATCAAGGCGCACGAGATCCAGGGCGTGCTTGCGCTCGAGAACAGCTTCAACCGTGTTGGGCTTGATCACGTACTACTGGTTCGGGTCGCGACGACCGCAGTCGTTACGCGCATGCTGGGTGGCGATCGCGAACAGGTCATCAATGCGGTGTCACACGCATGGATCGATGGTTGCTCCCTGCGCACCTATCGCCATGCGCCAAATACCGGTTCACGCAAAAGCTGGGCGGCGGGCGATGCAACCAGCCGTGGTGTGCGGCTGGCGCTGATCGCCATGACGGGTGAGATGGGATATCCGTCCGCTCTGACGGCAAAGACCTGGGGTTATTACGACGTGCTCTTCAAAGGGAACGAGTTTTCCTTCACGCAGGGTTACGGCAGCTACGTCATGGAAAATATCCTGTTTAAGATTTCGTATCCCGCCGAGTTTCATGCCCAGACAGCAGTTGAGGCGGCGATGACTTTGCATCCGCAGGTCAAAGGTCGTCTTGGCGAGATCGAAAGAGTCGTTATCGAAACCCAGGAGCCCGGCGTCCGGATCATCGACAAGACCGGCCCGCTCGATAATCCGGCCGATCGCGATCATTGCATTCAGTACATGGCCGCTGTGCCGATGATTTTCGGTCGCCTGACCGCGGCCGACTACGAAGACGACGTCGCCAGCGACCCGCGAATCGATGAGTTGCGAAACAAGATGGAAGTCACGGAGAACGAGCGCTATACCAAAGATTATTTCGACGCGGACAAGCGCTACATAGGCAATTCTATCCAGGTCTTTTTTAATGACGGCTCCAGCACGGATAAGGTCGCTGTTGACTACCCTATCGGCCATCGGCGGCGCCGGGACGAGGGCATTCCGGTTCTGAAGAAAAAATTCGAAACCAGCGTATCGGCTAAACTGAAAACGGGTCAGTGGCAGGCGCTCGACGACGCTTGCGCCGACCGCGAAAAACTAAAAGAAATGCCGGTCGACGATTTCATGGCGTTACTGGTCGTCTGACGTAATCAATAAGTGAGGTCGCAGCCATGAAGAAGATTGTCCCATCCTTTTTAACTGCCACCTGCCTGCTACTCGCAGCCGCGCTGGCAGCCGAGCCGGTCGTGCGGATCGTCAATAATGGCAATCTCGTCATGGAAGACATTCCGCCGATTCCGGCGGCGATCGTCGACAGTCTGAATCAGTATCAGAATGTCCGTTCTGCGGGCTTCCAGGACTGGACTGCGGACAGCAAGGGCATCTACATCTCGACCCGCTTCGGTGATGTCAATCAGATTCACCGCGTGGACATGCCTGGTGGCGCACGACACCAGGTCACCTTCTACAAGGAACCTATCGGCGGTGTTAATCGTCAACCCGGGAGCTCGAACGTGATATTCACGCGCGACGCGGGTGGCAGCGAATTCTCACAAATCTTCGTGCTGGACCCGGTCGACGGCACCACAACGATGCTGACGGATGGCGAGTCCAGGAACGGCGGGACAATCTGGGACCGGGAAGGCCGGCGGATAACATTCACCAGTACCGCGCGCAACGGCGCCTCGAACGATGTCTGGATGATGGACCCGGAAGACCCCTCAAGCGCTGAGGTGGTGCTCGAATCTCCGGATGGCAGTTCCTGGAGCGCTGCAGAGTTCTCGGCCAGCGGCAGTAAAGTGCTGATCGCAAACTACGTGAGCATCGCGGATTCGCGCGTCAACCTGCTCGACCTGGATACCGGTGCGGTTACGTTACTGGCCGGAGGTCCCGGCAACAAGAGCGCCAATTTCCCCCTGGCATTTGATGACGATAATGGTGGGGTCTGGTACGTCACGGACCAGGGAAGCGAATTCCGCCAGCTTGCATGGCAGCCTGCCGAGGCCGGCGCAGAGCCGGAGATTGTGACGAACGATATCAACTGGGATGTCGGCGACGGCTCAATCAGCCATGATCGAACTCGTATCGCGTTTACTACGAACGAGAACGGGATGTCTCGCGTCTACCTTATGGACACCCGCACCCGCGAATTCAGGGTGGTGGACAACATTCCGACCGGTCTTGCATTCGATCTGACTTTTAGCCCCGATGACAGCCAGCTGGCGATGACGCTAAATACCGCGACAACGCCGAGCGATACGTTCGTACTTGAGCTTGGCGATGATCCGCTGGAATACGGTGAGCTCATTCGCTGGACGACCAGCGAAGTTGGCGGGCTGGATACCTCGCAGTTCCGTTCTCCGGAGCTGGTTAGCTTTCCAACGTTTGATGAGGTGAATGGCGCACCGAGGCAAATACCCGCCTGGGTGTACAAGCCGGTTGGCGAGGGGCCGTTTCCGGTCGTCGTATCCATCCATGGAGGTCCGGAGGGGCAGTCACGCCCTGGCTTCTCCAGTACCTATCAAATGTGGATGGACAAACTGGGCGTCGCGGTCGTCATACCCAACGTGCGCGGCTCGTCCGGCTACGGCAAAAGCTATCTCGCGCTGGACAACGATTTCAAACGCGAAGACTCGGTTCGCGACGTCGGTTCATTGCTCGACTGGATTGCCACGCAGCCAGACCTGGACGCCGACCGGGTTGCCGTCTTTGGCGGCAGTTATGGTGGCTACATGGTACTCGCCAGCTCCTTTCACTTCAGCGACAGGCTGAAAGCTGCGGTCGATATTGTCGGTATCAGTAACTTCGTTACCTTCCTGGAAAACACGCAGGACTATCGCCGCGATCTTAGGCGGGTTGAATATGGCGACGAGCGTGACCCGGCGATGCGGGCGCACCTCGAAAGCATTGCCCCGATGAATCACGTAGACAAGATCCGGCATCCGATGCTGATCGTCCAGGGACAGAATGATCCTCGCGTACCGGTTACGGAATCAGCCCAGATCGTGGCGGCGCTGCGGGCGCAGGGTCAGGCGGTCTGGTACATGAATGCGATGAACGAGGGCCATGGTTATCGCAAGAAAGAGAATCGCGATGTCTACCAGCAGGCGACAGTGCTTTTCCTGCAGAAACACCTTATCGAGTAGACTGCGGGGATTCGACCTGCGTAGTATATTTCGACAGTAATTTATCAAACACCACCTGGGAATCGGCAGCTCGTCGTTGTGGCTTCTGGCTGCAGCTGTGTAGCGCCGATCAGAGCAGGGAAAGGAGAGCAAGAAATGAAGGGCCGTAGCAAAATTCTGTTCACAATTCTGGCACTGACATTAGTCGGAGTGACCAGCGCGCAAGAAGCGCCAGAGGTGTCATACGACGGGCTGGTCAGGATTGACAAGGGCCGATTCAAGCTGACCTATGCTGATCCGGATGTGGATTTCAGTGTCTACAAAAAATATATGCCGGGCGGCGCACAATTCCAGTTTCGTGCGGTCAAGAAGACTTCCAGCACGACGGCGCGACGCAGCAACCAGCGTGAATTCTGGATCAGTGACGCGGACAAGCAGAAACTCGAGGATACCGTTCGGGAAGTATTTATCGAGGAGCTTGCCAAGAGTGAGACCTTCACCGCAACAGACGAACCGGGCCCGGATACCTTGATCATTCGGGGCGCATTGCATGACATCGTCTCGCAGGTGCCGCCGGACAACATCGGTAGCGGTGAAATCTACCTGTCCTCGGTGGGCGAGGCGACATTGATCCTCGAAGCACTCGATTCCCTGAGCGGAGAGGTGATCTACCGTGGCATAGAGCGACGGGTCGCAGAACGACCGGGCGGCGCCCCGGTGCGGTCCAGTACGGTAACCACCTGGGCGGAAGTCAGGCGTCTTGCGCGGCGCTGGGCGACGGCTTTGCGGGAAGGGATGGACTCCATTCACGACTAGCAGGGAACTGGCGGCATTGGGCAGCTGTTTTGTGTCTGTCATTGCGATATAAGCGACCGTGTCTTCCGGCATCAAGGACAGAATCAATGAAGGCGCGGCCGCCCTCGGCCAGGACCTGACGGACGATCAATGCCAGAAACTGGCACTCCTTATTAGCGAGCTCGAACGCTGGAACCGGCGGATAAACCTGACCGCCATTCGCGATCCGGGCGAAATGGTGAGCGGGCATGTACTGGACAGCCTCGCCGTGCGCCCTTTTCTGCGCGGACCCAGGGTTGTCGACATAGGTACCGGCGCCGGTTTTCCGGGTCTGCCGCTGGCCATTGTCGAGTCCGGACTTGAGTTTGTCCTCCTCGACAGTAACGGCAAAAAGATCAGTTTCGTCAGTCACATGATCGGCGAGCTCGGACTTTCGAATGCCAAAGCTGCAAAAGCGCGTGCAGAGGACTATGCACCCGGCAATCGCTTTGATACGGTGATCGCCCGGGCATTGGCATCGGTACCGCGGCTGGTTGAACTTTCGAGTGAGCTGGTCGGAGAGGACGGACAGTTGCTGGCGCTCAAGGGAAAATATCCGGCCGAAGAGCTGGAAGCGATAAGATCTTTACCCGATTGGGTATACGATGTGACTGAATTACATGTGCCGGGTCTCCAGGCGCATGCACGGCACGTTGTTGCTCTGCAAAGGACACATTCAGACCCCTAATGGCACGCATCATCGCAATTGCCAACCAGAAAGGCGGCGTCGGGAAGACTACGACGTGCGTCAACCTGGCTGCATCACTCGCCGCAACACAGCGACGGGTGCTGCTGATCGATCTCGATCCGCAGGGTAATGCCACCATGGGATGCGGCATCGACAAAAGTGAGCTGGAATTGACTGCCTGTGACGTCTTGCTCGGCGATGCCACCGCTGCCGACACGATTGTCTCGGCGCCTGAAGGCGGGTTTGCAGTATTACCGGGCAACGAAGACCTGACGCTCGCCGAGGTCAATTTGCTGCAGGCGATTGGCCGGGAATCAAAACTGAGAAAGGCCTTAGCGCCGGTCACGGGTTTGTATGATTTCATCCTGATTGACTGCCCACCTTCGATCAATATGCTAACGGTTAACGCATTGACAGCCGCTGATGGTGTGTTGATCCCGATGCAGTGTGAGTACTATGCGCTCGAAGGCTTAAGCGCGCTGCTGAACACAGTCGAACAGGTGCGGGATTCCGTTAATTCGGAACTCGAGGTTTACGGGTTGTTGCGAACCATGGTTGATCCGCGCATCAATCTTTCGAACGAGGTGTCGGATCAATTGATCAGCCACTTTAACGACAAGGTGTTCCGCACGGTCGTGCCGCGGAACGTGCGCCTGGCCGAAGCACCGAGTTTCGGCCGACCCGTGCTGTATCACGATCGAAAATCGCGCGGCGCACTTGCATACCTGGCACTGGCCGGCGAAGTACTGCGTCGCGAAGACGAGCGAGCGACTGTCGGTCCATAAACTGGAATAAGAGGGATGACAAAAAAGAAAAGACTCGGCCGCGGCCTCGACGCCCTGCTATCCAAGCCGATATCCGAAACGCATGCCGTGACCGGTGAGCACAACGAACCGGAAGGCCTGCACAATATTCCGGTCGACCTTTTGCAGCGAGGCCAGTACCAACCGCGCGTCGATATGCGCCAGGATACGCTCGAGGAGCTGGCGAAATCCATCCAGGCTCAGGGCGTCGTCCAGCCGATCGTGGCGCGGCCAATTAGTAAGACCGGGAAAACCCAGCGTTACGAAATCATTGCCGGCGAGCGTCGCTGGCGTGCTGCACAAATGGCCGGGCTGCAGAGTATTCCTACCGTTATACGGGACGTACCGGATGAATCCGCCATTGCCATGGCGCTCATCGAGAACATCCAGCGCGAAAACCTGAATCCGCTGGAAGAGGCTGTGGCGCTCGATCGCCTCATTCGCGAATTTGACCTGACGCACCAGGAGACGGCTGACGCCGTCGGCCGCTCGCGCGCATCTGTAAGTAACCTGCTTCGATTACTGGACCTGTCCGACAAGGTTAAGCCGCTGCTCGAAGCCAGGGAGATAGAGATGGGTCACGCTCGCGCGCTCCTGGCGATCACGAACGATGCCCAGCAGTACGACGCTGCCCGCCAGGTCGTCAGGAAGGGCCTCTCGGTTCGCGAGACGGAACAGCTTGTGCGGCGAATGACCTCGCCGGATGCAGGCAAGAACCGGAAGGCGGAAGCGGCAGGAAAAGATGGCGATATCCGGCGTCTCGAGCAGGACATGACCGACAAGCTGGGCGCAAAAGTACGGATCGACCACACCAGGAAAGGCAGTGGCAAGCTGGTTATCAGTTACAACAGCCTTGATGAGCTGGACGGCATTCTGAAACACATCAAGTAGGTTGCAGTCGGGCCCGGGCCGCGATCATTAAAGGGGATACATCATGCGACAGTTATTTTGCCTGGTCGCTGCACTGGCGTTCGTTTCGCCGGCGCCTGCGGACGAGCCCATCACTATCATCCACGCCGGAACCTTGCTTGCCGTACCTGGCGAGGCGCCGCGATCGAATCAGACGATAAAAATCGAGGGCAACCGAATCAGCGGCATCGAAGATGGATTTGCTGCGCCCGGCAATGGAGAAACGCTGATCGACCTTTCGGACAAGTTCGTGCTGCCCGGCCTGATGGACATGCATGTCCACTTGTTGGGCGAGCTCGGTCCGAGCTCGCGAACTGACGCGCTCCATGTCACCACCTCGATGCAGGCGTTGAAGGGCGCCATGCATGCCAGGCGAACGCTTTACGCCGGATTTACGACGGTAAGGGATCTCGGTGGCAAGCCCGAGGCGATTTACGCTTTGCGCGACGCTATTGCCCAGGATTTTATAGAGGGTCCGAGGGTGATCGCCGCCGGCAGTGCGCTGGCCTCGACCGGTGGTCACGGGGATGTAGATGGCTATAAAGCGGAACTGCTAACGCTCTGGACGCCGGAGACGATCTGTGACGGTCCGTACGACTGCCGTCGCGCGACTCGCTATGCAATCAAGTACGGCGCGGAGTGGATCAAGATTACTGCGACCGGTGGGGTTCTTTCCGACACGGCGACGGGCACCGATCAACAGATGACCGACGACGAACTGATCGAGATCATGGACACGGCCCATGGCCTGGGCGTGAAGGTCGCGGCGCATGCTCACGGGACGAATGGCATCAACGCCGCGCTTCGGGCCGGCGTCGACAGTATCGATCACGGTTCGTTTCTTGATAAGGAATCGATCAAATTGTTCAGGGAAACCGGTGCCTACCTGGTGCCCACGCTGATGCCGGGCCACGTTCTGCCGGCACAAATGGAAGGCAATCCTTTCTTCACCGATGCGATCAAGGCCAAAGCGCTCGCCGCGTCGGCAGCGTCAAAAGAAAGCGTTGGCAAAGCTCATGAAGGCGGCGTGAAGATCGCCTTTGGGACCGACACCGGTGTGACCCGGCACGGCGACAATGCGCAGGAGTTTGCATTGCTGGTTGCCGCGGGAATGAGTGAAATGGAGGCCATTCGAACGGCCACGGTGGCGACAGCGGACCTGCTCGGCATGTCGGACTCACTTGGCACGATCGAAGCAGGCAAACTAGCGGACATTATTGCAGTCGATGAAAGCCCGCTCGAAGATGTCACAGCGCTTGAGCGGGTCAGCGTTGTGATCAGGAATGGTCGCCGGGTTAAATAGCGAAACGTTTCAGGCAACGTTGATTTTGAATTCCGAGCCGGCGCTGTAGACTTTGCGGATAATCTCGGGCATCACTGCTTCGGAGATCAGGTAGCCCTGCATCTTGTCGCACTCGATGGTCTTCAGAAACTCGTAGGTCTCCTGGTCTTCTACACCTTCGGCGCACACGGTAATTCCGAGGTTATGGGCCAGCCCTGTTACCGCGGCAAGTACCTTGAGGGCGACCGGGTTTTCCTGGGCACGCTTCAGCGCGGTGGCGTGAATCTTGATCTCGTCAAAGGGCAGTTGCTCGAAGGTGCCCAGAGATGCTACGGCGACGCCGAAGTCATCCAGTGAGATTCTGAATCCAAGGCCCCGCATCTCGTTCAGAACATGCAGATGGGGCGCCTCGGAGGATGCGATATCCTGCTCCGTCACCTCAAATGTGAATCTCGAGCACTCCAGATTCTGGTTTCTTACGATGCGTTTGTAATTGTGCGCAAGAACCGCATTGTTCAGCTGGCTCGAAGACAGGTTGATACAGACGTTCAGCTCCAGACCCTGCTCGTGCCAGCGATTGAGCTGCGTGGCTGCTTCGAAAAGCACGAATTCACTGACAGGCCCAATCAACTCGAAGGCCTCCGCCTCCGGCAGAAACTCCAGGGGACCGAGAAGGCCGTGTTCCGGGTGGCGCCAGCGAATCAGTGCCTCGACTTCGCTCGTATTCCATTCGGCGCCGTCGCCGCGTTCGACTTTGGGTTGGTACTGGAGAAAGAACTCGCGTTTCACCAGGGCTTGCTCCAGCTCGCCCTTGCCGAGTTTCAGCATGCGGCGTCGGCATTTGCGCAGCGCCGCACTCAAAATATCGCTATCACAATCGGGACTGACCCACTCAACGATCGGGTAGGCCCCCAGCGTTTTTGCGGCCCGGGCACGGTTGCTCGCGCGGAGCATCTCAGCATCGGCACAGACGACCAGGCCAAATTCGGCGTTTCGCTTGGCTCGTACGAGGCTGTCCACGACCTGATTGCTGATATCGGCCTCGCCCAGAATGACGAAACGCCGCGATTTGCCGCTCATCAGGCGGTCGAGCTTGTCGATATTGTTGAAATAACTCAGGGACAGGCTTAGTTCCCGGACCACATTGATCAGGGCCTGTGACCTGCCGAGGGATTGACTCACAACCGTTAACATACTGCTCTCCGAGCCGGGTCATTGCGGACTATTGCTCCGTGTCCTGATCTGCCTGATTCCCGCAGGCAGCCCGGTACCTGGTCATTTATACGTGGCCATTTCGGACCAGAACGTGCCGTGAGTCGCAATGCGGAAATTTTTTGCCAGACTGGCCTAAATATCCCTTGAATCGCCTGCCGTGACCCTCATGAAACCCTTGCAAAAATGGGGATTTTGAAGTGTTCGCGTCTGTTGCCATGACCCACCGGCACCACTATAATGCGCGGCCTGAGCAGGGGCCCGCCTGGACTGATAGTAGACAAAACGCCACAAGCCGCCGGTTAGCCGATGGACGTGGCGTTTTTAGTGCCGGAGGCAAGCGACACATGGTGGCAAAAGTCCTCCTGGCGCAATTGGGTCTGACGGTGGTCCTTGCAATGCTTTTTTGGGGCACAGACGGACGCGTATCGGGTTACTCGGCATTGCTGGGCGGCCTGACTTGCGTAATCCCGAATGCCTTCCTGGCGCTGCGATTGGCAGTGCCGCGTCGCGATGCCGGGGCAAGCGCCCTGGTTCACGCGGCTTACATTGGGGAACTGGGAAAGCTGGCACTGACTGTGCTGATGTTCAGCATGGTCTTTACGCTGGTGCGGCCGCTCGCAGCGGGCGCGTTGTTCGCAGGCTTTATTGCGGCCCAGTTGGTAACGTTTTCAGGCTTTCTGATGCGCGACAAGCAGACGGAAGTAGAAGAGAGAACAAAAGATGGCGGGTGAAAGCGGACACGGAGCACAAACGTCCGGAGAATACATTGCGCACCATTTGCAGAACCTGCAGGTCTGCAAGGTCGATAGCGAGTGGGTATGGAACCACTGCGCCGGCAATCCCATGGCGATCAACGTCGATTCGATGTTCTTCTCGGTTATCCTCGGACTTGTCTTTGTATTCATCTTCCGTGGTGCGGCCAAAAAGGCCTCGGCGGAAAAACCGGGCAAGATGCAGGCGTTTGTCGAGATCGTTATCGACTTCATCGACTCAAGCGTGAAAGACACGTTTCATGGCAAGAGCAGCCTGATCGCGCCTTTGGCCCTGACGATATTCGTCTGGGTGTTCCTGATGAACCTGATGGATCTCATTCCGGTTGACTGGTTGCCTATGTTGGGTGGCGCTATTGGCGTGCCCTACCTGAAAGTGGTTCCCACGACCGACGTAAACATTACCTTTGGTATGTCCATCGCCGTCTTCTTCCTGATTTTGTTCTACTCAATCAAGAACAAGGGCATTGGTGGATTCATTGGCGAGTTGACGTTGCACCCGATCGCGCCACCGATGAAAGGTGTCGGCCTGATCGCGGCGCCGTTCATCATCGCGTTCAACTTCATTCTCGAATCGGTCGCACTGCTGGCGAAACCGTTGTCACTGTCACTACGACTGTTCGGCAACATGTTTGCCGGCGAACTGATATTTATTCTGATTGCGTTACTTGGCGTCTGGCAGCTGCCCCTCCATTTCGGTTGGGCTGTTTTCCACGTGCTCATCGTCACATTGCAAGCATTCATTTTCATGATGTTGACGGTGGTTTACCTCACGCTCGCATCCGAAGAACACTAAACAACGTACTGCTTTTGATTTTTATTTGATTAACCTGATCCTTAACTGGAGACTTTGATGGAAACTGTAATTGGATTTACCGCGATTGCCGTCGCTCTTTTGATTGGCCTCGGCGCGCTTGGCGTTGGTATCGGCATGGGCCTTCTTGGCGGCCGCTTCCTCGAGGGTGCTGCAAGGCAGCCCGAACTGGCTCCAATGCTGCAGACCAAGATGTTCCTGGTCGTAGCGCTGCTCGACGCCGTCGCCATGATTGGTGTTGGTATCGCGCTGTACTTCGCATTCGCTAACCCGTTCATCGCACAGCTGCAGCAGGCAACCGGCGGCTAAAAACCAGTAACCACACAAAGACGAGGAGTCTCCAGTGGATATCAATATGACTCTTATAGGTCAGTCGATCGCGATGCTCGTGTTCGTCTGGTTCTGTATGAAGTTCATCTGGCCGCCGATCATGACCGCGATCGAGGAACGGCAGAAAGAAATAGCCGACGGACTCGCAGCGGCCGAGCGCGGACAACAAAGCCTGGACAAAGCGAAAGCGGAGTCAGACGAGATTGTTGCCGACGCACGCAAACAGGCGACGCAAATTCTCGACCAGGCACATGCACGTGCTAACGAGATCGTCGCTGAGGGCAAGGCCGACGGGGTTAAAGAGCGCGAGCGTCAGCTTGCGGCTGCAACAGCGGAAGTCGAGCAGGAAACCAATCGTGCGCGCGAAGAGTTGCGCGGCCAGGTTTCCGCGATTGCTGTTGCCAGCGCGGAGAAGATCTTGCGACGCGAAATCGATGCCAAAGCTCACGAAGATATTCTGAGCAAACTTGCGGCAGAGCTCTAAGAGCAGCAGATCGGAAATGGCAGATAACAACACAATTGCAAGACCTTATGCGCGCGCAGCTTTCGCGGTGGCTCGCCAGGATGATGCACTCGCTGAGCTTTCTGACTCGCTCAACGTTGCGAAAGAATTGTTGAGTGATGGCAGGGTCGAGAATTTTCTCGGCAATCCCTCGCTGACTGATGACGAACGCCTCAAGTTTCTAACGGGCTTGTTCGCCAGTGCTGTCGGTGAGTCTTCCGTTTTCGCTGGTGGCAGTGAACATGGCAGCAACTTCCTGAAGCTTTTGCTGGAATACGGACGTGTGCCGGTGTTGCCGGAAATAGCCGATCACTTTGATGCACTCAAAGCTCAAATCGAAAACACGGTTGACGTAACCATTACATCCGCCGCGCCGCTCGGTAGCGCGCTGCAACAGACCGTTGCACAGGCGTTGAAAGAGCGGCTGGGCCGCGAAGTCAACCTGACAACGGAAATTGATGAAAACCTCATCGGCGGCGCAGTAATTCGCGCCGGCGACGTCGTTATTGATGGCTCAGTGCGTGCCAGGCTTGAAGGCCTGTCGAACGCGCTGACCGCTTAAAGAGGAAAACAAAATGGCACTCAAAGCTTCTGAAATCAGCGAACTGATTAAAGAGCGAATCGAGAAATTCGAGTCATCCGCCGAAGCGCGTGACGTTGGCACCGTAATCGGTGTTACCGACGGTATCGTGCGCATTCACGGCCTGGCTGATGCGCGCTATGGCGAAATGCTCGAATTCCCGGGCAACACTTTCGGCATGGCGCTGAACCTGGAGCAGGATTCAGTCGGTGCGGTTGTTCTCGGTGACTACAAGCATATTTCGGAAGGCGACACTGTCAAGACGACGGGACGAATTCTCGAGGTGCCGGTGGGCGAAGCATTGCTTGGTCGCGTCGTTGACGCTCTCGGCAACCCGATTGATGGCAAGGGCCCGATCGATGCGGAAAGTTCGTCACCGATCGAAAAAGTCGCACCAGGTGTCATTGAGCGTAAGTCTGTGGATCAGCCGGTACAGACCGGATTGAAAGCGATTGACTCGATGGTGCCAATCGGCCGCGGCCAGCGCGAACTGATTATTGGGGATCGTCAGACAGGCAAGACGGCTGTCGCGATCGATACCATTATTAATCAGCGCGGCACCGGCATTAAATGTATCTATGTCGCCATCGGCCAGAAGGCCTCCTCGGTATCCGGTGTGGTTCGCAAGCTCGAGGAAGAAGGCGCAATGGCCCACACGATCGTTATTGCGGCCACCGCAGCTGATAGTCCGGCCATGCAGTACATTTCACCGTACTCTGGTGCATCCATGGGTGAGTACTTCCTGGACAAAGGCGAAGACGCACTCATTATCTTTGACGACCTGACCAAGCAGGCCTGGGCGTATCGCCAGGTTTCGCTGCTGCTGCGTCGCCCGCCGGGCCGAGAAGCATACCCGGGTGACGTTTTCTACCTGCACTCCCGCCTGCTGGAGCGCGCCGCCCGTGTAAGTGAAGCGCATGTGGAAAATGTTTCTGGTGGCAAGGTCAAGGGTAAGACGGGTTCATTAACTGCGTTGCCGATTATTGAAACGCAGGCCGGTGACGTGTCCGCCTTCGTACCGACCAACGTGATCTCGATCACTGACGGGCAGATCTTCCTCGAGACCGACCTGTTTAACGCAGGTATTCGCCCTGCAATCAACGCAGGCCTGTCGGTATCTCGGGTAGGCGGTGCAGCGCAAACCAAAATCATCAAGAAGCTCGGCGGCGGTGTTCGCCTGGCGCTCGCGCAATATCGCGAGCTGGCTGCATTCGCGCAGTTTGCGTCCGATCTCGACGCGGCAACACGTCAGCAGCTCGAACGTGGTGAGCGCGTCACGGAACTGATGAAGCAAAAGCAGTATTCGCCGTTGTCGGTTGCCGAGATGGGCCTGTCACTATTTGCGGCCAACGAAGGCTTCATTGACCCGGTTCCCGTGAACAAGGTTGTCGATTACGAAGGAGCATTGCACGACTTCGCTCGTTCGACTCACCCGGATGTGCTCGAAAGTATCAACGCGTCTGGCGATTATAACGATGAGATCGCTGCAAGCCTCAAGACGATTTGTGAAGGCTTTGCGGAAAAAGGCGCTTATTGAGTCAGGTCGAACCGCGCGGAAATATCGCGGCGGGTTCTCAAAGCCAGGGTTCAACAGAGCAGCAAACGACTAAATCGGAGTACTGACAAACGTGGCAGGCGAAAAGGAAATACGCTCGAAGATCGCTTCTGTAAAGAACATGCAGAAGATCACCAGCGCGATGGAGAAAGTCGCGGCGAGCAAGATCCGCAAGGCACAGAAGCAGATGGAGGCGTCACGCCCCTATGCAGAGCGTATCCGTCGTGTTGTGGGCCACCTGGCGCACGCTAATCCCGACTACAAGCATCCATTCCTGACGGAACGCGACGCCAGTCGCGTCGGCTTCATCGTAATTTCTACGGATCGTGGCCTTTGCGGCGGCCTGAATGCCAACCTGTTCAAGGCAGTTATTGGCGAGCTGCAGCAATGGAAGGAAAAGGGTGCTGAGGTTGACCTGGCACTGGTCGGGGCGAAAGCGGTTGCGTTTTTCAGGCGCATGGGTGGCAACGTTGTTGGCACGGCAACGCACCTTGGTGACAAGCCGGCGGTCAATGACCTGATTGGTTCGATCAAGATTATGCTCGACTCATACAGCGACGGAAAAATTGATCGGCTGTATGTTGTGCACAATGAATTTATTAGCGCAATGAGCCAGGTACCAATCGTTACGCAGCTCCTGCCAACCAGTGGTGTCGGGTCGGACGACGAGGATTTGCAGGCTCATTGGGATTACATTTATGAGCCTGATGCCGGCGAGTTGCTCGAAGACGTATTGATGCGTTACATCGAGTCGCAGGTGTACCGGGGTGCGGTTGAAAACTTCGCCTGCGAAATGGCGGCGAAGATGGTCGCAATGAAGTCGGCGACGGACAACGCCGGCGAGATTATCGAAAAGCTTCAATTGCAGTACAACAAGGCAAGGCAGGCTGCGATTACACAAGAGATTTCCGAAATCGTCGGCGGCGCGGCCGCTGTGTCCGGTTAGGAAGACAGCAGACATTGAATGCCGGCGGCGATTTCGCCGGACTTGGTTAACAAATTTTTAAGCAATGAATCTGGACGGCGATCCCGTCTTTAAAGGTTAGAGGACCTGGAAATGAGCACCGGAACTACTGTGCAGGTAATTGGCGCTGTTGTGGACGTTGAGTTCCCGGCGGGTCACATCCCCCATATTTATGACGCCTTGATCATCGATGACGTCGAGATCACGCTCGAAGTTCAGCAACAGCTGGGCGACGGTGTTGTTCGCACCATTGCAATGGGTTCTTCGGAAGGCCTCAAGCGTGGCATGGACGTCACGAACACCGGCTCACCGATTACGGTGCCGGTCGGCGAGAAGACGCTGGGCCGCATCATGGATGTGCTTGGCAAACCCATCGATAACGCCGGGGACATCGGCGCCGAGAGGCATTTGCCGATTCATCGCAACCCGCCGTCCTACGAAGACCAGGCCGCAACAACGGAACTGCTGGAAACCGGGATCAAGGTTGTTGACCTGATCATGCCGATCTCCAAGGGCGGTAAGGTCGGCCTGTTCGGCGGCGCCGGCGTTGGCAAGACGGTTACGCTCATGGAGCTGATTAACAATATCGCCAAGGAGCACGGTGGATACTCGGTTTTCGCAGGCGTCGGCGAGCGTACTCGTGAAGGTAACGATTTCTACCACGAAATGACTGAATCAGGCGTTATCGACAAGGTATCCCTGGTTTACGGTCAGATGAACGAGCCGCCAGGCAACCGCCTTCGCGTTGCATTAACGGGCCTGACGATGGCGGAAGCATTTCGCGATGAAGGTCGCGACGTACTGATGTTCATCGACAACATTTACCGGTACACGCTGGCCGGTACTGAAGTATCCGCACTACTTGGTCGTATGCCATCTGCTGTGGGTTACCAGCCGACGCTGGCCGAGGAGATGGGTGTGCTTCAGGAGCGTATCGCATCTACGAAGACTGGCTCGATCACCTCGTTCCAGGCTGTATACGTACCTGCGGACGACCTGACTGATCCGTCTCCGGCAACGACCTTTGCTCACCTTGACGCGACCCTCGTACTGTCACGTAACATTGCTGAGCTTGGTATCTACCCGGCCGTAGATCCGCTGGATTCGACATCGCGTATTCTTGATCCGCTGATTATTGGTCAGGAGCATTACGATTGTGCTCGCGGTGTGCAGGCGGTTCTGCAGCGTTACAAAGAATTGCAGGACATCATTGCGATTCTCGGCATGGACGAACTATCGGAAGACGACAAGCAAATCGTTAACCGGGCGCGCAAGATTCAGAAATTCCTTTCTCAGCCGTTCACGGTCGCAGAAGTCTTCACGAATGCGCCAGGTAAATACGTGCCGCTGGCTGAGACGATTCGTGGCTTCAACGGAATCGTTGCCGGAGACTACGATCATATTCCCGAGCAGGCATTTGCTTACTGCGGTGGAATCGATGAAGCGGTCGAAAACGCCAAGAAGTACAAGTAAGAGAATTCAATGGCTACCATTCACGTCGACATCGTATCTGCAGAAGGCGAAATCCATTCGGGCGAAGCGAGGATGGTTTTTGCGCCTGCCCGAATGGGTGAGATCGGTATCGCGCCCCGCCACGCGCCATTATTGACCGCGTTGAAGCCGGGCGAAGTCCGCGTTCAGGATACGGAAGGCAAAGAGCATTTTTTCTATATTACTGGTGGCATGCTTGAGATTCAGCCGCACCTGGTGACGGTGCTTGCCGATACTGCGTTGCGTGGCGATCAGCTCGACGAAGCCGCTGCCTTGAAGGCACAGCAGGAAGCGGAAGAAGCGTTGCAGGGCGTATCCGAAGAAACGGATCTGGCCAGGGCGCAGCAGGAGCTTGCCGAGGCCCGCGCGCGTTACCGCGCTGCACAGAAGCTCAAGGGACACCGCTAGAACCAGCCTCAAACGATAAGGGGGTCAGAGTCTTGACTCTGACCCCTTTTTTTATTCTTTTCTGCCGACATTAGTCAGCTTGTCGGCGTGCGACTTAGCGCACCCCGAACCGGCAATGCAGGCAAGCAGATTGGCTGTTGACTGGGAGACATCGTCAGCGAGCGCCGAACCTCGGCTCTTACCGGCTACGCTGACGACGGTGGCCACCCGGCTCGCAAGTTGCGGATAGGTAACAATGGCGTCGAGAGCCTCGACGGCTCTCTTGGAATACGCTATGAGGATGACCCGCGTGTCTGTGTCACTACTCGTCTCGGCCAGTATCGCCGGAATTTGCCTGATCACGAGACTGAGACCGGAGCGTCTACTCCGTGACCGCAATTTTCTCGCCCTTTGCCAATGCCAATGCGGCCGCACAACGATCCTGGGCGCCCGTTGCCCGATCGGCTGCGCCCTGCACCAGGAATGAAAGACCACCCGTCAAAACCGCCGCCCCTCCTGACAACAGGATGCCGGTCTTGTCGAGTTCGAGTCTGGGACTATTCATTGTGCCGCCCAGCATGATGAAAGGCGTCACGAACATATCGGCGCTGACCCCCACTCCCTTTCTTGGCTTCGTATTGAACCTGATATCCAGTGATTCGTCATTGAAGTCGATGGAGCCGGCACCAACAATCGTGATTTTTTCGCTTTGAGCAAGCATCGGTTCGATCGAGGAAACGCCATCGACAATGTTAAGCGCGAAGACCGTGCATTCCCAATTGGAGTACGGCTCTTTTTTTGCAAACGGGTTCAGCGCACCGAAAAGCTCGGAAAGGATATCGGCTGAAACAAGCCCCATTGCGTTGTTATCAACCTGCCCGGGTCCCTGCGTGAGCAGCACCTTGCCGTCTGCACCGGCGGCAAGCGAGTGCAGCGAATTGCCTGTTGTATTGATGTCCAGCGACAAACCCAGTAGTGGAATCTGGTCGGCCGATCGCTGGCCCGTCTCGCCGAGACTAATGCGGAGATCGCTGGCGTCAAACCTGATCTCGGCATCTGCGCGGTCACCGCGGGACACAAGCGAGATGTTGCCCGTGGCGCTACCGCCGTCTGCAACTGCAAATCCCGATTCAATTATTAACGTGCCGTCATTCAGGCGTATTAACGCCTGAAGCTGTTCGAGACTGAGTGGCCCGCGCCTGAACGTTTCAATAAGGAGCTCGAGATCAACCGAACCAGCATTCAGGAAATCAAGTGGCAAGGGATCGTCGCTGAGCACGAAGCCACTGGCACTTTGCGCGGGTACCGGCTGGTCTGTTTCGTCCCTTATAAAAGGCGTCAGGTCCAGTACCTTTGACCGAATATTGCCGCTAATGCTGACGGGCTCGTCAGCTTGAATCTCCAGGGAGCCGGACATATCGCTTTCACCCGCCTGAATGGAGAACGGGTCGAGCGTGATCTGCTCGTCATTAACCGCCACAGTCGCATTGACCAGCAGGTTTATTTCAGGCGTTTCAATGGCAACGTCAATGAGTTCGAATTTCTCACCGTCAACAATCACACCGCCCTCAAGTGTTGCAGCACCGTCAGGGAGACCGGTCACACCAGCCTTATCGCCGAAACGTGCGAGGGAAGATAATGTGACCAAAAAGTCGATCTGCTCGCCGGTGAGGGTCAGGGTGCCGCCTGCTTCAAGATCTTCCACTTCAACGTGAAAGGTGATTCCTGGCCCGGCCTCAAGCGCTGAGACTTTCGCCTCTGCGCGAAGTTCGCCAGTGAGCTCAAGCGGTACATCGAGCAGCGACAACAGGGCCCCGGAGTCGGCGCTGGTAATCAATGCATCGATTTGCGTTCCTGCCAGCGTGTCGGGATTGCCGGTGTTGCCCGATACAGAGATGGCTAATATGCCGACGTCTGCTTCCAGGTTCAGATCCAGGTTTTCACCGGATTCAAAATTATCGATTGGTCCGATCCTGCCGCTAAGGGTGATGTCCCGGCCGTCAATTTGCCCGGCCCCTTCAGCCGCTATAAATCGTTCCTCGGTGGTTCGAACATTCAGTGAGGCAAGCGTTAGTACGCGGTCTTCAGATTCCGGCCGGCGTCGTATAATTCGGATGTTTTCGATTTCTGCGAATCGGAGAATGACCGGTACGCCATCGTTGGCGTCGTCGGAAGTATCAATCTCGACCCGATCGTCGCCGATGCTCCAGTTGTTTTCGCCGTTGGCGTTTTCCTCGAGCAACAGCTCAACATCGCGAAGGCGGAATTCCTCGATTATGACGGGCCCGGATAACAGCGAACCCAGGGCGAGCTTCGCAGACAGGTGACCGACAGATAACATCGGCAGGTCGGTGCCCCAGTCCGCGTTCGCATATGAGACGCCCTCGGCAATCACGGAAAGCGGAAATACTTCCACGCTGAATTCGCCGGCAATCGAAAACTCACGTCCCGTCGCCTCGGAAATCACTTCCTCGATGTCGGTACGGTATTCGCTGAAGTCTGTCAGAGTTAAGTAAAGGCCGAGCGCCACAATGATGACTGCGACGGCGATCGCAATGCCGGTTAATACGCGCTTCACGTCCTGATTCCATTGCTGATTGGGTGGCCGATTTTACTCTCGTGCAGCGCATCTGTCCCGCCGCGAATATCGGGATCCGTCGTCACCAGCTATTATTTCTGCGGGGAGTGACACGATGTTGACGCTTGCAACACCGGATGGCAGAAGGGATCATCGCGGGATCCAAAACAAGAAGGGAACGCCATGACAGCCCTCCGACTCGCAATTTCGGCTCTATTCGCGGTTTCGTCCCTGGCGGCATTCGGGCAGGCGGACACGGAAGCGATCATCGAGCGTGGCAAGCGCCTCGAGCTGGACACCGTATACGTGCCGCCACCCGGTGATCCAGATTCACACTTCACCATGGGTTTTGCACGAACCTTATGCTCCGGTGTATTCGTCAGCGGTCTCGATCCCGACTTCGCTGCCGAAAACATCGGCTATTTCACGTCTCCCTACAAAACGAGAAGCGTTGTCGTCAAGCGGGAAGTCGACTTTGATGAGAAGGTGGTTTCCCTGACGATGGAGAACGGTGTGGTTCGTTCAGCGAAGTACATCGGCGACCTCGGTTGCGTGCCGCTGCCGATCGGCGAGACCGAACCCTTTTACGACCCGCCAGAGATTCAATCGTCATTGCCCGATCCGGCCACGACGCCGTGGCCCATGGGGGACGTGCTCTCCGACGATCCAATCCCCGAAGAAATCGACCAGGTGAAACTTGCGCAAGCGGTTGATGCATTTTTTACTGATGGTGCGATGTCAGCATCGTTTGTTGTTACCTATAAGGGCCAGATCATCGCCGAGCGTTACGACGACGGAATTGATATTCATACACCGCTGGAAAGCTGGTCTATGGGGAAGAGCCTCTCCGCCACACTGCTAGGTGTTCTGATAGAGCAGGGCGAGTATGAGCTAAACCAGCCCGCACCCATTCCCGAATGGCAGGAAGAGGGTGATTCACGTCAGTCCATTCGTATTCAGGACATTCTCAGGATGTCGAGTGGACTGCGCTGCCGGAACATGGGAGATCCGGAATGGGACCCGGCACTCGGCTTCCCCGACCACCTGTACCTCTACACTGGAACGGTGAACTCCTTCGAATATGCAGCGACGCGTCCGCAGCAGTGGGAACCGAACACGGTTGGCCGCTATCGAAATTGCGACCCGGTGTTGACCAACTACCTGATTCGTCTTGCGGTTGAAGGACGCGGTGATGACTATCACCAGTTCCCGCAACAACATTTGTTCGACAAGATCGGCATTCGCAACCTCGTCTTCCAGACGGATCCTTACGGCAACATCCTCCTGCAAGGTTCCGACCTCGGCCCGGCCCGTGACTGGGCAAGGCTTGGCAATCTCTATCTGAACGACGGGGTTGTGAATGGCGAGAGAATTCTGCCGGAGGGTTACGCGGACTTTGTCAGCACACTGGCACCGGCATGGGTGGCAGATGGCCGGCCAATCTATGGCGCGTTTTTCTGGTTGACCGGTGCCGACTATGGTCTCGAACCAGGAGGGATCTACAGCATGCGTGGCGCCGGCGGTCAGATGACCTCGATTGTTCCGTCAAAAGACATGGTCGTCGTCAGGCTTGGACACTACGCAGGCGCCCCTGTCTGGGGTGAGGCGAGCAGGAAAGGGATGGATCTCCTGATGGAAGCGGTGCCTGACACCCGATGACGGAAAAGAGCGCTATTCCGTCCGCTTTCATAAAACCGGGCGCCGAATTCATTATCGTATTCCCTGGCGTGTACGGTGCGTTCCGGGTCGACAACCGGATTCGGCAGACGCCGTACCTTCTACCTGGCCAGTAGCCTGGTGAGCTTGTCCGGATTGCCATCAATCGGTGTTGTGATCGGAAGTCCCAGGATCTCCATCATCAGGGGATACACATCGACGGCCTCGATTGCCGGGATGCGTTCGCCCATTGGCAACCGTGGGCCTGCCGCCACGAAGATGCCGTGCATCTCTTCGACTTCACGCGCCCAGCCATGATCACCAAGCGATGTGCCGTTCGCAGCCCGTGACGTTGAGAAGGCGAGATAGCCCGGATCGGCCTGGACGATCACTTCCGCAATGCCGGCATCGTCAAGCGCCATCCAGCTTTCAGGCAAGTCCTCCCGGAGCATCGCGGAGCCGTGATTCCATGCCGCATTAATGGCGTCGCGAATGGAGACAGCCCGCTCCCGGTCCGGCTCGGGAAAGTAAATAAAGGCTGCTGCCCCATGATTAATCACCGTAAGGTCCTTCAGGTTGGCGACATCGCCGAAAATAAACGGCTCCGCTTCCGTGTTCCTGATCATCTGACCATGGTCGGATACGATAACGAGATACAAATCCTCTGCCGCCGGCAGGTTTTCAATTCCTGCCAACAGCCTGGCGAGATAATCGTCAACCCGTTTGATTGCTTCGATGCTTTGTGGCGAACCTGGTCCATATTGGTGCGAGGCGCCATCGACGTCTTCAAAGTACAGGGTGATCATATGTGGGCGCGAGTCGTCCGGCATCGAGAACCATTCGATTACCTTGTCGACGCGATCGATGCCCCTGACCGCATCGTCAAATGCGTGCCAATAGGTCATGGGAATGCCATTGACCGGTGCCTCAGTGCCCACGAAAAAGTAGGCCGCACTGACCATCCCGCTGCGCTCCGCAGCGACCCAGACCGGTTCGCCGCCATACCAGGAACCGTCTTGAACTGATTCGCGGTCGCGCAGGCTGTAGAACTTGTCGCGGTCTTTGCCGGGAAAGAGATTGCCGATCAGGCCATGATTTGCCGGGTAGAGGCCGGTAGCAATGGAGTAGTGGTTCGGAAATGTCAGTGTCGGGAATACCGGGATCATGCGCTCCGCACGAACGCCACTTGCAGCAATCTTGTCGAGTGTTGGCGTGTTATACAGGTCCAGGTAGTCCCAGCGAAAACCGTCGATGGAAATAAGGATGAGGTAGGGTTTATCACGTTGCGGAGGCGCGTTGGTTCCACCCGAACCGGCGGCGAATACTGCGCTGCCGGCAAACAGAAGAATAGCTAACCAGTGCTTCAAATGACGGCTCCAATGGTAAGTGGATGAGTCTAGCAGGCTTGTTTTGACGGGACCTGCCGGGGCCCCTATCCTTACATCAAAGCACAATAATCGTTACGGGGGACATCATGTCGCAGTGCATTCGCGCCTGTAAGGGCGTCATTCTTTTTCTGTCTTTAATCGCTTTGCCCGCATGGGTTCTAGCCCAGGATGACGACCCCGACCTTGCCAAATTCAAGGCCATTTCCGAGTCAGACACCATGGTCATGGTGCCGATGCGTGATGGCATCCGTCTGGCTACTGACGTACACAGACCAAAAGGTGCTGGTCCGTTCCCGGTCATCCTCGTCAAGACGCCATACAACTTCAACAAGATGGGTGGATCAACGCTGGACTTCGCGAATGAGGCTATCGAACGTGGCTACGCCGTGGTGGTGCAGAACGAACGCGGCCGTTATTACTCCGAGGGCGAGTGGGAAATTCTCGGCAAGCCGAGGACAGATGGCTACGACTCGCTAACCTGGATCGAAGAGCAGCCGTGGTCGACGAAAAAAGTGGCAACCTGGGGTTGCTCCTCGACCGCCGAATGGCAGATGGCGCTGGCGGCGCAAGACCATCCCGCACACGCGGCCATGATTCCAATGGCGTCCGGCGCCGGTATTGGCCGGGTCGGTGAATATTATGAGCAGGGCAACTGGTACAAAGGTGGCGTTCACCAGACCTTGTTCACCGTCTGGCTTTATGGCGTGCAACAGAACATCCGGCCGCAGTTTCCGAAGGGCCTGAGCCAGGAACAATTGCAACGTCTGCGCAAGGCGTATGACCTGGCAGCGGACATGCCCGAGATGGACTGGGCGAAACATATGCGCAAACTACCTTCCGTCGACTGGTTGAAAGACGCCGATGGCAATGAAGGTCCCGGCGCGGATTTCATGAAGCGTAAACCGAATGATGCCGCCTGGTACAAAGGTGGCCTTTATCACGACAACGAAGATTTTGGCGTACCGGCATTCTGGTTCAACAGCTGGTTCGATGTCAGCCAGGGTCCGAATCTTGCCCTCTACAACCATGTCAGGAACAACTCGAACGATGAGTCCGTTCGTGACGGCCAATACATGATGGTCGCACCTACTCTGCACTGCGGGTTTTTCCGCACACCCGAATACGCTGACTTGAAGGCGGGCGACCTGAATGTCGGCAATGCGTATCACGACTACTACGAGTCGATCTTTTCGTTCCTCGACTACTATATGAAGGACGAGGACAACGATTTCCACCAAAAGACGCCCCGCGTGCAGTTTTATACGATGGGTCGCAACGAATGGGCGTCCGCAGAAACGTGGCCGCCGGAAGATGCCGGGATGATGTCGATGTATCTTTCAAGTGGTGGCGAAGCGAACAGCGTCTTCGGCGATGGGACTTTATCCGTCAGCATGGCCTCCGCTGCCGGTTCCGACACATTTACCTACGATCCGATGAATCCGGTGCCGTCACTGGGTGGCGGCGTCTGTTGCAATCGGGGCGCGTCGCTCGGCGGCAGCTATGACCAGCGCGGTATCGAGGCTCGTGCTGACGTGCTCGTCTATACATCGGAGCCGCTGGAGGAAGCGATGGATGTTACGGGTTTCGTACGCGCAAAACTCTACGTGTCTTCTGATGCGAGGGACACTGACTTCACCGTGAAACTCGTTGACGTTCATCCTGACGGCACAGCCTGGAATGTAGACGACACCATTTTTCGCGCACGCTTCCGGGAAGGCTACGACAAGGAGGTATTCATGGAGGAAGGCCAGGTTTACGAGCTGAATCCGACAGCGATGTCGACCAGTTACGAGTTCCAGCCCGGCCATCGAATTCGTGTCGAGGTGGCTTCCAGCAAATTCCCGCAATACATGCGTAATCTGAATACGGGCGGCAACAACTACGACGAGACCGAAGGCGTGACGGCGCGCAATACGGTTCACCACTCAGCGGAGTATCCATCGCAGATCATTCTGCCGGTCCGTCGATAATTTAAGGAATCGATCATGAATATTCGAAATACACTATGCGCTTTCCTGATGCTCGGCCTGTCAGCGATCGCCTGGGGCCAGGATGACGGCCTCAAGATCTATATCTCTGCCGACATGGAAGGTGTCGTCGGCTCTGTTACGGACGCGCAGCTCGGGCCGGGTGGGTTTGAGTATCAACGTTTTCGCGAGTTCATGACGGCGGAAGTCAATGCCGCTATCGATGCGGCCCGGGCCGCGGGTGCGACTGAATTCGTCATCAGCGATTCTCATGGCAACGGGCAAAACCTGCTCATCGACAAGCTGCCCGACGATGTGACCGTGATTCGTTCCTGGCCCCGGGAGCTCAGCATGATGGCGGGTATCGACGATTCGTTCGACGGCGTGATCTTCATCGGTTACCACGCGAGTACTGCCAATACACGAGGTGTACGTGCACACACGATGTCGAGCGCCAACATCACGAGCCTGCGACTGAACGGGATCGAGATGACCGAAGGCAGTATGGCTGCTGCGGCCGCCGGGCATTTCGGAGTGCCGGTCATCATGATCTCCGGCGACGATGTTGCCGTTGCCGAGAACCAGGTGCTGATTGGTAACATTGAGGGCGCTGTAGTGAAATGGGCGAAAGGGTTCCACTCGGCGGAAACGCTGACGCCCGAAGCGGCTTACGAAGTCATACGTACCCGCACGGCCTCCGCCATCAGTCGTATCGACAGTTTTGCGCCTTATGTGCTGGCGACGCCTATCGAACTGGAGCTGACGCTGAAAAACTATACGCCCGTAGAGCTTCTCGGCTACCTGCCCAATGTTGAGCGTGTCAATTCACACACCATCCGCTTTGTCGGCAAGGACATCATCGAGGTATCGAACTTCCTGACCTTCGTGACCAGTTTTCGCGTAGATATGCAGCCCTGACGATGAATTTGCAGAAGCTCAATGACTGGCCGCAACTCGCGGCGGCGCCTGTAATTCTGGCCGGCCTGACGATCCTGGTTGCTTCCTGTCAGCCGGCAACCATCGGCACCGCAATCACGAATGTCACGGTCATCGACGCCGTGAACGGTGTTCGTGACAACCAGACTGTTATTTTCGCTGGTGACGAAATCACGGCCATTCAGCCTGCCAACGCAGAATTAAACGTCGCCGAAACTATCGATGGCACTGGCAAATACCTGATCCCGGGTCTGTGGGACTTTCACGTTCACCTGACCTACGACGATCGTTTCACCGAGAGCATGCCGTCGGTATTCCTTTCATATGGAATTACCAGCGTTCGGGATACGGGCGGACTGATGCACAAGGTGTTACCTGTCGTCCAGACGATGCGCGCTGATGATGCGCTGGCGCCGCGCGTCTTCTTCGCTGGTCCGCTGCTCGATGGAAACTTCGTTGTTTACGATGGTGACGGCCGCCCGGAGATCGGCGTACAGAATGCGACCCCCGAGCAGGCACGAGAAACGATTGCTTCGTTAAAGGAGCAGGGTGTCGATTTCATCAAGATCTACGAGATGGTCAGCCCGGAAGTTTTCGAGGCTATGGTAGAGACGGCGAACCAACTGGAGTTACCCATCGACTCGCACGTGCCGCTGGCAATGCGAGCGAGCACGGCAGGACCCCTGGTTGATTCGATCGAGCACCTGCGCAATATCGAGATGGATTGCGCGAGTGACACGCCTGCGTTGCACGAAGAGCGGCTTGAAAGGCTGAAAAACCCGGACGGACTGTCTGGCGCCGATCTGCGTTCATCGCTGCACAACCTGCAGAGGTTGGCGGCCATCGTGAATTACGATCAGGAGCGATGCGACGAGACATTGAAGGCACTTGAATCGACAACCCAGGTGCCAACGCTGCGACTCCTGTCCATGAGCCTGGCACCGCCCTGGCTGCGGGACGATTGGGATGATGCTTTGTCCCGGCTGCCTGCTGAGGCTGCCGATCCATGGGTAGAAGTCACCGCAGAACGTCGCAGTAGTCCGCCGGAAGAGGTCGATACGACTTACGCTGACTGGGGATTGTTCCTGACAGGGCGGGCGCACGATGCCGGCGTACCCATTGGTGCTGGTACCGATACACCCATCGCACTGGCTGTTCCCGGTTTCAGCCTGCACTCGGAGCTGGAGTTCCTGGTACGTGCCGGCTTGTCGCCAATCGAGGCCCTGGAGTCGGCGACGGTTATACCCGCTGAATATTTTTCGCTGCAGGACGTGATGGGATCGATCGATGTTGGTAAGCGTGCCGATATGGTTTTACTCAACGCCAATCCGCTGGACGATATTGCCAATACCAAATCGATTAACGCGGTTGTGACGAAAGGGAAGCTGCTGACAAGCACAGACTTGAGCAACTTACTGTCCGCTGCTCAATCTGCAGCGTTTTAGCCGTCACAAAACTGCAACAGTTTTGGTTTCGCCGTAATATTTCCGAAACATTGTCACCCGCATAACCACCGCGTCCCTTAAGACACAACGGACTCCGATTGATCATTGGATTTCTCGTCGTTGTAAGAATCTCTTCACAAATCTGTCACCGGAACTTCATACGCGCTCCTTAAGCTTTCGCGCCAATAAGACCTGATTCGGACGCGGGCATAACAATTCGGTTATGCCCGCGTTCAAATTCAAAACTATTGGCGGGAGAAGCCTCAATGAAACGCAAGTATATGATCATCGCTGCAATCAGTGGCGCCGTAATGTCGGGCTGCTCAAGTGGTGATATCAACATTCAGCCATCGACCACCGTGACGGACAGCAACAACACCAACGTTTCAGGTGGCAGTGGAACACCCAATGACGGCTGTGCGTCATACGTAAATAGCGGCGGACAGACCATCCAGGGCGTATCCGATGGCACGAACTGCACCTACTCACAGGCGTTTGTGGGCGCGGGTAACAACCTGACAGTCGACATTACGATTCCTGCACTGCCGAACGGTGGCGCGCACATCTTTGAAGGCAGTCTGTTCGTTGGCAACACGCACCGCACCGATGCAGAGCTGGCGGCAGCAGGAATTACACGGGGTGGTGACGGACCCGTACTGACGATTGAAGCAGGCGCCACGCTTGCGTTTCAAACCAGCAAGGATTTCATCATTATTAACCGCGGCTCGCAGATTTTCGCTGTCGGTAACGAAACAGCACCGATCACGTTCACGTCGGTATCCGATATAAATGGCACGGTTGGTCCTGAAGATGTCCAACAGTGGGGCGGCATGGTGATCAATGGCTTTGGTGTTACCAACAAATGCGCCTATACCGGTACACGCGGTGTGGACCTTGTTCTGGCCGGTGAGTGTCATGTTGATGCGGAAGGCGCGGCTGGTCTCGATGAATCGCAGTATGGCGGTAACAATGACGCGGACAGCTCTGGTCGACTTGAGTACGTAGTAGTCAAGCACACCGGCGCGACGGTGGGCAACGGTGACGAGCTAAACGGCATATCCTTCGGCGCGGTTGGTAGCAATACGGTTGTCAGTAATTTGCAGATGTACTCGACATTCGACGATGGCATCGAAATGTTTGGCGGAGCGGTCAATTTCACAAACTATGTCGCCGTCTATGTCCGCGATGACTCGATCGATATCGACGAGGGCTGGTCCGGAACCATTACCAACGCCCTCGTTATTCAATCCGAGACGGACGGCAATCACTGCATCGAGGCAGACGGGCTGGGTTCCTTCGACTCGCTGACTGCTCAGGAAGTCGAAGACAAGATCGCACAGGGCATCAACAGCCGGCCGACGATAAATAATCTGACCTGTATCATTTCCGCCAACGGTGCGGCAACAGCTACGCACGATCCCGGCGCCGGCTGGAGGCTGCGTGAAGGTATCTTCCCGACAATCAATGATGCACTGCTGATTAGCACTTTTAGTGCAAATGCAACAGACGACAACGACGATAATTATTGTCTGCGGATCGACAACCGCTCGCAGCAGGCTGCGCTTGATGGTGACCTGCAACTGAACTCGGTCGTTTACTCCTGCCAGGAGAATTCCAAGTTGCAGGCTTTTGGTACGTTCTCCTCTGAACAGGAGTTCGCCGAGAGTGTCGGCAATATATTTGCAACTGTCGCGGTTGGAACGGCCAAGAGCCCGACCAGAGTAGGCGATGCAGACCTGCAGCTTCTTGAGGGCACCATGCCGATCTATTCGATCGACTATGCGACCTCCCAGGTTGACGGTGCGGTGCCAGGCGCCGGGAGTACGCCGACCAGTGGATCCTTCCTTGGCGCTTTAAGCCAGGGACAGACGGACTGGACGGCGAACTGGACTTACGGAATTCACCCGACTAATCGGGGGCAGGCTCTGTGGTTTGAGACGCTCTGAAATGAATAACGATAAAAACAAGACTAACCAGTCGCCGTACTTTGTTACGGCGATTGGCATTTTTGCGCTTTCATTCCCTGCTTTCTCCCAGGTGCCGGTTGACGCCGCCGAAGATGACGACGGGGAAATCGAGGAAGTGGTCGTTACCGGTCGCTTCATCAGTTCGAGCCAGCAGCTGGTGAATGAACGTATAACAGACGCGTTCGCCACTGACCTGCTCGGTGCGGACACGATTGCCCGGCTCGGTGATTCCACGGTTGGGGCGGCGTTGCGACGTGTCCCCGGGCTGACGCTCGTAGCCGATAAGTACATCTACATTCGCGGCCTGGGAGAGCGCTATTCGACCAGCTCGCTGGGCGGCGCACAGATACCGTCGCCCGACCTGACACGTAACGTTATTCCACTCGACGTGTTTCCAACGAGCATCGTCGAGTCGCTGCGCGTGCAGAAGTCGTGGTCACCAGACCTGCCGGCGAATTTCGGCGGCGGCGCTGTGGACATCAGGACAAAGGGTATTCCCGACGGGTTTACACTGAGCTTCGAGGCTGGAAGCGGCCTGAACAGCGAGGCGTCGGGCACGGGACTTACCTACCCCGGCGGCGGGGATGATCAATGGGGCACAGACGACGGCAGCCGCGCTCTATCGGGCAATTTGCTCGCTGCAATCGATACTTACCAGGGCCAGATTGGTGTTCAATCGCTGTTGTCATCGCTTCAGGCAGAAGACCCGTCTGCCACCCTGGCAGATGCGCAGGCGCTGAATCGCTCAATGGCCCTCGAACTGAACCGCACTGCGGTGCCACAGGACAAGAGCCTGCCGGCAGACGTTGCCGTTCGAGGCAGCATTGGCAACAACTGGTTCATTAATGACGATTGGGAATTCGGCGCAATTGCCGGCGCCTCGTACCAAACCGACTGGCGCAAGACCACTGCCTATGCCAGGAACTTCATTTACCCTGATGAGCGGACGGATATTGAGGAAGAAACAACAGAAGCGATCACCATGGCGGGAACGGTAGGTCTCGGGCTCAAATTCACGGAAGACCATGAAATCGAAACGACAACGCTGTGGCTCAGGAACACCGACGACGAAACGGCCGTAACCGACCTCTTCAACGAGAACCGGGAGAAATCCGACGGCCTCGGCTGGCGAAGCTATCGCTTCCAGTTCGAGGAGCGCGAGATGTTCACCAACCAGATCCGCGGCTCGCACTTTCTTGGTGACGCGACGCGCGACCGGTTGCCCGACTTTGTCAACAGCCTGATCGCCTGGGCGCCGACAAGCTCAGAGATAACCTGGTTCTGGTCGGACTCGGAGGCAAGAACCGACATCCCAAACCAGCTCGAAGTTGCTTCACAGACGACGACGGACCCGGAAACTGGCGCCGTGCTCAACGAGGCCGTCACCCTGTCTTCCCAGTCGGCGGACTTCCGCTTCACTGACCTGGACGACGAGGTTCAGAACTACGGTTGGGCGGCAACACTGCCCTTCGAGACGAGTCGCAGCATTATTGAATTGAAGGGCGGTTGGCAACATGCCAGGAAGGCACGAACTTACCAACAGACCCAGTTTAGCCTCGGCGCACTGAATGTCGGCGATATTGGCACGTTGCAAATGCCACTTGACGAAGTTTTCTCAGACAGCGTCATACTCGATCCGGCAAATAATTTTGTATTTGATCGGCAGGGTACGAACAATGAAAGCTACATCGCGGCAACCATGACCGATGCCGTTTTTGGCATGGTGGACTGGACCATGGATGATACCTGGCGGATCGCTGCCGGCGCGCGATGGGAAGACTATCGCCAGGCCGCGGTGAACTGGAATCCTTTCGGCTATTCGGAGGCGGATCCCCAAATCACCACCGATCCGGTTGTCCTGGAAGAAGGGACGTTCTCGAAAGATGAAATCTATCCGGCTGCCGCAATTACCTACATGTCGGAACTTTGGGCCGATGACTTTCAACTTCGATTCGCCTGGAGCGAAACTGCGGTTCGCCCTGACCTTCGTGAAATAACCGGATCCAGCTACATTGATCCGATCACGGGTGACCTGACACGTGGCAACCCGGGTGTTGTTCCGTCAGGGGTTACGAACTTCGATATTCGCGGGGAGTGGTTTTTCGGTAATGGAGACAACCTGACGATCACGTTTTTCAAAAAGGATATCGACAAGCCGATAGAATTCTTCGAGTCACCAGCCAGTGACACGACGATTGCTCGTGAAATTCTGAACGCCAATGAGGCGACCGTCGAAGGTGTCGAAGTCGAATTCCTGAAGGAGCTCAGCTTTCTTGGTGGTCCGTTTGATACCTTGTTCGTGCAGGGCAACCTGACGCTTCAGGACTCCGAGCTGGTTTGCGATGCAAACGCCACGGGTTTTGCTTGTGAAGCGGATGCACCGACCAACCCCACTCGTGCATTGAGTGGTGCTTCCGATTACGTCGCGAATTTTATGGTCGGTTTCGACTCCCCCGATGCAAAGCACACGGCATCGATCATGTACAACGTATTTGGCGAACGACTCTACGTCGCAGGTCGCAATGGCGCACCTGATGGCTACGAGCAGCCGTTTCAATCGCTGGATCTCACCTACTTCTGGTATCCCACGGATACGATGACGCTGAAACTGAAAGCCCAGAACGTACTTGGAGAGACAATACGCATTCAACGGGAAGGCATCACAGTATTTGAGGAGGACCCTGGAATGACCTTCGCGATCAGTTTCAACTTGTCGCTGTAGGCCAGCTTTCCCCGTACGAAAGCGCTGCGCCGCCCCTGATGGGGCGGGCTTTTTTGGCGGCACGAGCACGAAAAAGTCGTGGCGTTTTTTTTGCCTGGTCGGTAGGTTACAGTTGCGACAGTCATTGCCAGTTTCGGAGATCGCCATGGTTCGGGTCGCAGCTATTCTCATCGTTTCTCTTATATTTGCCGCCTGTGGCGACGGGACGCCGGAAACTGCGCCGACACCCGAATCGGCAGGGGAGCAACCGGCAAGCAGCGCACCATTGCCCGGTGCAGGTGCCGTGGCATTCAGGGGTGCCGCTATCTGGGATGGGACTGGCTCCGCGATCCAATACAACAACACTTTGCTGGTCCGCGATGGCCGGATCGAAAGTATTGTCGAGGAGATTCCGGAGGGCGCCGAAGTGGTTGACCTCGGAGGCCGCTGGGTCGTTCCCGGGTTCATCAACGCGCATGGGCATGTTTCCGGCCGCTGGGCGGACGATAGCGTTACGGATGCTGCAGAACGTGTCCGGGGCGACCTCGGGCTCTATGCCCGTTACGGGATTACCACGGTGTTGAGCCTGGGCGGCGCACCGGCGGAAGCCTTTGCCGTTAGGGATGCACAGAATGCACCTTCTCTTGATTACGCAAGGCTGTACCTGGCTGGCGACGTTGTTGCGGGCAATACGCCGGACGAGGCATCTGCGGTGGCCCTGGGAAACATCGGCAAGGGCGTCGACTGGATGAAACTTCGCGTCGACGACAATCTTGGCACCGACACCAGGATGCCGTGGGATGCAATCCAGGTCGCGATGAATGCCGCGAAAGCCGCCAGTATCCCGGTTGCCACTCATATCTACTACATGGACGATGCGGCGCGTCTCCTGCAAATGGGCAGTGGACTGATCGCGCATTCCGTAAGGGACCAGGATGTGACTGACGAATTTGTGCAATCGATGCTGAATGCCGGGGTCTGTTATGTGCCCACCCTTGTCAGGGAGGTCTCAACATTCGTTTATGCCGAACGGCCCGACTGGTTCAGCGACCCTTTCTTTCTCGAAGCGGCGAAGCAAAGCGAAATAGACAGGGTCAGCAATCCCGAATTCATGGCACGGGTTTCTGCAAGCCCGACCGCTGCCGGATATCGCAAGGCGCTGGTGCAGGCGCAGGATAACCTCCGAGTGGTTATCGGCTCCGGCATACCTGTTGCGTTTGGCACCGACTCAGGCCCGGCCGGCCGCTTCCCGGGTTATTTCGAGCACCTGGAGATCGGCCTGATGACGGATGCGGGCCTCACCTCTCGCGAAATCCTGATGAGCGCGACGTCTGTGGCGGCCGAATGCCTGAATCTCGACGATGTTGGCACGCTCGAGGCAGGCAAGTGGGCGGATTTCGTCGTATTGACGGCAGACCCGGTCAATGACATTAGCGCCACCCGTTCTATTCAGAGTGTTTACATCGCTGGCAACGAAGTGCCGCGCAACTAGCTGCTTCGTCCGATCTTTCTCATGATGCCTTCGCGTGCGGAACCTGTCGAAGCACTAAAGGCCGTACCTGCAATCCCGGTTAGTGCGCCTGCGACGACTTCCAGGAAGTAGAACGAAGAAAAATAGACGGCGACGGTCGGACCACCATTCACCGGATTATTGCGATCCGGTGAAGCGGCGTCCCTCGCCCGGGATTGTGAATAACTCCTGGCCGAGCAGTTCTACAGGAATGCTGGCCTGATTCCGGAATTCATCGGGAACATGGATGCCGATAGCGTGGGTCACATCGATTCTGCTACCGAGTAACTCGAGACCATCCTCTGTCATGAACCACCAGTACGGAGGGAACGCGAGGTCAATTGTGCGCTCTTCCCAGTATTCTTCGTCCGACTCAAAATGGACAGTCCTGGGATCCGCGTCTCCGAGGTGCAACACAGTGCTGTTGTCATCAAGGGTGACGCGGAACGCGATGTTCTGCACGTCGGTGCGTGCGGTCGGCCACCCGGAGTGCGGAATATGCACGGCATCCACGATAATCCCTTCTGCACGAATACTCACCGGTGCGTCACCGTAATCGAGATCCAGCCCGACCAGTCGCTCAAGAACCTGCTCGTCGTCAGCACTCGCAATATTCCGAATCGCCGTGACGGCTTGCGCGGGCGCATACAATTTCGTGCCGGTTTGAGAGCGTAACAGGCGCAGAATTTCTTCTGCTGAAAAGTGGTCGCCGTGATGATGGCTGACGAATACAGCGTCCACACCATCGTACGGTGCTTCGCCGGCAAAGATCGCGTCGCGCATTGCGATCGGTACAAGCTGGTATTGGCCATAGCTGTTCGTGTACAGGGGGTCGAACAGAATCTTGGTCTCTTCGTGTGTGACCATCAGGCCTTCATTGGCAAGGTACTGGACGCTGGTGGTTGACTGTCCAAACGCTACGGATGACGCAAACAACAAGAAATAGAATGATCGGATAACAAACATAATTAGTCCGCCGCGGCGTACGCTTCCCAAAAATCTGTCAAAGATTGATCGGCAATCATATCATTGACAAGGTGAATGAATTCGGGGCCACGCAATCGAATCGTTAGCACTAACCGACCGTGAATCTGGTTCCTGCCTAGCTACTGGCTGGATTCGGCCCTTCGACGTGCAGTGTTCAGTGCTTCCTGCAGCGTCGGATGATGTTCGGTGTAGTGCTGTTCCAGCCAGTCCTCACCGTAGTCGTTTCGCGGGTCACGAACGATCATATGATCATGATTGGGATTTTGACGATTGTACTCAATGAGAATTCTCGGTCCATGCAGCCGATAATAGAATTCTCCGTTCTCATCAACAGGTCCACGCCACGAAAACCATAGCTCGTCCCAACCCGCCTGATCTATGAGCGCGAGTTGTGCTTCGGCACTGTCGAAATCAACATTACGGACATATTCGGAGACCAGCGCACGCAACAAACGTGCCTGACCGACGGACAGCTCGTCGACCTTCAGCCCCTCGTATTTCTTGAGGCTCGCGCGTCGCCCAGGACCCTCAAAAACGTCGTCTGCGGCCTCTTTGTGAATGGTTGCCGTGGCCTGCTGGGCATCTGTCAGAGCACGCATGAATTCGACGCCCCGACTTCCTTCGTGTGGTAACGCCATCCAGCCCGCATAGGGGCCGGTGTCGACAGCCATCGGCGAGCTGCCAAGAAAGGTCGGTGTAAACCCAACGCTGCCATCGGACACTGTGAAATTAACGGCGGCATGATGACCGGCCAGTTTCCATCCCCAGTCGCCGGCCCCAGGCTCACCAAATATAGCTACCGCGTAATTTCCCGAGCCCCGGGCCGCGACCATGGATCGGCGAAAGGGATCACTTTGCATATCCGGTTCGCTCTCGAGTTGTTCTACTGCAATATCATGCAGTAGATCATCGAGGCGCATGATGCCGGTGAATTTGGCATATCCCTGGCTGGACATCGAAGCACGTAGCAACTTGTGTAATGCTGCTCTTTGTTCATCAGACATCTCGCCAACAAGCATGCCATTGGGCTGCACCATATTGATGGGTAAGTTCGACCACGTCGCTCTCCCGTCGTCTTCAATATCGAATACCGTGCCCTCATGCTGTGCACTGTCCAGTGTGGCGACAAACATCTTTGCCGCACCAGTCATCTGCGCGCTAGTCGCTGCGTGATCTGGTAGTGAGTCATCCGCTTGCCCCGGTGACGCGACAAGCATGCCGATAGTGGCCAGCACAAGGCCTGTGAGCTTGGATTTCATAACACTCCCATCTTTTTTTACATTCTAGAAGAGAATGGAGAGTAAGCAAGCTCAGTGGGCAGAAACCTTTCTCGCGTAGTTCCACGAACCGGTAATGTGCGTCACCGGCTCGTGATCGGGAATCTCCCGCCGGGACCAGCGTCTGTAGCGTGACGTCTCGAGATCGTCCGGCACCTGCCAGTGTCGTTTGCGAAAATGATAGGCAACGTATTCGTCCAGGTGGCCAGCCTCCTGCACGGCCGTCAGCTCATCCAGGTATGTGTCCGCCCGAGTCGAATCGAGAAGCCGCTTTTCCTGCCAGGTCTCCAGCATCAGGCGTCGCGCGGTCAACTCGCAATCAAAGGAACTGGCGCGTGCCGGGTTTTCGCCCCCGATCCGCAGCTGGCAGGTGCTCCTTGCAAGGCTATAGCTAACCCAGCTCTGAAGAACGGGGTCATCATCCGACAAGGTACGCTCGGCAAGGTAGAACGTATCGCCATCGGTGACGCCGTCGCGCACATAGATCTCGCCGCTGCAGCCTGTTAAAGCCAGCGTCAGGATCGCCGCAAGAGAAATCTTGAATCGCATGGTCATGAGCATACGCCAATCACGATTAACCGTAGCTGAAGTGCTTCTCGATTCGGGCATTTTTCACATAAATCAAAGGCCTGCGTACGGTATTATGTCCCGACACAATTGAGAGCAGGGCTTCTTGAATACCAGTATCGTCATTCTCGCCGCCGGTCAGGGCAAGCGCATGAACTCATCCAGGCCGAAGGTGTTGCAGCCCCTGGCAGGACGTCCGCTGCTGGCACATGTCATTGAATGTTCAAAAGCGGTTGGCGCCAGCGATATTTGCGTGGTCTACGGCCACGGTGGTGACCAGGTCCAGGCCGCGTTCGAAAACGAACAGGTTCGCTGGGCTTTGCAGGCGGAACAAAAAGGCACCGGCCACGCCGTACTTCAGGCGATGCCCGGTACGCCTGACGACAACCAGGTGTTAATGCTCTTCGGCGATGTACCACTTTTGCGGCCGGAGACTATTCTGAACCTGCTGAATGGTTGCGGCGCCAGTGGCGTCGGCGTGCTGACAGTCGACTTGGAAGACCCGTTTGGTTACGGGCGTATCATCCGAAAAGACGGTGCTGTCGTGAAAAATGTCGAAGAGCGTGACGCGAGTGACGAGCAAAAATTGATTACGGAAGTTAACACCGGCGTCATGTGTTGCCCCGCCAACTTGCTAAAAGGCTGGCTCAACCAATTGGGAAATGACAACAGCCAGGGTGAGTATTATTTGACAGATGTGCTCGGCATGGCGGTTCGGGATGGCATCTCGGTTCAGGGCGTCAAAGCAGACGACCAGGTGGAAATAATGGGCATCAATGATAAGAGGCAACTTGCAGAAGCGGAACGTGCATTACAGTTACGCCTGGTTAACAAACTGATGGACGATGGCGTTACATTCGCAGACCCCGCACGCGTGGACATACGTGGCGAACTGCACTGCGGCAAGGACGTCTTTATTGACGTGAATGTAATATTCGAAGGTGACGTGACGCTGGGTGACAATGTCAGGATCGCGTCGAACAATGTCATTCGCGACAGCAAGATCGGATCGGGCACAGTCGTTCGCGCAAATTGTCACATCGAGGGCGCAACAACCGGAGCTGGCTGCATTATCGGGCCTTACGCCAGGTTGCGGCCGGAGGCTGAGTTGGCGGACGACGTTCGAATAGGCAACTTTGTTGAAGTAAAGAAGAGTTCGATTGCCGACGGCAGCAAAGTGAATCACCTGAGCTATATCGGTGACTCAACAATCGGCTCCGGTGTTAACGTTGGTGCTGGCACCATCACCTGCAACTACGATGGCGCGAACAAGCATCGGACGATTATTGGTGACAACGCATTCATTGGATCAGGCGTGGAACTCGTCGCTCCGGTCGAAGTTGGCAAGGGTGCGACGATCGGCGCGGGATCGACAATCTCGAAGCCGGCGCCGGCGGGGCAACTAACCCTCGAACGGTCCAGGCAAACTACGGTTGCCGGCTGGAAGTCGCCCGTTAAGAAGAAAAAATAATAATAAAAACATAATGTTATAGCTTGTGTGCGCGGGATGTGACCGGTTTCTTGCTCAATTGTGCGAACTGATGCACTCTGACCGCCCGCGGAAGCTGAGACAATGATTTGAACTTGTCGCAGCCCTCAGAAAACGGAGTAACTTTCGATGTGTGGAATCGTCGGCGCGGTCGCCGAAAGAGATGTGGTGCCGATATTGATGGAAGGCCTGCGCCGTCTTGAGTATCGGGGCTACGATTCCGCCGGTGTGGCAATTGTTGGCGAAGACGGGGCGATCGGGCTGCGCCGCACCATTGGTAAAGTCGCCGAACTCGATGCAAAGCTTGAAGCGAACCCGTTACAGGGCCTGATTGGTGTAGCACACACACGGTGGGCAACGCATGGCGGGGTCACAGAGGCGAACGCGCACCCGCATATCTCGGGTGGCCGGGTTGCCGTTATTCACAATGGCATCATCGAGAACTTCCAGCCGATCAAAGACGAGATGATTGAAAAGGGCTATGTCTTCGAGTCCGAAACCGATACGGAAGTTGCCGCGCACCTCATTCATGACTACCTGGCACAAGGTCTCGATCTTGTAGAAGCGGTTGGCCATGCAGTGGAACGATTCGAAGGCGCTTACGCACTGCTGGTCATTGACGCCAACGATCCGCACCGGATTGTCGTAAGTCGCGTTGCAAGCCCGCTCGTTATCGGCCTTGGCGATGGCGAGAATTTTGTTGCCAGCGGTGTGCCGGCACTGCTGCCGGTTACGCAACGTTTTATCTATCTTGAGCAGGGCGACCTTGCCGACATTCGACGCGACGGTGTATCAATCGTTGACACGAAGGGCAATGCTGTAACGCGCGAAATACACGAAACGGAATGGGACAGCGCATCCGCGGAAAAAGCACCCTACGAGCATTTTATGCTCAAAGAGATCTACGATCAGCCGAGCGCCCTGGCCGATACGCTCTACGGTCGTGTGTCGAATCAGCGCGTGCTGCCGAAGTCGCTTGGGCCGCGAGCGGCTGAGATGCTTGACCAGGTCGAGCACATTCATATTGTTGCCTGCGGAACCAGCTACCATGCGGGCTGCGTCGGTAAGTACTGGATCGAATCGATTGCCGGCGTACCTACCCAGGTCGAGATTGCAAGCGAGTATCGTTATCGCCATGTGGTGGTGCCGCCAAAGACCTTATTCGTAACGCTGTCACAGTCGGGCGAGACTGCGGATACGCTCGAAGCGCTGCGCATGGCCAAAGATCTGGGCTATCTGGGCTCACTGACTATTTGCAACAGCGCACACAGTTCGATGGTACGCGAATCGGATCTCGTCATGATGACGCAGGCGGGGCCCGAGATTGGTGTAGCCAGTACCAAGGCCTTCACGACCCAATTGCTGTCTATTCTGATCGTTACACTGATGATGGCGAAGCATCGCGGTCTGTCGCTTAAACGGGAAAAGGAATTTGTTGCAAACCTGACACATGCCGCTGCTGCTTCTGACCTGGCACTAAAGATGAATGATCAGCTCCAGGAGCTGGCCAGGGATTTTGCGGACAAGCAGCACACGTTGTTCCTGGGGCGCGGACCTATGTGGCCTATAGCGATGGAAGGTGCGCTGAAGCTCAAAGAGATTTCCTATATTCACGCGGAAGCTTATGCAGCCGGTGAGCTCAAGCACGGACCATTGGCGCTGATTGATCATGAAATGCCTGTGGTCGTTGTCGCACCGAACAACGAATTGCTGGACAAGCTGAAGTCCAATATGCAGGTTGTCCGCGCCCGCGGTGGCCGGTTATATGTATTTGCAGATGCCGCAACCGGCATCCGGAGCGAGGATGGCATGAAAGTCATAGCCATGCCGCACGCGGACAGGCTCATTGCGCCAATCGTATACACCGTGCCGCTGCAATTGCTCGCCTACCATGTAGCAGTACTCAGGGGCACCGATGTCGATCAGCCGCGAAATCTCGCCAAGTCGGTGAC
>JAHEFF010000060.1 GCA_024640315.1 Woeseiaceae bacterium
TCGGCATTGGTCGATCGACCGCGAAGCGATCCAGCAGTCCGGCCCTGAAGTGCGTCGCGAAGCTGACGAGTTCCAGCATGGCGATGGTGCGGACATGGACAATCTGTCAATCACGTCGCTGATCGTACGCAAGACCAGGAACATTATTGCCTTCGTCAATACGGCTGCAGCATTCCGCAAACCGGTAACCGGCTGTAGCAGCATGACCGACGAACACATCACGGACGATGTCATCAGCCTCTTTCGCCCGAACGACCGGCTGGTGCACAACGTCATGTTTGCTGATGGTGAAGCAGAACTGGAAAGACTGTGCGAGGAACTTGCGGCAAGGCAGGAGGCGGGTCAGCCGCTGGTCTATTGTCAGGCTTACGACGTGATAGGGAATGAATGGTACCGGAGCGAGCCGTATCGTACGTCGGTTTGCTGGGTCTACCTCGATCGCGTAGAAGGCTGGATAGATAGCCTTGACCCGGCGGCAGGCGAACTCGTGCAGGACTTGCTTAACAGCGAAGGGTCTTTCGACAGCTTTCCTCACTACGCGACCTTCGCGGAGCATGGTATCTCGCTAATCGATCTCAATCGGGAGCGCGTTGTGGCGCTTTCCAACCTGGCCGCATGGACCGTGAGGGAAAGCGCAGACTATATTGCCGATAGTCTCGCAGATGCTGGAGAAGAAAGGGGTCAGAGTACATTTCGTTGAATTGGCTACTCTGACCCATAGGTTTTCGAGAAATGTACTCTGACCCCTTTTCCGATAAGTCCGCCGCGGTCATTCGACCGCGGCGGCCGCTCCTTACAACCTCCTATTCGCTAGTCATCCAGAGCTATCCGTGCCCGCCGATCGCCGATGGCATCGAACCACTTGACCAGGTGCAGCTTGATGACCACACCATGGCGGTCAATGATCGAGCCAAGGACAATGGCGCAGGTACCGAATATCGCGAGATCGATCCAGCTACTGGTCAGGACCAGTTGCCAGATTTTCTCCATACCGAATAGCGTGCCAACAGCCAGTGTCACGAAGCCTGCGAAAGCGGCTACGTGGCTGCGGATGGAAAGCCCCACCAGCAGCAGGATCGCACCGGCAGCCAGGCTGAGAATGGCCGTCAAAGCGCCGGGATAACCGGCAACACTCAACGAGAAGCAGAGTGCCACGGTGATGCTGGTCGTCGCGACCAGAAGCCTCGCAAACCTCGGGCTCTCGGTTCGTCGCATGATATCCAGTGCCAACAGCATGTAGATCGTTGCGAACACCGGTCCATTCAGCGCGTTAACTAGCATGGGTCCCAGTGCATCCGTCAGCGACAGCGCAAAGACGGCAGCGATCGGCACAGACAGGCTTTCAAGCATGAGCGCAACGCGCGGTCCGCGATCCTGGAACATCGATACCTGCCGTGACGCCATAAACATCGCCATTGAGACCATAGCAATCATCAGGCTGTCTATTTGGTAGAAGTACATGCTGCGGAACAGGATGATGCCGATCGGGATAAACAGCGTCGCCAGTGCAAACTTGCCTTCGCCCGTTTTGAGTGAGCGATCTTTCGTGGTCAGTTTGCCTAGAACGAGGAGCGCATACATCACACCCAGTAGCGCAATCGTGCCGGCCGCTATCGAGTTACGAATGGGTAACAGCAACAGCGTATTCAAAACCAGGAAGTGCAGGGACAAGAGCTTCGACGAATGTCGCGCCATGATGGCGAAACAAAACATTGTTACCGGGATGAGCACCAGCATGGCGCCGGCGAAAGTGACACCGACACCGGCCATGCTCTCGATGGTCCAGTGCGCATAGTCCGGGTAGGTACTGAGCCCGCCATCCCACTGGAACACCGAGTACAACAATGCACTCAATATTGTGAAGTTAGCGGGAATCGAAACGAGCGCCAGGCCAAAAAATATTCTTGCGCCCTTGGTTTCTCTCAGTCCGTGGCTCATCGCGAAACCGGCTGCGGCAAGCAGGCCGGTTTGTGTCAGCAGCAGGAGATAGCGGCTGATGTCGTTACCCTCACTCCAGCCCTGTAACAGGAATACGGACATCGACGCCACCAGCACCGCCGCACCCAGGACGCGAAGCGCCTCTGAAAGCGTGGCGAAGTTGCGAATCGATTGCGCGATCCCATCGGCGCTAAAACTGCGGCGTCGGGGCACGAATGTGGGCCCGTTGTCCATGTCGTCCGCAAAGTCGCCAAATCCTTCGGCTGCCTGGGTATTCATGACGGTCTCTCCTCATCGGTTTGCAGCAACTCGGCGAGCTCGGCTTTGAGCTCGACCCGTTCTTCCTCGGCAATGAACTCAGTGTCCAGGCTGTCGATCGATGAGCCGATACCCATCTGGATCTCTGCTTCGCCCAGGTTGATCTCCCAACGATCGAAGGTGTCCTCGATTTCACCGTAGGACACGCCTTCGATGTCATTGATGGTGCGCAGTGCTTCGGCAACAGACTGCCGGGACCGCATCATGTTTCTTTGCTGGGACACTTCGCCGATGCGCGCTTCGATCTTTTTAACCTGGTCGACAATCCGGGCTTCCAGCTCGTCGTGTTTGTCGATCGACAAGGCAAGGTTCCTGAGTTGCGCCTCGCATTCTTTGCGCCGCCGCAGGCATTCAAGTGCCTTGGCTTCATCGCTGGCGCCGATGCTCTTTGCTCGTTCCGTCCAGCGCGTGACCGCAAGCTCGAGGTTACTGCGCCGGGTGCGGAGTCCGTGTCCATCCTTGCGGACACGCTCCAGGCGCACGCGCGAGCGGGCTGCGGCCTGCTGTGTATCGCGCAGTGCCGCATTGATGATGGCGTCGTGGTTTTCGACCTTGCTGACTGCACGGTCGACCGTCGACGTAATACTCGTCGAGATTCTTCGTATGAGGCTCATGATGACTCCTTGCGAATAGTAAGTGCAGGGTCAGCGTAAAATCGAGTATAATAAGTTTCAACTAATTTGATATTTGTCGGTTACAACAAACCAAGAGTATCAAAATATGATACTTACTGAGGCATTATGGCAACTTCTGCTCGCATCATTGACGCACTAAAACGGCAGCTGAAGCTCCGTGGCATCACCTACAAAGCCCTCGCGGAGCGCCTCGATCTGTCTGAATCGGCCGTAAAGCACATGTTCTCCACCGGCAATTTTTCGCTGCGCCGGCTGGATAAACTCTGCGTCGTGCTGGAACTGGATATTGGCGACCTGGTGAGCATCAGCGAATCGCTGGAGCCCCGGATCGAGCACCTTTCCGCCGAGCAGGAAGAGGAGATCGTGTCCGACATTCGATTGCTGCTGGTGGCGTACTGCCTGATCAACTACTGGTCCTTCGATGAAATCGTCGAGCGTTACGAGGTGTCACCCGAGGAGGGCATGAAGTACCTGCGGCGCCTGGATCGCATGCGAATCATCGAGCTGCAGCCCGGCGATCGCGTACGCCTGCTGATCGCCAACAACTTCAGTTGGCGAAAGAATGGCGCGATTGAGAAGTTTTTCAGAAGCCGGGTGCAGACAGAATTCTTCCACCATGACTTTGCGGACGACTCGTCCATCCGGATTGTCAAAAACGGCATGCTGTCTCGAAAAAGTGAGTTACAGCTCATCGAAAAGCTGAAGGCAACCGGCGATCATTTCGACGACCTGACCTGGGACGAACGGAGAATTCCCGCCGCCGACCGTCATGGTACGACCATGGTGCTGGCCATTCGTCACTGGTTCTTTGAGGGCTTCCGGAATCTCGAACGCCGGGGCGGCTACATTAAGGATTAAGGGACTTCGTTGGACAGGTTAAGCGACACGATCAAAGGCTTGCGGGACGCAGCTGTTGCATTGGAGGCGGATGCGCCGCCGGCAGCTCAACTGCAGGCCATCATCGAGCGTGGCGATTTCCGGCCGAGCGAAGATGAGGCGATCGGTTTTTGGTTCGCGCGATTCCTGACGGTACGTAACAGCCTGTGGTCTTTGATCGAAGAAGTGCTGGACGTTCTGGACAAGCCGATAAGCGCGATTGAACATGAGGATGATCTCCGTTATTTCCTGATTGGTTATGCCGCGCTGTGCCTTCTGATCCGAATCGACAAGTTGATGCTTTTCCGTATTGCGGATCACAGCATCATCCAACGGAAACTGAACGAGCCGTTTCCGGAGTACCGCATTCCCCGCAAGCAGTACACCAGGATTTTCTCTGCCATCGTAGACCAGAAGAACGTTCTCGCCATCCGCAATGCAATCAAGTTTGCGAACAGGCATCGGGATGAACTTCAGGCACTTCGCGACGATGCCGAGGTTGGCTTTATTGTTGGGCAACTCGCGGAGCTGGAATCATCACTGGAGCCCGGTGCCGGCAGTCATCTTAAAAAAGCATGGGGCTATGTGAGTCACAAGTGGCGCCGGCGCGGTGTGGTGAGTGCCAGAAATATCATCGCTGCGGTGCTGGAGGGAGTAGGGCGTACCGCATCGGAAATTGCGGATCTCAAGAACAAGGCCGTTGATGACAGCATTCGTGAGTCAATCGGAGCGTTCCTGCAGCCGGGTGACGTGATCATCACCAAACATGCAAAAGCGTTGACCAATCTTTTCATCCCCGGTTTCTGGCCACATGCGGCGCTGTATGTTGGCACCCGCGAACAAATCAGGGGACGTGGGATCGAGATGGAAGCCGGTGTCGATCAGCTCTGGCAGGAAGATATCTGTGTTCTGGAGTCGCGCAAGGACGGCGTTCGGCTTCGCCCGTTGACGGATACGCTGTCGGTCGACAAGTTTGTCGTGCTTCGACCAAACGTCGATTCCGCAGTCGTTGCCCAGGCTATCAGCCGGGCGCTGTTGCACCATGGCAAGATGTACAACTTTGACTTCGACTTCTTCAACTCCGACCGTGTCGTTTGCACGGAACTGGTCTACCGGGCCTATGACGGCCTTGGGGAGTTAAGTTTCCCGTTGAGCGAGCGCGCCGGCCGTAAGACCTTGTCCGCGGAAGACCTGATTGATTTTGCACAGGACTCCGGTACGTTCAGCCCGGTCGCGATATTCGGCGTCGAAGGCTGCGATGAGAGCATCCTGTTCGGCGAAGGCGTTTGTGACGTTCTGCTGGCCAGCTACCGCGTGAGTCGGGATTAGTCGGTTCCAGGTCGCGGCAAACTAAATAGTCGGCTAACGGTGTTAGTATTCACCGTCCATGAAGTTCCCTCGCCTGAAAACAATTCTCCTCGCGGTTTTCGCGCTATTTGCGATGCTCTACATCGGTGGGGCGGTAGCGCTCGCGCTAAAAGATGACCCGATCGCGGTTTTTGAGGGGCCAACAGCAACCTACGAGACAATCGCGATCTTTGGTGCCAGCGGGACCGCAGGCGATGGCATTTTGAAAGCCGCTCTCGCGAATCCCGAGATCACGAAGATCCATGTCATTACACGGCGCGCAACCCCGCGAATCGAGAAAGGTATTGCCTCCGGGAAAATACAGATGACGCTTCACATGGACTATCTCGACTACTCAGCAGTCCGGCAGCAAATGGCAGATGCCGATGCGGTTTACTGGGCTATAGGAATCAGCTCTGTCGGCGTCGACGAAGAGACCTACGGGATGATTCATGTGGACTTTCCGGTGCGCTTCGTAGCCGATTGGACAAATGTCAGCGACAAGCCCGGCATTTCGTTCCACTACATCAGTTCCAGCGACATTTCGGAGGATTCAAGCGCGATGTGGGCACGGGAAAAAGTGCGTGCCGAGCAAACTCTGTTCGAGCTCGCCGAAAGCACGAATCTCCGGGTGATTGCCTATCGACCGGACTACATCGGGCCGACCGACGAAGAATCGCATGTCGGGCAAGACCTTCTGTATTGGTTCTTTGCGCCTGTCGGAGCCGCTGTGAAAGCTGAACAAATTGGCAAGGCGATGTTTGAAGTGACCGCGCGAGGTAGCGAGTTCGAGAACGGTGACAAAATTGGAACCCGGAGCATAGTCCGCTACAGCAATGCCTTCGATCGACGCCAGGTATCAGTCCAACGATAGTGATTGCATGAGGTTCGCAACTTAGTCGGCGCAGAAGCCCGCGGGTTCGTTCGCGAAGTAGTCATCCAGCAACACCTCGGCTTTGGCAGTTTCCGCAGGCGTAAGGGCCCGGTACTTGCGTTCATAGCCCCAGCCATAGCCCCAGCGATACCAGTTGTAGAAATACGGGCTGCCACCGGCCTGAACCCCCTCATACATCAGGAGTCCGAGCGTCTCGTTGCCGGTTTTCCGATTCACGCAGGCCTGCAGCGCACGGTCGGCAGCTTCCCGCTCCGCCTCGGTGCCGCCTTTCCAGTAGGCGATATCGTGCTGGAAGCAACACGAACACCAGTCGTCGCCGGTAATTTTTGCCTGATCAGGGAATAGAGAGCAGCCGTCGCTGGCGAACGGTCGAAGCCCCGACTCTGACGTGCAACTGCTGATCGCGGCAATGGCTAGCAGCGCCATCAGACGTCTGATTGATCTTCCGGAAAAGGGGTCAGAGTACATTTCTCAATACGGGGTCAGAGTACATTGTTCTGCGAGCAGGCCCAATATATCAATTCCACCAGCACACTGATCTGCTTGGCCTGTCGCGACCGACGAAGCGTAAGAATAAAACACTCCGCCCCGTATTTTTCAGTTAACACTGACTCCTACAGCAGTGTGGCATTTCAGGCATTGAGCGTTGATTTGCATCGCCGCAGCGCGTGCGGTCGCCAGGTCGGACGCGGTTTCAACGGCTTCAGCCGCCGTCCGCATGCCGTACAGATACGGTAGCCAATCGGAGTCGATATCACTATCGGTGTCGTGCGTCGACAACCAGTTGGCTGGCGTCTTCGCCGCTTCAAGGTCACCATCTTCAAGGGCGTAATTGAGTTCGTCGAGATGTTCGGCGTGAAGGTGCATGTGCTCAATGAAGGAAGCGTTCCGCCAAAGTTCATCTTCTAACACAAGTTGATCTTCTTCCAAGATGGCGACTGCTTCGGGTGGAGTCATTGGTGCCTCGTCCATCGGCTCAGATTGAGCCTGTTCTTTCTCAGCACAACCCATCATGCCAATAACGAATCCAACGACCAAAATCATGTGTAATTTCATGGCTGCTCCTCTGCCGATAACCGGCTACACGACAGTTAATATTGATCATACGACAATAGGAGACGATTGCCCTTTGTGGTTAATACTCACAAACATATGGAATTTCGCCTGCTAAAGACGGCCGCGCCAGAGGGCAGGAGCTTGCCGTCGAAAACCGAATGCGCCATCAGTGAATACGGCTGTATGCCTTGATTTGGCCACCGGTTGAGTCCATTGGCCCCGAATTGGGGTCTCGTCGTGTAGCCTATGCAGGCTGGAAACGATTCGTTACAAATTACTTGAAAGCTTCGGGCCCCGATTGCTGGATAATGACGATCAGGATGTATGACAAATGTTTGACAAGAACCCATTAGCCCCTTTTTTTGCGGTTGGAGCAAAAACTAATGCGAGTAGCGATCATCGGTGGAACCGGTTTTGTTGGTAGCTATCTGACCGATGCCCTGGTGAATTCCGGCCACTCGGTGTCGCTGCTGGTTCGGCACGGCAGTCAGCACAAGCTGCGGCATTCCGAACAGGTCCAAACAGTCAGTGGCGAAATCTCGGACAACGAGTCGATTCGCCGTTTGCTCGAAGACTGCGATGCCGCGATCTACAACGTTGGAATTTTGCGCGAAGTGCCCCGGCAGGGAATTACCTTTGAGTCAACGCAGTACCAGGGCCTGGTCAATACGGTTGATGCCGCACTCGCGGTCGGCGTGCAGCGACTTCTGCTGATGAGTGCGAACGGGGTCAGAATTCCGGGAACCCGATACCAGGAAACCAAATGTCGTGCGGAGGAGTACGCACTGAAGAGTGGACTGGATGTCACCGTGTTTCGTCCTTCCGTTATTTTTGGGGATCCGCGCGGCACGATGGAATTCGCAACTCAACTATTCAATGAGATGGTCCGCCCGCCAATTCCTGCCGTGAATTTTGTACTCGGTCGAGATTCGAATGGAGAAATTGTTATGTCGCCCGTCCATATCGAAGATGTGGCAAGCGCATTCCTGGCCGCACTCGAAGATAGTGAAAGTATCGGACGCACGTATGCACTGGGAGGGCCGGAAATACTAACCTGGAAGGAGATGATTTCAAGGATTGCCGCGGCGACGGGCCGCCAGAAATGGTTTCTGTCCATGCCAATCGGATTGATGCGAATGGGCGCACGACTTTTCGACTGGTTGCCGTTTTACCCGGTCACCAGCGATCAACTGACCATGCTGGAGGAGGGTAACGTCGCCGATCCGAACGTTTTGAAAGCACTGATTAACCGGGAACCGGCTACATTTAGCGTCGAAAACCTGGGTTACCTCGGCCACCAGCCGGCCGCATCCAGCGAGGTGGAGTGAATTGGCCAGGAAGAAAATTGTCGTCAGCGATTTGATGCAGTCGGACTACACGTACACGCTGTCGGAGCCGACCGGGAAGAACTTTCATCCTGATTTCTGCCCTGACCTGACGCCGAAAGAAATGCTCGAACTTGGCGTGTTTGGCGGCAAGTATATGACGGACTGCCAGGATGAATTTCCCGACAACTGGTTTCGAAAAGCGAGACTGAGCCCGGGCGGTGCTGATCCTGATGTTAATTGCTTCGGAATTATCGCTTCGCAGCCGCTTTCGGAGTGGAAGAAGAAAGGATGGATTTGGGACGATGATCCACGCGGCTGGTTCCAGTGGTATTGCCGATATTACCTGGGTCGAAGGTGCGACGATGACGACCGGCAGATCAAGCGTTGGCGTGCAATGAGGAGGCACATCGCACAAATAGAAAAGAACTGCGAGAAATACGAGCTAGACTGCCGACCCAAACAGCGACAGGCGCTGCTGCAGTGGGCTTACGACTCACGATACATGTAGGGGTCACAAAAAACGGGGTCAGAGTACATTTGTCAGAAAACGTACTCTGACCCCGTTTTCTCTGACCCCGTTTTGATTCTAATTTTTTACGATACAGTCTCGATTATCATATACTCTGATAGTCATCGTAAGTTTCGCAAGGATAAGACAATGCCTTCAACGCAACACAAGGGTCAGTGTTTCTGCGGTGCAGTTCAAGTTACCGCAAGCGGTGCGCCGTTCGCCATGGGCTACTGTCATTGTAAGGATTGCCGTGCGTGGAGTGCCGGCCCGGTCAACGCCTTTACACTTTGGAAGCGCGATGAGGTTGAGGTAACCAAGGGCGCGGATTCTCTGGGCAACTTTGCCTTGACCGACGCCAGCCAGCGCAAGTTTTGCAAAAAGTGCGGCGGTCACGTGATGTCGGATCACCCGGGAGGTGATTTCACCGATGTTTACGCCGCGATTTTGCCGGACCTCAAATTCGAGCCGGGTATTCACGTCAACTACGAATCGGCTGTGGTCCGAATCAAAGACGGTCTCCCCAAGATGAAAGACTTTCCCGCAGAGATGGGCGGCTCTGGCGAAACGATGCCTGAATAGGGATGTGCGGGGTCAGAGTACATTTCTCTAAAAGCTCGCCTGAAATGTTAATTTCACCCGCATTCCGATCCGGTTAGCCTTTAGCGTCTGACGAAGCTCGGGGGGGCATGGATGGCCCGCAAACCGCGTATCGACCTGGCGGGCATCGCGCAACACCTCATTCAGCGCGGCAATAACCGGCAGGCCTGTTTCTTCACGGACGATGATCGCCGCCATTATCTCAAGTGGCTGGGTCAGGCGGCCGAGAAGTATGGCGGGTCTGTGCACGCCTATGTCTTGATGACCAATCATGCTCATCTGCTGGCGACGGGAGCGGAAGCCGGCGCGCTGGGACGCATGATGCAAAGTCTTGGCAGACGCTACGTTCGCTATGTGAATTCAAGGTATCAGCGCACCGGTACGCTGTGGGAAGGGCGGTTTCGATCCTGCCTGATCGAGTCTGATCAGTACCTATTGACCTGCTATCGATACATCGAGCTCAATCCGGTGCGCTCAAACATCGTTGCCCGGCCTGGTGAGTACCGTTGGTCCAGTTTCAATTGCAATGCCTGCGGAAAAATGGATGACCTGGTAACCCCGCATGAAACCTATCTTTCGCTGGGCAAAACAGAAGCTACGCGACTATTGGCATATCGACGGCTGTTTCGAGATGCCATTGATAACCACGACATTAAGACAATTCGTGACCACGTTAACCAGGGCAAAGTATTGGGCTCTGAATTATTCAGGAATTCGGTAGAGGCCATTTTGGACTGCCGGGCGCGTTTGTCAGCGCCGGGCCGGCCGCGTCGAAAAAAAGTACTCTGACCCCGTTTCCCCGTAAGATGTGTTGAATCGGCGCTTTTCAAAGCAGGGGAAAAATCGTGAGTAGAGAACAAAAGAGCAACAAAGAGACCAAGAAGGTACCGGCCATGACAGCAAAAGAGAAAAAGGCCGCGAAAAAAGCGAAAAAAAATGAAAGAGGACGTATAGGCGAATAGTCAATATGGGGTCAGAGTACATTTGTCAGAAAAATGTACTCTGACCCCGTTTTTTGTCACTTCAGCAATAGGTTCTCATCAATCGGAACGAATCGACTTGCCGCTCCAATGAGCTGGTTGGAGGTCAGCTGCCGAACACCATAGACTTCGCTTTTGGTGCCGAAGCGCTCTTTGATTCGCTCAAGCAGGATGTCGAAATCTCCATCGCCGGACGCCAGGACGATCGTGTCGCACCTTTGTGCTTCTTCGAAGACATCCAGCGCAATACCGACGTCCCAATCGGCTTTGGCTGTGCCATCGAGACGCTTCAGCATCGGCTTGAGTTTTACGCTGAAACCAATGGCGCGCAGGATGTTCTGGAACTGAGTTTGTTTTTCATCGCCGCGGTCGGTTGCATAAGCATAGGCGCAGATAAGCTCGCGATCGCGCGTGGCCTCCGCCCAGAACTTGTTGTAATCAAAGTTGCCCTGCCAGGCCTGGCGACACGTGTAGTAGATATTCTGTACATCAACGAATATGCCGACCTTTTCCGATGCGGGCGCTGTCATGAAAATCGATTACCCTGGGTCCTGTTCAGGCAACCCGACTTTTCTGACTCTGCAACTGCGCCCGCAGATATTCGTCGTAGCTGCCCGTGTAGTCGATGATTCCATTGGGCGTCATCTCGATGATGCGTGTCGCAAGCGATGACACAAAATTCCGGTCGTGGCTGATAAAGATCAACGTGCCAGGATAATTTTCCAGTGCCAGGTTCAACGCTTCGATAGATTCCATGTCGAGGTGATTCGTCGGCTCATCCATCACCATCACATTAGGTTTTTGCAGGATCAGTTTGCCGAACATCAAGCGGCGCTGCTCACCGCCGGAGACGACTTTCACTGATTTCTCGCTTTCGTCCCTGGAGAACAGCATCCTGCCTAGCGTGGCACGCAACAGTTGTTCTTCCGTGTTGGGCGGCTGCCACTGTGTGATCCAGTCGAACAATGATATGTCCTGCTCGAATTCCGCCGCGTTATCCTGCGCGAAATATCCCGTCTGGGCATTCTCGGCCCATTTGATTTCACCGCTGTCGACCTCGAGCTCCTTCAGCAGGCAACGGACCAGCGTGGTCTTGCCGATGCCATTAGGCCCGATAATGGCAACACGCGAGCCGGCCTCAATGGCCAGGTCGAGGTTGGAGAACAGCGGGCCGTCATCAAAGCCTTTAGCCATATTGGTCGCCTCAACGACGTAGCGACGCAGCGGCTTTTCCTGTTCAAAGCGAATAAAGGGACTCACACGGCTCGAAGGCTTGATTTCTTCGAGCTTAATTTTTTCAATCTGCCGGGCTCGCGAAGTGGCCTGGCGCGCCTTCGAGGCGTTCGCGGAGAAGCGACTCACAAAAGTCTGCAGCTCGGCTATCTTGACCTTCTTTTTCGCGTTGTCATCTTGTACGCGTTCCCGCGCCTGTGTGGCGGCGGTCATGTACTCGTCGTAATTGCCCGGAAAGACCTGCAGCTTGCCGTAATCAAGATCGGCCATGTGAGAGCACACGCTATTCAGGAAGTGACGGTCATGCGAGATGATGACCATCGTCGACTTGCTGGTCTCAAGGTATTCTTCGAGCCAGCGGATGGCGTTGATATCGAGGTTATTGGTCGGCTCATCAAGGAGCAGTACTTCCGGGTCTGAAAAGAGCGCCTGCGCCAACAACACTCGGAGCTTCCAGCCTGGTGCAACAGCACTCATGGGCCCTTCATGCTGCTCCACAGGGATGCCGATACCTTCCAGCAGTTCACCGGCACGCGATTCGGCTGAATAACCGTCCATCTCGGCGAATTCAACTTCCAGTTCGGCCACGAGCATGCCTTCTTCGTCGCTCATCTCAGGCAGCGAGTAAAGCCGGTCACGTTCCTGCATCACCGTCCACAACCTGTCATAACCCATGATGACAGCATCGAGTACCCGGTAGTCCTCGTAAGCGAACTGATCCTGCGAGAGCTGGCCGATCCGTATGTTGGGATCCGTGGATACGTTGCCCGCGGTAGGCTCGAGTTCACCGGCAAGTATTTTCATAAGGGTCGATTTGCCGCAGCCATTTGCGCCTATCAGGCCATAGCGATTGCCATTGCCGAAGGTCACGGAGACGTTTTCGAACAGGGGTTTGGCGCCGAACTGAATCGACAGGTTTGCAGTAGATAACAAGGATGTACACCAGTGGATGAGACGTATTAGCGGCCCGCAAGCACTGACCATCAGTCCATAAGCGCCTGATAGATAGGGTAATGCGGGATCGGGGGGCCGTGTAGGCGGGCGAATTGTAACAAAATTGACGACAAAGGGGGTCGAATACGGGGTCAGAGTACATTTCTCTGCCGGCAGGCCGCAGAAATGTACTCTGACCCCGTCCTCCTGGCTAGATGATCGACTCTTCCTCCGTCACAAAGAAGGCGGTGGTCGACATGTCGGCAAAACGAGCCTCATCCGGGCTGACGTGTTCCAGGTAATCCGGATCACTAAAGAAACGGTCTTTGTCCTCAACGCTGTCAAACCACAGCTCGGCAGTGCCATCGAATGATACCTCTCCCTGGGCGTATTCGGCTGCCAGCGTATGACACTGCACATACTTGCGGATGTATTTCCTGGAGGCCGGATTGGTTCTCACCAGTTCGGCGTGCGTTGTTCTCCAGTGCTCGTGGAATGCCTCCGGCGTCATGTCCGGCTTTCTCTTAATGGCAACAATCAGTTTTATCATTTCGTCAATCCTCCTTAAGCTCGCATCATGTCACAGAACTCGGAGTTGCTTACGTTCTGTAAGGGTGTTTCCCGATTAAAGGGGTCGAACCGGCTCAGCCTATATGGGTTCGACTGCTTTTACGCCGTCGGCCTGCAGCCGTTTAACACTTGCTACGTGATCTGCGATCGAGACGCGGCGCATCGCAAATATTGCCGTGACGGTCACAGCGGCAAACACAAAAAACGTCGCTTCATACGATGATAGGGCAGCGCTAATTGGACCGTACGCCGCTGATCCGGCGGTATAACCAACGTTGCCGAGCGCCATGTAAATAGCGAACTGGGTTGCGGCGACCTCCCTGGCGCAGATCGCCATCGCAACTGAGATAAAAGCGACAATGATCAACGTATCCAGAATCATGTAGAGCACCCGATAGATTTTCATCACGGAGTCGACGTCACCAAGCCCTGGTGCGACGGCGAGGATCGCCCCGAGCACCGCAGCCGCGGCGCAGAGAATCTGGAAGGCCCGGACACGCCCGAGAAAATCGAGAATCAGGCCACCGAACAGGATGCTGATTGCGCCGCCCATAAACATCGCTGTTCCCGTCAGCCCGGAGTATTCGGTATCGGTCCAGCCGAGTTCCTGAACGTAATACAGCGGCATCATAGTGAGGAATATGCCTCGCCCGAACTGATAGATCGCTGACGCAGCAATCGCGAAAAGACTCGCTCGCAGCAGCACGAACTTTTTCAGATCCAGCCCAATCTCTTTCAGGCCTTCCGGCCGATGCACAAGCGGGTCGATGGTTGCACGTCCTTCCGTCCAGGGCAGAACTCGCTCGCCGACACGCTCTCTCGAAATCAACAGGAAGCCGCTGATCAGAGCGATGATGCAGGCACAGACAACACTGGGCACACCGATGCCAAAACGACTCAGCGCCCATCCGCCGACTGCGGCCGTGATGGCCATGCTCACGGTTGAGCCGCCGAACATGATGCTGGATGCCTTTGGTTGATCCTCAATCGGCAGCACATCAACTGCCATACCGTCAGTGGCGACGTCCTGGAATCCCACAAAGAAGTTGAGAGTGAAACAAGCAACAGTGAGCAGGCCCATATTGTTCAGCGGGTCTGGCACCAGGGCAAGGGACGCGAACACTGTCACCAGTATGCACTGTGCGATCAGCACCCAGGGGCGACGTTTGCCCATCGGCCAATACGTCCAGCGGTCCATGATCGGGCCGTTAACCAGTTTGATTGCATGCGGCAGCAGGCAGAAGCCGAGAAATGCCGAAATCGTCAGGGCGTCGACGCCCTGCTGAGCCATGTAGGCGGGAAGCGCGATGGCTATCAGCCCGAAGGGAATTCCCTGCGCCACATAGAGCATCAGGAAGACGACGAAGCGCCACCGCCGGTGCTCACTAAGAACGGCGAAATCGCCAGAGAAGATACTCAATCGCTTGTCATTGTCTGACCAAGGGCAGGGCCTTAGGAATGGGAGATTCTATCGCAGCAATTAAGGGCACAGTTCACTTATTTCCTCGCTGGGGATACTGCGGAAACAAGCAAACTATCTTCCTGGTCGGAGCTTAAATCCGGCCCGGTTGGTGCAGGCTTCAGCGTCATAAATTGAGAACGACGTTCCGCCCATTGTCGTTACTGCTTGATCGCGACTTGCCGGGCAACAGTTTTCGTTAGAGACTGGTCGCCATGGAAAAACATGAGGTAAACGAATATGACCATAAAAAATATGCTGGTGCTGTTAATGGCGTTGATCGCAACGTCCACATTTGCCGATCATCATGGTGGAGTCGTAGAAGAAATCAAGGCGGCAGAAAAAGCCTTTAACGGCGCTTACGAGAGCAATGACTACGAAACCTACTTCGGCCACTACACGGAAGATGCCACTCTGTTTTTCTTCGGCTCGCGTCAAAAGGTCTCAGACTACTATGACGAATGGAAGGCGATGATTGAAGCCGGTGGCGGCGTGGACAAATATGAGATGTCTGACGTCCAGGTTCAGGTTATGCCCGGCAACGAGGTCGCTATAGCCACCTATTTCATCGCAGGCGCCTCCCACACACCGGAGGGCGAGTCATCAGCTGTCAATGCGTTTGAAACGGATGTGTGGCAGAAGATTAACGGTGAATGGAAAATCGTCAGTCTGCACTACACTGAATTTTAGCAATTAGGGGGTCAGAGTACTTTTTTCCGCACGGCCTGCCTGGCAGCAAGAAAAGTACTCTGACCCCGTTTTTCATGTCGGGAAAAGTAGTCTGACCCCGTTACCGGTGGGCAGCAGCATGTGCCAGTCGCGACACCTGATGTCCGTTTGGTCACCGAGTATGACCGCGCCGCGGATTGATCGGCTCAGCGCACTGGCGTAGAGCCGTTGGTAGTAAGCCATGCCGCCGACGTAAAACGGCAGAATCTCTTCCAGCGTGAGATCCGTGTCCAGTGTCTCGGCGAATGCATCGTAAAAGCGTCCGACCGCCTCGGAAACCGGGTTGTCCCTGCCGAGCAACTCCGACGGCGTAATGGTCCAGGTCATGTCAGCCTGCAAAACACAGGTTCCCACGAAGCCGGCTCGCCGTTCTTCTGACCACTCGTCCGGCGCGATCAGGCTGAGGATCCATTCGCCGTTGGCGAGATACAGGTAGTTATTGACGGCCAAGGCAGGTTTGTATTTGAATTTCGCAGACAAAACCAGCATGGACGTGAAGAACTCGGCCAGCACCTGGCGTTGCGGCTTTGCGACCACGCCCCGCGGTTCGCTTTGATACCAGTCGAGCAGAAACCCGTTAAGGCCTTTGCCTTCCGGGTTGCCGTCCGTCTTGAGTGCAACGGCGTTGCTGCCCGAGGTGTAACGTTTCAGATCGCCCATAACGTTGCCGATTATGCCAGTTCCTGCGTTCCGGGCAGCCGCTAACGGTCTTTGTTTGAGCAGGCATTTGTTATCTGGCAATTACCGGACAGAGGCGAAGCAGCGCTTGCACGCCCGGACTACCTGATCCGAATCCCCCCGGAACCGGTGTCGATCTGCAGAAGCGGGCCGCCGCCACGAACCTGGCCTGAGATGTGCCTTTTCGAGATGTGGCCCTGGACCGTCAACGGGTGGTCAATATCGATGCCGCCGGAACTCGACTCGGCTTCCAGTTCGAAAGCGGCATCCGCAGGCAGGGACACGCGAACGCTGCCTGAGCCGGTATTGAGCTTCCAGTCTCCTTCCTGGCGACCGTCAATGGTGATGCGGCCGCTACCAGCGTTAGCGCGGACAGAACCCACGACACCCTTCAATTCGCTGCTTCCCGAGCCGGTTGATACAACGACATCGCCAGGGCTTGTTTGCACAAGGGAGATGCTGCCGCTGCCGGTATCTCCGCTAAATGCGCCGGCGACGCCATCGGCTTTGATTGAGCCACTACCTGTGCGTGCTTTCACCGAACCCGAAATGTTCTCGAGCGTCACGCTTCCCGAGCCGGTGTGCACGTCGACCGGGGCCGAGATATCGATGACCGTGATCGAGCCGGAACCGGTCTCTGCGACCACTTCAGTTTCGACGGGCACAACGATCTCGAAACTGACGCTGACTTTTTTCGCCAGACTCCGATCGTCGAAATACCCAACCCGCACTCGGCCGTCGGCTATCTCGATCGGTGGGTTGGCCTTTACGGCCTGGATAAGCTCGTCGGCGTTGCTGCGTTTGGCCCAGAAGAATCGCCGGCTTACTTTTACCTTGCCGGTAACCGTGACCGCATCGCTGGATCCGGAGCGGATTTTAATTGCGCCGCTGCCCGTATCAACATCCAGCAGAATAGGCTCGTTGATCTCAAAGCTCTCCTCAAAGACGTTGTCCTGTGCGAGGGTATCGACGGCC
>JAHEFF010000020.1:0-35168 GCA_024640315.1 Woeseiaceae bacterium
TCTCATGGCGAGCTCCTCGAGAATGACCACCAGCTCAAATCGGGCAAGCGGTGCGCCGAGACAGAAGTGCCGGCCAAAACCGAAAGATATGTGGCCGCGGGCATCCTTGCGGTAAATATCCAGGCTTTCGCCGTTATCGACGTGATCCTCGTCGCGGTTGCCGGACGGCAGAAAGCACAATACGCGGTCGCCTTGCGGGATCTTCACGCCGGAGAGCTCAACATCCGTTTTGGCGAGCCGTCGCCAGGCGACAACTGACGGACGGAAGCGCAGGCATTCCTCAACCGCATTGGGGATCAGGCTGTTGTCTGCAACGATCGCATCCCAGCTTTGCCGGTTTTGCAGCAGGCTGAGAATGGCGTTGGCTGACATATTGGTCGTGGTCTCGTGACCCGCCAACAGCAAACCGAATACCACGTTGTTGATGTCCTGAATTTCAAGAATGCTGTCATCGCCGGCACGCATTTCCAGCATGTCGCTCGGCAGGTCGTCCTGTGGCGACTTGATTCTTTGCTGCACGAGTTCGAGGCAGTAGTCCCAGTAGTCGGCCATGTGTCCAGCAGCAACCAGTTGCTCCTCGATGCCCGGTTTACCAAAAGACAATACCAGGCGGCTGTCGGCCCACATCTTGATCTTCTGCACATCTGATTCAGGAATACCGAGCAACTTGAACAGCACAAGCGCGGGCAACTCGTAGACGAGCTGTGCGATGAAGTCTGCGCGTTTGTCCGCCTCGAAACTGTCAATCGCGTCGTTGACGAGTTTGCGAATATAGGGTTCCAGTTTTTTGTTGCGCCGCGGCGAGAACGCCGCCTGAGCAACCCGCCTGACGCGGGCGTGATTTTCATTTTCGTTATTGGACAGTGTCGGGCGCGGCGTAAAGGCGCGCTCCTGAAACAGGGCGATCACTTCGGGCGCGACAGGCCGCAGCGGTTGCAGCGTGATCTCGGCTGAAAAACGGTCCTTGTCGCCAAGCACTGTCTTAATGTCGTCGAATTTTGTAACAGCCCAGAAATCGATGTCGTCGAGATGGAAGACCGGGCTGTCGGTGCGAGCCCTTTTCATCACAGCTTCGAGTTGTTCGTTCGACAGCCGGAAGGTATCGGAAAGCGCACTGACCGGACACTGGTCCGGCGCGAGTTCTCCAAAACCTTTCATTCCCTAATCTACGTAGAGAGAGCTGACAGACTCTTCGTCAGCAATTCGGCGCATCGTCTCGGCAAGCAACTGGGCGGTCGAGAGCTGCCTGATCTTCTTGCAGGCTTTCGCTGCTTCTCCGAGCGGGATGGTGTCGGTGACCACCAGTTCATCAAGCTCGGAGTCGGTAATTCTCGACACGGCAGGTCCGGACAGAACCGCGTGAGTAATGTAGGCAGCAACGCTTGCAGCACCGCGTCCCTTGAGCGCGCCTGCGGCGTGACATAGCGTTCCGGCCGTATCGACCATGTCGTCAATCATCACGCAATTCTTGCCCGCGACCTCACCGATGATATTCATCACCTCCGACTGGTTGGCTTTCGCCCGGCGTTTGTCGATGATCACCAGGTCCGCATCGTCAAGTCGTTTGGCCAATGCGCGTGCCCGAACCACGCCGCCAACGTCAGGCGATACCACCACCATGTCATCGTACTTCTGTTTCCAAACGTCGCCCAGGAGGATCGGCGAGGCGTAGACATTGTCTACTGCAATATCAAAGAAACCCTGGATCTGATCGGCATGCAGGTCGACAGTCAGGACCCGGTCAACGCCGGCAACACCAATCAATTTAGCAACCAGCTTTGCCGTGATCGGCACACGCGAAGATCTTGGCCGCCGGTCCTGGCGGGCAAAACCAAAATAAGGAATCACCGCGGTGATGCGTGAGGCCGAGGCGCGTTTCGCGGCGTCGACCATAACGAGAAGTTCCATCAGGTTTTCGGACGTCGGCGGGCAGGTTGGCTGCACGATAAACGTCTCCCTGCCGCGGATATTCTCAAGAATTTCGACGTTGATTTCGCCGTCACTGAATCGCCCGACGTGGGCTCTGGCGAGCGGTGCGTGCAGGACGCGGGATATCGCCTGTGCAAGATCCGGGTGAGCATTCCCCGAAAAAATAGCCATTGTTACCGGATCCAAGGCGCTGTCTCCCCTTTTTATAGTTATAAACTTCGACCATTAAGGCCCGAAGTGGCTGGGGTGGCAGGATTCGAACCTGCGCATGACGGGATCAAAACCCGTTGCCTTACCACTTGGCTACACCCCATTCATCCCCGCGCTATGCGGACATCATCCCCGATTTACGCGCGCAATTGTGAGCCGCGTCAATGAGTGTGTCAAACGAGGCGCAATAAGCTATCTGAAAGTCCAGTCGTCAATCACAAGGCGAAGCCGAATGTTGCCTGATGTCGCTGTCAACCGTCGCGGCATCTCCTGCCCGGCGCCTTCTGCATACTCACCGATGGTGACCTGCCAATCCCGCTGGCTGAGTTCTGACATTTGCCCCGATTCGTTGAAACCGGCTTTGGAGGCAGACGCGGGGTCGGGAATCCCCAGGGCCCAGAAGCGCAGACTCGTCACCGGGATAGTCCATCCATAACGGTGCCGAAGCTCCGATTCGGCGTCATCCAGCTCTGTGACAGTGCCATCCCTTTCGGTAAGTGTCAGCTCCGGGCCGTCGCCATTGATAAAGATGGTGCCAACACCAACGGGGCCGCTGATCCTGGCGCGGAACACAACACCATCCTGGCGCCACCAGAGCTTGCCGTTGAATCCTTCATCACCTGCGCTGACACCGATCCGACCGGCAAATTGCCATTCGTCGGCTTCTTCAAGAACGGTTTTCCGGGTCTCCCAGTCATCCAGGTCAGGCAGTTCGATGCTTCCCGTTGTGGCGCACCCGGCGAATCCAGCGACGGCAACGATGATTCCGCTAACAAGGGTATAGCGTCGCATGGCGCTTCGCCGTCAGGGCGTCTCCGTCAGGTAGCGCCTGCGAACATCTTTCAGGTAGTCGCTGTCCGGGAACAGGAGCTCGGCCTCTGCCAGTCTTGCCGCGGCCTCTTCCCGGCGATCGAGCGCCATCAACACTTCGACGATATGACCGGCAACCTCCGGATCGCTGAGCCGCTCGTAGGCTTTCTCGAGATACTGCAAAGCCTCTTCGTTCTTGCCCTGCCGATGCAAGACCCATCCCCAGCTGTCAATAATCGCCGGGCTTTCCGGCTGCATCCTCAGCGCCTTCTTGATGAGCTTTGCCGCTTCGCCGTAGCGATCTGTCCGATCGGCCAGCGTGTAGCCGAGCGCATTGAGGGACATCGGGCTGTCAGGCCAGCGCTTGACTGTCTGCTCGTACTGGTCAATTGCGGCATCGACGTCGCCCATTCGCAAGGTCAGTTCAGCACGACTCAGTCGCAGACCTTCCTCATTAGGTCGATACCCAATAGCCTGGTCGAAATATTCCAGCGCCTCGTCGTAACGATCCAGGCCGGCCAGTATCTGCGCTTTGGAGCGCAGCATATCAACCGCATAATTGGGATTAATTTCAGCAAACCGATCCAGGTGTGCCAGCGCCTCCTCGGGCTCACCCTGTTCTGCGAGAATGCCAGCCGCCCGGCTTTGTGACCTGACGGCATTGCTGCCGCTGGTCACTTCAGTGTAGTAGGCGAACGCATCTTCGTAGTTTGAGCGGCTGTCCTCAATTCGGCCCAGATAGAAAAGCGCATCCATCCGATAATTGCCCGAAGCCAGCAAGTCTTCAAAATCGGCTTTCGCCGCATCCATGTGACCCTGGCGAAAATTGATGATCGCCATTAGCCGCAGTGCATCTGTGCGGTATGGCTGCTCCAGCAATATCTGGTTTACCTGGCTCAGCGCATCATCATCGCGGCCCGCTGAAACCAGCATGATCGCCAGCTCGAGGCGCGCTTCCGGATCAGGGTCGGGATCGTCGCCGACCAGTCGTGCGGTGTAGTCAATGGCACCTTCTTCGTCTCCCGCCAACAAAAGCGAGCGAGCATAGACAAGATGTGGCTTGACCCACTCGGGATCAATCTCTATCGCTTTCTGCGCGCGTTCGCCGGCGGTTTCGGTATCACCAGCCTGCAGTGCCAGGACGGCAACGGCGTAATGCGCAAATGGCGACTTCTTGTAAGGCCGGGCCAGTTGACGCATCAGTTCATAGGCATTGTCGGGATCTTCCTGTCCCAGCACCGGAATCAGCCTGAGCAACTGCTCATCGACCGGGTCGTCGCCCTCTTCAAGCAGCTTCTCAAAAGTCACCCGGGATTCGCGTATTTCGCCGATGCGCAGATAAATCTGCGCAACGTAGAGCAGCGCTTCATCGCTGTCAGGATCGAGCTTCGCCCAGCGGCGGGCCGAACGGATCGCGTCTTCGTTGAAACCGTAGCTGTAGGCCACGCGCGTCGCTGCCATCGCAACTTCAACGTTGTCACTCAGCTCGGCCGCCAGCCGGTACTCGGCAGCCGCCTCCTGGTAGCGGTTAGCCTTCAGGGCCTCTTCGGCGGCAATGATGTGATTTGCCGCTTCTTCGGACTCCTCGTCGGCCAAGACGGGCTGCGCCGGAAGGAGGAAGATTATGCCGGCCGCAAGGATGCCTGCCCGCCTGATTTGTCTGAGGAATTGCGCCAAAGTACTGTTACTCAATTATTCCGTTAATCGGATTTTTGCAAGGTGTGGTGAACACAGACAAGGAACTACGTCATCAGTTCGCTTATCATACGCGTTGATTTGCACCCTGGACCCTTAAAGACCGCAATGCCGCTCCACATTCTCGGGCTGAACCATAACACGGCACCTGTCGAAATTCGCGAGCAGGTGGTGTTTACGGGCGATGAAATCGATCGTGCGCTTGCGCAGATCGTAGCGCTCGAGGGCGTCGTTGAAGCCGTCGCTCTGTCGACCTGTAACCGGACCGAATTTTATGTCGAAACGGATGATGCGGGTCTGCAGCTGGTCCGCGCCTGGCTGCAACAAGACCAGGACTTGAGCGAGTCGGCGTGTGAGTCCTTGTTCACTCTCAATAAGGAAGAGGCTATCAGACACCTGTTCCGCGTTGCTTGCGGGCTGGATTCGATGGTACTCGGCGAACCGCAGATCCTGGGGCAATTGAAAGATGCGTTCCGGCAAGCCGAACAGCAAGGCACCGTCGGCTCGCAGCTCAGCCGCCTGTTTCATCATACTTTTTCGGTAGCCAAGAAAGTCCGGACCGATACCGAGATTGGCAGTAGCCCGGTTTCCGTCGCCTACGCCGCCGTCAACCTGGCCAGCCAGTTCTTTTCGACATTTTCACAGCACACAGCCTTGCTCATTGGTGCTGGCGTCACGATAGAATTGGTCGCCAAGCACCTATATGGCAAGGAGATCGGTCGGCTTTTTGTCGCGAACCGCGATATCGGGCGCGCGCAGAAGCTGGCGTCGCATTTCGATGGCTTTGCACTGCCACTATCCGAGCTGGAGGGCACCCTGCCCGAGGCAGACATCCTGATCAGTTCGACCGCGAGCACCGAGCCTGTCGTTTCATTTGAGCAAATGAAGCATGCAATCAAAGCACGCAGGCACAGACCTGTATTCGCCGTCGATATCGCCGTGCCCCGGGATCTCGATCCTGAAATTCGAAAACTCGATGACGTCTATCTCTACACAATTGACGATCTGGACAAAGTCATCATGGAAGGGCAATCGAATCGGGAAGCCGCTGCAGTCGATGCAAACCGGATTCTCCTCGACGAAACCCAGCGATACCTCAGCATCGAGAGAAGCAAGGAAGTCGCACCAATCATTACAGCTTTGCGCGATCACGGCGATGGACTCCGCGAGCAGGTCCTCGAACAGGCACGCCGACGGCTGGCGAAAGGCGCTGACAGTGATGAAGTTATCGAGTATGTGACGTCCGCCTTATTGAAAAAACTCCTGCATCAGCCAAGCGTTAGATTGCGTGAAGCAGGTGAAAAATCCGACAAGGAGTTCATCAAAATCGTCAGTGATCTTTTCGGCTTGAACGGCAAAGACGAATCATGAAGAAGTCTATCCACGGCAAGTTGGAAAACACTCGTGAACGTTTCGAGGAAATTGCCGGTCTCCTCGCGGATCCTGATGTTATTGGCGATCAGAACCAGTTTCGGGACCTGTCGAAAGAGTACTCACGCCTGGAACCGATTATCGGGCTGTTTCAGAAGTATGAATCGATCAGCGCCGACATTGCCTCCGCCGAAGAAATGGCGAATGACAGCGATGATGAAATCCGGGAGATGGGTCAGGAGGAACTCGCGTCACTGACAGCGACCCGAGACGCGCTGCAGCTCGAGTTGCAGAAGGCATTGATACCACCAGACCCTCACGACAACAGTAATATCTTCCTTGAAATTCGAGCCGGAACAGGCGGAGACGAAGCCGCCATATTTGCGGGCGACCTCTTCCGCATGTATTCCAGGTATGCCGAGAGAATGCGCTGGCCCATGGAGGTCATCAGCGCGCGCGAAGGGGAGCACGGAGGCTACAAGGAAATTGTGAGCCGGATTACCGGTAGCGGCATCTACGGGAAACTTAAATTCGAATCCGGCGCCCACCGCGTACAGCGGGTTCCGACAACCGAGTCGCAAGGCAGGATTCACACCTCTGCATGCACAGTCGCTGTGCTGGCCGAACCCGACGAAGTCGAACAAACCGATATCAACACGGCTGACCTGCGGGTCGATACTTATCGAGCCTCCGGCGCGGGCGGCCAACACGTCAACAAGACCGACTCGGCGGTTCGCCTCACGCACCTGCCGACCGGCATCGTCGTCGAATGCCAGGACGAACGTTCGCAGCACAAGAACAAGGCCAGGGCCATGTCGCTGTTACAGGCCAAGCTGCTCGACATGGAAATTGCGCAACAAGAGCTGGAGCAGGCTCAGGCCCGCAAGTCCCTGGTAGGTTCAGGCGACAGATCGGAACGCATCCGTACCTATAATTACCCGCAGGGCCGGGTCACCGATCACCGCATCAACCTGACGTTATACAAGCTGTCCGAAATCCTGGAAGGTGATATGGACCAGGTTATCCAACCACTAATCAATGAATACCAGGCAGATCAGCTGGCTCAACTCAGCGAATAATCGGACGCATCCGCAACTACATCTGCTTGCGCAGGTGATTCAGCACATCGGAACGCGTAATCAGGCCAAGAAAGTCATCACCGTCCATGACGGCGGCATATGGCTGGACCGATAGCATCGCAACCAGGTTATTGATGCTGGTGTCCTTCTCAAGCCGGATGAATGCAGTCTGCATGGCTTCACCTACAGTCGAGTGCATGAGATCAGGCTTGCCGAACGTGTACTGGATGATCGCATCCTCGGTGACCACACCGACAAGACTTCCTTCATCCATCACCGGCAACTGAGAGAAGCCGGCATTGCGCAGCCGGTTGTGTGCGGTGGTCAAAATATCCGTCGGCCCAACCGTTATCGTTGCCCGCTCACCGTGCGGACGGCCAACCAGGTCGCGCAAATCGCCGTGAGCTTCGCGGGTAATGAATCCCTGGTCTTCCAGCCAGAAGTCATTAAAAAGTTTAGACAAATACTTATTGCCCGTGTCGCAGGCCAGCGTCACCACTCGCTTTTCTGATTTCTGCTCGCGGCAGAATTTCAAGGCGGCAGAAAGAAGCGTGCCGGTCGATGACCCTGCCAGAACGCCCTCTTTTCTGAGAAGTTCGCGCGCGGTCGCAAATGACTCGGCATCCGAAATACTGTATGCCCTCGTCGCACTGGAAAAATCTGCAATCGACGGAATGAAGTCTTCGCCAATTCCCTCGACCAGCCACGAACTGCTGTCGCCAAACGATCCGGTGTTGACGTAGTCTGCGACGACCGAGCCCACCGGGTCTGCGATGATAATTTCCGTATCCGGTGAATGCTCGGCAAGATATTTGCTGAACCCGCTGACCGTTCCGCTGGAACCGACTCCGAGGACGATGGCATCCACTTTGCCGTCAAGCTGCTCGAGTATTTCCGGTGCTGTCGTGGTCTGGTGAGCAAGCGGGTTGTCGGGGTTGCCAAATTGATTGATAAAGTAAGCGCCCTTCTCCTCGGCAATACGTTTGCCGAGATCCTGGTAATACTCAGGATGCCCCCTGCCCACGTCAGAACGCGTCAGTATCACTTCCGCACCCATGGCTCGCAGGTTGAAGATCTTCTCCTGACTCATCTTGTCAGGCAGGACAAGAATCAGTTGATAACCCTTTTGTGCCGCAACCAGCGCCAGGCCAAGACCGGTGTTACCGGCTGTGGCTTCCACCAACGTGTCACCGGACTTGATATCGCCGCGCTTCTCTGCTTCTTCAATCATTGATACGCCGATGCGGTCTTTGATTGAGCCACCAGGATTCATCAGCTCAAGCTTCAGAAACAACCGGCAGGGCCCTGTATCCAGGCGGGTAGCTTCGAGCATGGGTGTCCGCCCGATCATGTCGAGCACGTTGGAGAATACTTGCATGTCGATTACTGTTGCGGTTGAAATTAGCAGCCATGGTACGCGAAGGGCCGGATTGATTGAATGACTTCCTGAGAATTAGTGACGCGCTGTCCGCTGCAACGGATCGGTTGCGGCAGACCAGCGAGAGCCCGCGGCTCGACGCCGAACTCCTGCTCGCCCGGGCGCTGGATGTTCAACGTAGCTACCTGTTCGCGCATCCCGAGGAAGAGATGGATTCCGGAGGGGTCGAGCGGTTTTCCTCGAGTGTCGAACGGCGGGTCGACGGAATGCCAATGGCTTATATCACCGGTGAAAAAGAATTCTGGTCTATGACGCTCATTGTCACTCCCGCTACCCTCGTTCCACGCCCGGAGACCGAGGTACTGGTCGAACAAGCGTTGATGCATATTCCCCGTCGCGCGGAAATGCAGGTGCTCGACCTCGGCACCGGCAGCGGCGCTGTAGCACTGGCTATTGCGCGAGAGCGCCCGGCTTGCGAGATCGTAGCGACAGACATATCGGAAGGCGCGCTGTTCGTCGCAAGAGAAAACGCCCGGCAAACCATGGTACCCAATGTGGAGTTTCTTTTAGGCAATTGGATAGAGCCGGTCGCGGATCGCAAATTCGACATGGTTGTGAGCAACCCGCCCTACGTTGCAAGCTCGGACCCGCATCTGGACAAACTTCAACACGAACCACAGCTGGCACTGGCTGCGGGCAGCGACGGCCTGGATGCCATTCGACAAATTGCGACAGACGCCGTCGGGATAATGAATCCCGATGGAAAGATACTGTTCGAGCACGGCGAGAGCCAGGCAGACGCTATTGCCGCAATCCTCGAAGCCGCCGGGTGGAGCGATATCAGCAATACGAAAGACCTTGCCGGCCTCCCCAGAGTGACCACGGCCTCCAGCAAACAGTAGGCGCGGGACAATCCTATATACTCCGACCATCCATTAAGCACCGAGGAACATTGTGATTAAGATTTCAACCAGCCACGGCGACATCGTCGTCGAATTATTTGAAGAAACCGCGCCTGTTTCTTGCGCTAACTTTCGCCAGTATGCAGCCGATGGGTTTTTTGACGACACGGTATTTCATCGCGTCATTCCGAATTTCATGATCCAGGGCGGCGGGATGAAAGCGGACATGTCGCAGAAGGAAACCCGTGAGCCAATAAAAAACGAAGCTGAAAACGGGGAGAAGAACCTGCGTGGCACACTCGCTATGGCGCGCACCCAGGTCATCGACAGCGCGACATCGCAGTTCTTCATCAACTTGAAAGACAATAGCTTCCTCGACAACAGTGGCAGGGATTTCGGTTACGCCGTATTTGGCAAGGTGACCGATGGCATGGATGTCGTCGATGCGATTGCTGCCGTTGAGACCGGCAACATGGCGGGCCACCAGGATGTCCCGGTCCAGCCAGTGACCATTACTTCGGTCAGTATCGACTGAATGATGGATCGCTACGCCAGGCAGTCTGCGCTTCCGCAAATCGGCGAGGACGGTCAGGCGCGCATCGGCGAATCGACGGCATTAATCATCGGGCTTGGCGGCATCGGCTGCGCTACTGCCAGTTATCTTGCCTGTGCCGGCGTCGGTCAGTTGTTACTGTGTGATTTCGATACGGTGGATGAGTCGAATCTTGGAAGGCAAACTCTGTACGGACCTGCAGACGTCGGACAGTTAAAAGCCGTTCGCGCCGCATCACGGCTGGCGGCCATGAATCCGGACGTTCGGCTGACCGAAATTCCCGATCGCCTGAGCGACGCTGCGCTGGCAGAAGCAGTCAGCCTGGCTGACGTCGTCCTTGATGGTTGCGATAATTTCGCAACCCGTTTTCAGGTCAACGAGGCGGCTGTACTCAACAGCACAACGCTGATCTCGGGCGCTGCAATCCGACTGGAAGGCCAGCTTGCCGTATTCGGGCCCGACTACCGGAAGGCGCCCTGCTATCGCTGTCTCTACCAGGAAGCGGATGAGTCACTCGAAAGCTGCAGTGGCAATGGTGTACTTTCTCCCGTACCGGGTGTGATCGGCACCATGATGGCAGTGGAGGCTCTGAAATTCCTGTCCGGTCTCGACGTCGAGACCGGCACGCTCAATCTCTATGACGCAATGTCCACCGAGTGGCGAAAGCTCGGCATCAGAAAACGAAAGAATTGCCCTGTGTGCCGCAAGCGCTAGGCGCGACCAATCCTGCTCGTACACATAGTCATCAGGACCGCAACCACGCCGTAGACGCCTATCGCGAACAACAGAACGTTGTCGTAGTCGTCCGGTCTGACCAGTGTCGCGGCGATCGCCGGGCCCACCGCCGCACCGCAGGAGGTGAAGAATCCCCCGACGACTACGACGCTGCCGCCTGGATCGATTCGCGCTTCAACCGCCTGGAAATAAGGAAGCCCGAAAGCCCAGGCAGCGCCCATCATGTACATTGCGATCGGATAACTGGCCGGCCCAAGTGGATAGAGAAGGATGAGAAGTCCCAGAATCGACACCAGCAATGCCGCGGAAATAGGCCTGAGCTGGCCAAAACGATCGCCCATCCAAACCACCGCCAGCGCCGACGGGACGCCGAGCAACGTGGCAAGACCGAGAACTTCACCAATCTGGTAATCGGTCAGGCCAAAATTCACGCCAATCCGTTCCGTATAGGTGTAATAGCCGAGATTCGCAGTTTCGTACAGCCCTATTCCGAACATCGAAAGGAGCGCCACGGGTTTAAGCAGCATGTGAATCTCGACGGCGGTTCCCGCGCTGACCGGCGCACGATGAATGACAGAGCCCCGCAGGAAGAGGGATAAGACGGCCAGCGCCGAAAGGATCAGGAACAGGCCGGAAACGCCAATGACTGGCAACAGGAACGGCAGTCCGTAAAGACCAATGGCGCTCAAGCCGAACTGAAGCACCATGAATACGCCGTAGCCGCGTTCAGGATTCGACATCGTCGCGATTGTCGCCATGACGGCCGCATACGCGACTGCGCCACCCAGACCGGAAAAAAAACGGAAAGTCACGAAAAGCCAGGTTGGCAAGTGTCCGGCGAATATCGAAGCTGCATCGAACACCGCCAGAAAAATGAGACCGACGACCCCCAGAATTCGCGGGTCAAAATGGCGGATTCGCAGCCCGGCAACGATTGCACCGAGTGCACTGCCGGCGAAGCCGACGGCAGCCACCCAGCCAGCCTCAGCCTCCGTGAAACCCGCGTAGTCGACCAGCGCGCCAACCATGGTCGGCAGGATCAACAACGGCATCAGCGACACGGAGCCGAGCACGGACACGCGTATCGTTTGCAGAGTTTCGCTGGTCATATGGTGAAACCGGATCGTTGACAAGGCAGCCATGCTACCGCGCATAATGCTCGATCGACCAGTACTGCCGGAGACACAATGAGCACCGTGACATTTGCCGCTACCCAGATGGCATGCATCGAGGACAGCGCCACGAATGTCCGGCTCGCCGAACAGCAGGTTCGCCAGGCCGCATCACTGGGTGCCCAAATCATATTGTTGCAGGAGCTGTTCGAAACGCCGTATTTCTGCAAGGACATGGACAGCCGTTATTTTGAGCTTGCCCATCCTGTTGATGGCAACAAACTGATCAAAACCTTCCAGGTTGTCGCCAAAGAATTATCGGTCGTCTTGCCGATCAGTTTCTATGAAAGAACCAACAACGCCTTTTTCAATTCCATCGCTATTATCGATGCAGATGGCGAAGTATTGGGCGTCTATCGCAAGTCTCACATTCCACATAGTCCCGGATACCAGGAGAAATTCTATTTCAGCCCCGGCGACACGGGGTTTCGCGTCTGGAAAACGAAATACGCCACCATCGGTGTCGCCATCTGCTGGGATCAATGGTTTCCGGAAGCTGCCCGCAGCATGGCGCTGCTGGGCGCGGAGGCATTGCTGTATCCGACTGCCATTGGCTCAGAGCCGGACTATCCGCACATCGATTCAAGCGGCCACTGGCAACGGGTGATGCAGGGGCATTCTGCGGCCAATTGCGTCCCCGTGATTGCGTCCAACCGTGTCGGTCTGGAGAAGGGCGCTTCGTGCGATGTCACATTTTATGGCAGTTCGTTCATTACCGATCATACCGGCAAAAAACTTCAGGAGTCCGATCGTGACAGTCAGGACGTCATCGTAGCCAGGCTCGATCTCGAACACATACGAAAAGAACGCAGTGCCTGGGGACTTTTTCGCGATCGCCGACCGGACCTTTACGGTGGCATCCTGACGTTTGATGGCGGAGACAGTAGACGATGAGCCAGGAAGCTTTCCCCACCGCAGCCTCGGCCGGTTATCACATGCCGGCGGAATGGACGCCTCACGAACGTTGCTGGATGGCATGGCCCTGCCGTACCGACTTCTGGGGCGACAACCTTGGCGCAACGCGGCAGGCTTTCGCCAGGGTTGCAAACGCCATTGCGGATTTCGAGCCGGTGACCATGCTAAGTCCGCCGCAATTTGCCGATGGGGCCCGCAGCCTGTGTAGCGACAAAGTCACCGTGCTATCCGTTTCGCTGGACGATTCGTGGACCCGGGATATGGGCCCGAATTTCGTTATGAACAACAATGGGTCCCTGGCTGCGTCCGTTTTTCATTTCAACGCATGGGGTCAAAAACACGAGCCCTGGGGAAAAGACGCCGCCATTGGACACCGGATCGCCGAGTACCTCGGCATTCCAACCTTCACGTCCACCATTTATATGGAGGGCGGCGGCATCAACGTAGATGGTGAAGGAACCGTGCTCGCGACTGAACAAAACGTTATGCACGAAAACCGGAATCCAGGACTCGGCAGAGAAGAGGCCCGTGACATTCTTTGCGCGGCATTGGGTGCAGAGAAAGTGCTGTGGCTTCCGGGTGACCCGGACGACACCGAAACAGATGGTCATGTCGATGGTATCGCATGCTTTACCGGGCCCGGAAAAGTCTTGCTGGAGATCTGTCCGGCGAAAGGGACGGAAAGATACGACAACATGCAGGCAAACGTCGATGCGGTCCGTGGCCAGACGGACGCCCAGGGTCGAACGCTCGACATCGAGATCATTGAGGAAGCATACGAAGCGGAGAAACGTGGCGAAATATTTGCCAGCTCCTACATCAATTTCTACATTGCCAACGGCGCTGTCGTGATGCCGTCATTCGGAATAGATCGTGACCAGGATGCGCGTGACAAACTGGCATCGCTTTTCCCGGAGCGGGAAATCGTACAGGTAAATATTGCGGATATCGCGGTCGGTGGCGGCGGCATTCACTGCATTACGCAGCAGCAACCGGCTTCAGGGACGACAGGCTGACGGCAGCCACTTGTCGACCAGCGTCGCATCGCCCGCACATGCCCAGCCTATACTGCCCAGGTTGTCAGACGGCGTGAATGTCAGCACGGCGTTGGTAATTTTCGAGTTGGCATCTCGGCCGAAGGTTATCTCGATAAGGCCTGCGCCAGTGACTTCGACCTGCGCAACGTATTTTCCGATGATGTTGCCCGGCGCCTCGACACCTGCCGTTGCGTTGTCACCCGGAAAGACACCCCGGTCCTGGTAGTACTCTGTGACAGCGGCTTTGGTCGCCGCAGCGAGATTGATACCCTCGCCCACCTGCGCACGCACTGCATAGTCGAGGTACATGGGAATCGCAACCGCTGCAAGAATCCCGATGATCGCCACGACGATCATCAACTCGATCAGTGTGAAGCCTTTGTTTAACTTATTCATGGCCTGCCCTTCAGGCACCTCTTTTCAAAAACGCATACCAGTTAAAGCGATTCCTGTGCCAACTATATTGAACTCTATACAACCCATTGATTAAGAAAAGGAAATAATTCACAAAGTCGGCTTTTCTCAGCTGCCGGTAATGGGTACCAGTGCCAATTCAAGTCACAAAGTGACAGATCTTGTCACCCGGGTCGTTGTGACCGGTCACATGCCTTTTCGGTACTCCTTCACAAAAAAAGGCCCGCATCACGGCGGGCCTTTTTCCTGAGCGATCAATCGGTCTATTTAGCGAATTTCTCACCAAAAAAGTCGCCTTCGTTCCATGTTGGCCTGTCCGCGCCTTCGGCAACCGCGTGCCCAATCCTGACGTTCGCACGAGCAAAGCGCACCGCCGATGGCCAGTCGATATCACGCGTAAGGTCGTCGCTCGGCTGATGGTAGTAGGTCTGCAGGAAACCTCGCCAGAGTTTCTCACCGTCGATATCGGCATCAGATGACGTAAAACCTGGCACCAGGAACACGGACGGAACACCCTGTTTCACGAACGAGTACTGGTCGCTGCGAATAAAGATTACTTCCTCCGGCATTGGATCCGGCAGCAGCGCAAACCCCTCCTCTGCGATCGCATCATCAATTACCGCCTGCAATGACGAGTGTTCAGCGCCAAATGCGATGATATCGGCAAGCGGGTACAGGAACAGCGGCATGTCGAGGTTTACGTTGGCGACAATCGACTCACTCGGCACCGAAGGATAGTGCGCGTAGTAGTCGGAGCCGACCAAGCCACGTTCCTCGCCAGTCAGTGCAATAAAGATGATTGAACGTTTTGGCGGTTCCGGCATTGCGGCGAATGCGCGAGCCGTCTCGATCAGTATCGACGAACCCATCGCATTGTCATACATGCCATTATAAATCGTGTCGTCGTTAATCGGCACGCCGGTACCAACGTGGTCGAGGTGCGCCGTGAACACAACGTACTCATTGGCCAGTTCAGGATCGCTGCCACGCAGGATGCCGATCACGTTCGGACTGGTGATCGACTCATGATCCGTCTTGCGTGCCAGCGTGACTTCAGTGCCAAGCGGAGTCGACAAGGGGGTTCCGGCATCAGCCGCATCAAGAGCATCTTCGAAACTGATTGGAGAACGACTAAAGAGCTGTTCGGCAGGCGGCACATTGATCATTGCGCCACCCTGCAATTCGGGGAAAAAGTTGGCCGCTTCGCCAGACAGATTGATCCACGACATGCCCGGGCGAACGCCCGCGTTTTCGGACACGCGTTTCCACGAGTACCGTTTCTGGTCGGTGCGCGAACGCAGGCTGATGGTGCCGATCGCGCCGCGCGCGACAGCCTCCTCCGCCTTGGTTAGCCCGGATGAATAGAATGCGCGCTCGTTGTGCGGGAAGCTGTCAGGCGCGCCGCCAAACATTGCAACAATCTTTCCATCAACATCGATCCCGTCATAGTCGGAGTAGCTCATGTCCGGCGCGTGGATGCCGAAACCAACGAAAACGACCTCGGCCGTAATGTCGGTTTCCGCTCGGACGACATCACCGCCCATAACGAAATCTTCTTTCCAGCGCTGCGCTTTCTCGACACCGTCCTGGTGGAACACGACTGTTGCCGAGTCGACGTCGATTCTGCGCGCGAGCATGGGTACAGCCTGAAACCAGCTTCCATCTTCGCCGCCGGCCTCGAGTCCGATTTCTGCAAAGTGCTGCGCAACATAGGCGGCCGCCTCGTCATATTCGGGTGTGCCGGTCATTCGCCCCATCCGGGCGTCGTCGGCCAGGAACCGGAGGTGTGCCTCAATGCCCTCACGATTGACAGTTGATAGCCCCTCGTCCAGGGCGACCGCCGCATTGTCCCCAGTGGCCGCGACGGGCGTATCGACTTCCGGCTCTGCATCCCTGCTGCATGCGGCGAGCAGCATGCAACACGAAATAACGGTTATATATTTGATTTTATTAGTCATTTGCCAACCAAAACGAAACATGGAATGGCGCATGATACCCCAGTTCATTACTGAGAAACCGGCAGCGCCTGGCAGGTGACTACGCTGCGTCCGCTGCCGCCGGGTCATAGCCGAGGTTTGGCGACAGCCAGCGCTCCACCTCTGCGACAGTCATGCCCTTGCGCCCGGCATAGGATTCCACCTGGTCCCGGGAAAGCTGACCGACAGAGAAATAGCGCGCATCCGGATGAGAAAAATAGAATCCGCTGACCGCCGCTGTCGGGAACATCGCGAATGACTCAGTAAGCCTGAGATCGATGGCGGCTTCGACATCAAGTAAATCCCAAAGCTTCGCTTTCTCTGTGTGGTCCGGGCATGCCGGATAGCCAGGCGCAGGGCGGATGCCACGATATTTCTCGGCAATGAGGTCATCGTTGCTCAGCCTCTCTTTCGCGGCGTAGGCCCAGAAGTCCTTTCTGACCTGTTCGTGCATATACTCCGCCAACGCTTCGGCCAATCGGTCTGCAAGCGCCTTCAGGAGAATGCTGCTGTAGTCGTCATGATCTGCTTCGAAACGACGGACATGTTCATCGATGCCGATTCCCGCCGTAACCGCGAAGCCACCGATATAGTCTGCGACATTGCTTTCGACCGGCGCCAGAAAATCCGCGAGGCAATTTTGCGGCTGACCGGCAGGCTTGTTGCGTTGCTGCCGGAGGTGACAAAGTCGCATCAACTCATCTGAGCGCTTCTCGGTCGTAAATATCCTGACGTCATCCTGATCAATTGAATTGGCCGGGAAGAAACCCAGCACTGCGCGAGCCTGCAACCATTTTTCACTAACAATCCGGTCGAGCATGATGGACGCATCGCTGAATAACTTGCGCGCGGCGTCTCCGACAATTCGGTCACTCAGAATTGCCGGATATTTGCCGTGGAATTCCCAGGCATTGAAGAACGGCATCCAGTCGATGTAGTCCTTGAGTATCGCGAGTTCAATGTCATCGAAAACCCGGGTACCTGTAAATGTCGGTACCGGCGGTGAGTAATCCACCCACTCGGGCTTATGTCTGTTTTCACGAGCCTCCCGCAAGCTTATCTGAGGCGTAAGCCGGGACTTGCCAGCGTGTCTTTCGCGACGTTTTGCGTTGTCCTCTCGCGTCTTCCGAACGAGGTCGTCGCGGGTATCGGTTTCTGTCAGCGCCTGAGCTACACCGACTGATCGCGATGCATCCTTGACGTAGATAACGGGGCCATCGTAATTCGGTTCAATTTTGACGGCCGTGTGGGCCGGAGATGTCGTAGCGCCGCCAATCAGGAGTGGCAGGTCAAAATCAAGTCGTTGCATTTCGCTTGCTACGTGCACCATTTCGTCGAGAGACGGGGTGATCAAACCAGACAATCCAATGAAGTGGGCTTTTTCGCGCCGGGCTGCTGCAAGGATCTTTTCGCACGAGACCATGACACCCAGGTCAATGACCTCGAAGTTATTGCACTGCAGAACCACACCAACAATGTTCTTGCCGATATCGTGGACGTCGCCTTTGACCGTAGCCATGATTATCTTGCCGTTTGTCTCTATGGCCCCGCCCTTTTCTTCTTCAATGAAGGGCACCAGATGCGCGACTGCCTTTTTCATCACACGTGCTGACTTAACGACCTGGGGCAGAAACATTTTTCCATCGCCGAAGAGGTCACCGACCACGTTCATACCCGACATCAGCGGGCCCTCAATAACGTGCAATGGTCGTTCTGCTGCGAGGCGCGCCTCTTCGGTATCAGCAACAACATATTCATCGATGCCATTGACGAGCGCATGCTCAAGCCTTTTTCCAACAGGCTCCTCGCGCCAGCGAAGGTCCTTAACTTTGCCTTTCTGACCACCTGCCTTGCCTTTATATTCTTCGGCAGCATCGAGCAGTCTTTCGGTCGCGTCTTCGCGCCTGTTAAGCACGACATCCTCAACCGCGTCCCGCAGCTCAACCGGCAGATCTTCATAGATCGCAAGCTGGCCAGCATTAACAATGCCCATGTCCATACCCGCCTTGATCGCGTGGTAAAGGAAAACCGAATGGATCGCCTCACGTACAATGTTGTTGCCACGAAATGAAAATGACACGTTACTGACACCGCCACTTACCATGGCATGCGGCAGCAACTCTTTGATCTGGCGGGTTGCCTCTATGAAATCGAGTCCATAACTGTTGTGTTCATCAATACCGGTCGCAATCGCAAAAATATTCGGATCGAAAATAATATCGGCCGGATCGAAACCGACATCCTCGGTCAGTATCCTGTACGAGCGCTGGCAGATTCCGACCTTGCGCTCAATGCTGTCAGCCTGGCCCGCTTCATCGAACGCCATGACAATGACAGCAGCGCCGTAGTCGTGCACCAGGCGGGCCTGGCGAATAAATTCATCTTCACCTTCTTTCAGGCTGATTGAGTTGACGATCCCCTTGCCCTGAACACAACGCAGGCCAGCCTCGATCACGGACCACTTCGAAGAATCGATCATGATGGGCACGCGCGCCACGTCAGGCTCCGACGCGATCAGATTCAGGTAGGTGACCATGGCGCGCTCCGAATCGAGCATGCCCTCATCCATATTCACGTCGACAATCTGCGCGCCATTCTCGACTTGCTGCCGCGCAACCTGGACGGCATCGGCATAGTTATCTGCTTCGATCAGTTTTCTGAATACGGCAGATCCTGTGACGTTACTCCGCTCTCCAACATTGACAAACAGGTCGCCGGGACCCAGGTTCACCGGCTCGAGACCTGACAGGCGGCAGCGTACTTCCAGCTGGGGAATCACGCGGGGTTTCTGACCCTCGGTTACTCGGCGCAGCGCTCGAATATGTTCAGGCGTCGTACCACAGCAACCGCCGACGAGATTAACCAGGCCACTGGTAACGAATTCGCCGACGGTGTTCGCCATGTGTTCCGGCGTCTCGTCGTACTCGCCGAATTCGTTTGGCAGCCCCGCATTAGGGTGCGCACTGACCCTGGTGTCGGCAACGCGGGCCAGTTCGGCGATATAGGGCCTGAGATCTTCCGCGCCCAAAGCGCAATTTAGCCCGATCATGAACGGTTCGGCATGGCGCACCGAATTCCAGAAAGCCTCGGTCGTCTGGCCAGACAAAGTCCTGCCCGACGCGTCCGTGATCGTGCCGGAAATCATGACAGGCAAGGTGATGCCCGTTGCGTCGAAACTGCGCTTTATTGCAAATATCGCCGCTTTGGCGTTCAACGTATCGAAAATCGTCTCAACCATCAGAAAGTCGACTCCGCCCTCGATCAATGCGACCGCCGCTTCCTGGTAAGTCTCAGCGAGTTCCCCGAACGTGATATTCCGGTACCCGGGATCGTTAACGTCCGGAGAAATCGAAGCGGTCCTGTTTGCAGGACCTAACACGCCGGCAACGAATCTGGGCTGACCGGATTCGGTTGAAAATGCATCCGCCGCTTCCCTCGCGATATGGGCGGCCGCAGTATTCAGCTCGCCGACCAGCGATTCCAGGCCATAGTCGCCCATGGAGGGCGCATTCGCGTTGAACGTATTGGTTTCGATGATATCCGCGCCTGCCTCCAGAAAGGACCGATGAATTTCCTGGATGACACGCGGCCTGGTAATCGACAACAAGTCGTTGTTGCCTTTCAGGTCGGAATCCCAGTCCTTGAAGCGGTCGCCGCGGTATTCGGCTTCGGTGAGACCATAAGTCTGGATCATCGTGCCCATCGCACCGTCGAGCAGCAGGACACGTTCATCCAGCGCTTTGTGCAGAGCCTCAATTCTTTTTTGCCGTTCCATATTTATGCTGCCGTTCGTAATCTGCGCACGCCGATCGCGTGACAAATCGCATAGGTAAGTTCATGTCGATTCAATGTGTAGAAATGAAATTCCTCGACGCCTTCTCTCTTTAAAAGCGCAACCTGTTCGATGACCACGCTGGCTGCGATCAATTTGCGCGTTTCCGCATCATCCTCGAGGCCGTCAAAACGCTCTCGCAGCCACGGTGGAACCGTCGCGCCACATTGCTCTGCGAATCGCTGCAACTGGGGAAACCTCGTAATGGGCAAAATGCCGGGCACGATCTGCGAACTAATCCCTGACCTGGCACACCGCTCGCGGAAATCGAAAAAACGTGAAACATCAAAAAAGAACTGGGTGATAGCCCTGGAAGCGCCGGCTTCCAGTTTTCGTTTCAGGTTGTCCAGATCATCTGCGGCACTGGAGGCTTCCGGGTGCACCTCGGGATAGGCGGCGACGGAAATGTCGAAGTCAGCGATCTTCTTAAGGCCGGCAACAAGGTCGCTTGCATACGCGTAACCATCGGGCTGCGGCCTGTACTCGCTCGCATCTTTCGGTGGATCGCCACGTAATGCAACGAGGTGTCGAACGCCCATATCCCAGTACTCACGGGCGATATCGTCCACCTCCGCCCTGCTCGCACCAACACAAGTCAAATGTGGGGCCGGGGTCAGATCCGTTTCCTTGAGAATTCGGGCAACCGCGGCATGGGTTCTTTCCCTCGTCGAGCCGTCAGCACCATAAGTAACGGAGACAAATCGCGGCTGCAATACGCCAAGGTGCTGAATCGAGTCCCACAATGTCTTCTCCATCGACTCCGTTGCCGGCGGGAAGAACTCGAACGATACGTCGATTCTTTTTTTCGCTTTTTCAATCATTACGCTGCCATGTTGCGACTATCGGCTGCTGTCGCTACCGACACGAGCCAGGCCGGGTTTTTCTGCGGCACAAACCGCGCAGGGGCAAGTCGAAGACCTGCACTTTTGCTCCAGTCGGCGAGCGACGACTGAATTTCAGCAGATGAACGCGTCAATACCGATTCGAGGATAAACAAGCGCCCGCCCGGACGCAGGAGCCTGCGTGCCTCTTGCAGCGCCCGCACCGGCTTACGGGCATCAATCAAAACATCGTCAATAATGATCGTGTTGAACTCGGCGTCGGTGAAGGGCAAACGGTACATGTCCCCTTTGCGAAGACTACAGTTTGGAATACCGGCCAACATGAGCTCTGCTCGCGCGAGTTGCCTCGCGTTGGCATCGATGTCAACGCCCACCACACGATTCGCGCGGCTGGCAAGTAATTTGAGAAATGCGCCGCGACCGCATCCGACGTCGAGCAGGTCACCCACCTGCGCGGTCACGGTCAGATCGAGAATTGCGCGATGCAGCGCACGCAGCGCTGTATCATCCTGCCGGTCGGACAAAAACGCTTCGACTCGCTCCCCGCGTTCCTGCAACATCAGATTCCAGTCCGCCTCGAAGATCGGGTCATGCTCCGGAATCAGTGCGAGCAATTGCCGAAGTGCCGGCGGCGCGCTGCGACTACCCGGCACCCGGTAAAAGACCCGCTTGCCGTCCCTGAATCGCTTGAGCAGGCCCGCATCACACAACTGCTTCAGCTGCTGCGAAATGCGCGGCTGGCTTTGCCCGATTACCCGGGTCAGCTCGGAAACGCTGCATTCGCCCTGGCGACAAAGCGCCACAAGGCGCAACCGTGTTGCATCCGCGATGGTCTTGAGCTGTTGAATCAGGTATTCGGTACTGCTTTCCATAAAAACATTCAGATATCTTTATATGTTGGCCGGAAATTCTAGCATGCATTGCCGGCGAACGGGAATAGCACAGGAGGCTGGCACCCAACCCCCTAAGATAACGAGCGTTACGGCTAATGAATCGATTCTGTACCAGCGAGAACGTGGCCGGCGAAAACCCGGCTGACATCGACCGTGTCAAACGTTCGAACGCGCCCACAATACTCGCAGGTCACGTCGACCTGCCCTTTTTCTTTGAGGGCCTGTCGGGTTTCGGCTTCACCGAGAAATCGAAGTACTTCTTCGACTTTCTCCTGCGAGCAGCGGCAGCTGAATCTCACGCTGCGAGCGCCGAAAACGCGCACATCGTCTTCGGCAAACAATTTGCGCAACAGATCCGGAGTTGCGCCAGCGGCGAGTTCCTCGGAGCGCAATGTCGCGATCAGAATCCCAAGCCGACGCCAGTCGTCTTCGGAAACGGACTTCTCGCCGGGCATTTGCTGTAGCAGAATGCCGCCACAATGCGTGGCACAGGAATCCAGTTTCAAATGACTGGGAACCTGCACTGACCTGGTAAAGTAATTCTCGAGGCTGCCAGCCAGAGACTCCGGGCTTATTTCCACGATGCCCTGGTAAGGCCGCTCCATCGCGCCCGCGTCAATAGTGACCGCGCAACGCGCCCCGCTGACCATCTCCGCAAAAGTGGCGCCTTCGGCAATGCTCTGAGATATCGCCATGCCACGTAAATCGAGTTTGTCCGTACACTGCATCACGAGCAAGCTGATCGGCCCATCGCTCGACAGCTGCAAGGTGACTGAGCCATCGAACTTCAGACTCTGGGCAATGAGCGCTGCGGCGGCAGTGGCATGTCCCAGGATTTCGGCCACAGAACCGTCATATTGATGACCCTCCTGCATGCGCTGCCAGGTGACGTCCATTTGAACCAGCGCGCCGCGCACAGGCAATGCGTCGAATACGAACGGAATTACCGCGTCCTTGATGGGCATTGACGCTACTCTAATTTCTCTTTGAGGATCTGGTTGACCTGGGCAGGGTTCGCCTTGCCACCGGTTTCCTTCATCACCTGGCCGACAAAGAATCCGAGCAGCTTTTCTTTGCCGGAGCGATATTCGGCGGCCTGCCCGGGATTCGCTTCAATGACCGCATCGACAATACTTTCAATGGCGCCGCTATCAGTGATCTGCTTCAGACCTCTGGCTTCGATAATCTGATCTGCGCTCCCCTCCCCGGACCACATGGCGTCGAATACTTCCTTCGCGATCTTGCCCGAAATCGTGTTGTCTGCAATCCGATCCAGCAAGCCGGCGAGGTCTGCTGCCCCGATTCTGCTTTCCTGAATATCGATGCCTTCCTTATTAAGAAGTGAGGACAGGTCGCCAATGATCCAGTTGGCGGCCAACTGCGCATTGGCCGATGTCTTCTCAGCGACGACCTCGTAGTAGTCGGCCTGCGCCCTGCTGGTTGTCAGGATTTCGGCATCCGCAGCCTTCAGTCCGTAATGCGCGACGAAGCGCTCCTGTTTGGCATCAGGCAGTTCGGGCAGGGTCGCGCGCACAGCCTCCACGAAAGCGTCATCGAGCTCAACAGGAAGCAGATCGGGGTCCGGAAAATAACGGTAGTCATTTGCCTCTTCCTTGCTGCGCATCGAGCGCGTCTCGTCCTTGTCCGAATCGTAGAGCCTGGTTTCCTGCACCACTTCGCCACCGTCTTCAATCACTTCGATCTGGCGTTCAATCTCGAAGTTGATCGCCCTTTCGACAAAGCGGAACGAATTCAGGTTCTTGATTTCGGCGCGGGTGCCCAGTTCTTCCTGGCCGCGAGGCCTGACAGACACGTTGGCGTCGCAACGGAACGAACCTTCCTGCATGTTGCCGTCGGAAATTTCAAGATAGCGCACGATCGAATGAATTTTGCGCATGTAGGCGACCGCCTCTCTTGCGGAGCGCAGGTCGGGCTCGGATACAATCTCGAGCAAAGGCGTGCCCGCCCTGTTCAGATCAATTCCCGATGATTTGGCGAAACTCGTATGAACGGACTTGCCGGCGTCTTCCTCAAGGTGCGCACGGGTGATACCAACCCGCTTTTCACGGCCCTCGTCGTCGCGAATGAACAGCTCGCCATATTCGACAATCGGTAACTCATATTGACTGATCTGATAACCCTTCGGCAGATCCGGATAAAAATAATTCTTCCTGGCAAACACGGAACGGCGAGCCACGGTTGCATTAACAGCCAGGCCAAACTTGGCCGCCATGCGAACCACTTCAGCATTCAAAACCGGCAGAACGCCCGGATACCCGAGATCGACAAGGCACGCCTGGGTGTTCGGATCGGCACCGTAAGCTGTTGATGCGCCAGAGAAAATCTTGCTCTTTGTCGCAAGCTGCGTGTGGATTTCCAGGCCAATAACGACTTCCCAGTGGCCGCTCATTCGAAGTCTCCCGGAGCCTCGAGATGCCAATCCGTCATCTGCTGGTACTGATGCGCAGACGCAAGCAAAGTCGCTTCCGCAAAATGCGGCCCGACCAGCTGCAGGCCGACCGGTAACCCTGCCGCGAATCCACAGGGAATTGAAATGCCGGGCAAGCCTGCGAGGTTGGCGCCAATCGTATAGATGTCGTTCAGATACATCGTGATCGGGTCGTCAGTCTTCTCACCGATCGCAAATGCGGTAGTCGGCGCCGTCGGACCGGCGATGACATCAACTCTTTCGAATGCGTTCTTGAAATCCTGGCTGATCAGCTGGCGCACTTTCTGCGCCTTCAGGTAGTAAGCGTCGTAGTAGCCTGCAGACAAAACATAAGTGCCGGTCATGACGCGTCGCTTCACCTCGGCGCCGAAACCCTCGCCACGTGAACGACAATAAAGGTCCAGCAGGTCTTCCGGATCTTCCGCCCTGTGCCCGAATCGAACCCCATCGAAACGCGACAGATTCGATGAACATTCCGCGGGGGCAACAACATAGTAGGTCGGTACGGACAGGCCGATGTTCGGCAGATCGACGTCGACCAGTTCTGCACCGGCATCTTCCAGCGTCTTTAGCGCATCCTTGACGCGCGCTGCACACTCGTCGTCAAGACCTTCGTCAAAATGCTGGCGCACAACGCCAACCTTAAGGCCTTTGACTGACTTGCCGAGGGCCGCCCCATAGTCCGGCACCGGGTGGTCTACCGAGGTCGAGTCCCGCCCATCGTGGCCGGCCATCACGCCAAGCAACATGGCGGCATCTTCCGCAGACCTGGTGATGACGCCGGCCTGATCCAGGCTGGAGGCGAAGGCAACCATGCCGTAACGCGAGACGCGACCATAGGTGGGCTTTATGCCCGTCGTCCCGGTAAGCGCCGCGGGCTGACGAATCGAGCCGCCCGTATCGGTTCCGGTCGCGGCTGGTACCAGCCGAGCGGCAACGGCAGCGGCCGAACCGCCCGAGGAACCGCCCGGCGATAATTTCTTGTCCCAGGGATTGGCAACCGGGCCGAAGTAACTCGTTTCATTCGATGAACCCATCGCGAATTCATCCATGTTGGTCTTGCCGAGCATGACGGCGCCGGCAGCCGCCACTCGTTCGACGACGGCGGCATCGTAAGGTGATACGAAGTTGTCGAGGATCCTCGAGCCACAAGTGGTCAGTACGCCTTGCGTGCAAAACAGGTCCTTGTGCACGATCGGCAGGCCGTTCAGCGGTCCGGCGTTGCCGGCTGCACGGACTTTGTCCGCTCGATCCGCCTGCAGGAGAGCAAGCTCCGCAGTGATGGTGATAAATGCATTCAGCGCGGGCTGATGACTTTCGATGCGCGCAAGCAATGCCTCTGTAAGCTCGCGCGACGAAAATTCACCCGCAGCCAGCCCCCTGGTGAGACTTGCCAGCGTGCGCATGTGCAGTGCCTGATCTTTTCCGGCCATGGTCACTCAATGACCTTCGGTACGAGGTAGTATCCACCCTCCGTGGAAGGTGCGTTTTCCTGTACAAAATCCCGCTGGTCAATCTCGGTAACCTCGTCCGCTCGCAATCTCTGCGACATATTGAGTGGATGAGCCATCGGCAACACGTCATCGGTCGGTGCAGCCTGTAACTGGTCGACAAAATCCACTATTCGGGACAATTTTTCGACCACGTCGTCGGACTCGCCATCCTCCAGTCGGAGGCGCGCGAGCATTGCGATATGTTGGACCTGTTCTTTGGTAAGTGACACGGAAAACCTGCGCTTTCCTGCCTGCGCCAGACGTCCGGCAGGTCAGGGGGCAGCAATGATACCTGCTGCCTTGTGCAATGTCGTGTCCATTGTTACATTGCACCGTTAATTTGCTTCGCGGAACCACAACCCCTGATGTTCAAGAGCATTCTAGGTTATTTCTCTAACGATCTTTCGATCGATTTGGGCACTGCCAACACCCTTATATACTCCCGGGGTCACGGTATCGTGCTGGACGAGCCGTCCGTAGTGGCGATTCGTGAGGACAGCGGTCGTGGCGGGCGTACGGTCGAAGCGGTTGGCGAAGAAGCCAAAAATATGCTCGGCAGAACGCCGGGCAACATCACGGCAATCCGGCCGTTGAAAGACGGTGTCATCGCCGACTTCACAGTCACCGAAAAAATGCTCCAGCATTTCATCCGCAAAGCGCACGGCACCCGTTATTTTCGCCCCAGCCCGCGCGTCCTGGTTTGTGTACCCTACGGTTCAACTCAGGTGGAGCGTCGCGCCATTCGAGAATCGGCGGAAGGCGCCGGCGCGAGAAAGGTTCACCTGATTCCGGAACCCATGGCAGCAGCCATCGGCGCCGGCATGCCGGTCCATGAGGCACGCGGCTCCATGGTGCTGGATATCGGTGGCGGCACGTCCGAAGTCGCGGTCATCTCGCTAAACGGCATTGTATATGCAGCTTCGGTCAGAATTGGTGGCGACCGTTTCGACGAGGCGATAACCAACTACGTCAGACGTAACTACGGCATCCTCATCGGCGAGGCAACTGCCGAGCGCATCAAGCACGAAATCGGCTCGGCGTTCCCCGGCCAGGAAGTCAGGGAAATATCGGTTAAAGGCCGCAACCTGTCGGAAGGCGTGCCGCGAAGTTTCACCCTGAATTCGAATGAAATCCTGGAGGCACTTCAGGAACCCCTGCAGGGTATTGTCGGAGCGGTCAAAGAAGCGCTGGAACAAACGCCGCCGGAACTGGGCGCTGATGTCGCGGAACGTGGCATCGTGCTGACTGGCGGTGGTGCATTGCTGCGTGATCTCGACAAACTTCTGATGGAAGAGACAGGCTTGCCGGTTGTCATTGCCGACGATCCGTTGACTTGTGTTGCCCGCGGCGGCGGCAGAGTTATCGAACTGATCGACGAGCACGGCCCCGCCGTATTTGGCCTGGAATAATAAAGAGAGTAAGGGTAACCATTATGCGAACATATGACGCAAATGGCCGCCGCAAAATCTAAAAGGCAACATCGCTCACCCTATTCGCCAGCACTCGGTCTTCGACTATTGCTGCTTGCGGGCCTGAGCATACTCATCCAGTACATCGACCATCGCGATAATCATCTCGATACGGTCCGCAAAGCGATTGGCGCAACTGTTTATCCGTTGCGTGTCCTGGTGGATGCCCCGGTTTCCGCGTGGCGCTGGATTGGTGAATCGACCGCGAGCCGGAACCAGCTTCAACTCGAGAACAGCCGCCTGAATGTCGAGCGGCTCCTGACCCAGGCCCGACTACAGCGCTATTCAGCACTCGAGGCAGAAAATGCCAGGTTGCGGGAGATGCTCGAAGCGAGGGCGCGAGTGCGCGAGCAGGTCCGGGTCGCCGAAATTTTGTCGGTTAGCGCCAACCCGTTTCGCCACGTTCTGGTCATCGACAAGGGCACCAGCGACGGTGTTTACGACGGACAGGCAATCGTGGATGCAAACGGTGTCGTCGGGCAAATCATTGAGGCCGGCGTAGCGTCGTCGCAATGCCTGCTTATCAGTGATCCGGGTCACGACCTGCCGGTCGAAGTCAATCGCAACGGTCTGAGGACCATCGCCAGGGGCACAGGTGATTTCAACCGTCTCGACCTGCCGTTCTTGCCAAACAATTCGGACATCGAGCCCGGCGACCTCCTGGTGACGTCGGGACTCGGCGGCGCGTTTCCGGCTGGATACCCGGTAGCTGTCGTCGACAGCATCACGCGTGTCCCGCAAGAACCGTTCGCCGCGGTGACTGCGACGCCGTCTGCCGCACTGAACCAGGTGCGTGAAATCATGCTCATCTGGTCGGAGGTGGAAGAGTCCGAGGTGGACAGCGAAGAGGCGGAAACACCTGCAACCGAAGACCCCGCCATCGAGAGTGACGGCGCGAGTGACGGCGACAACACCGATAGCGAGGGTGACGCAGATGAGTGACGCACGCGCCGGCAGGCACTTGCCTATCATCATCAGTCTCATTATTGCGCTGACGCTCGCCATCGCACCGCTGCCGCTGTGGGCCGAACCGTTCCGCCCCGACTGGGTGATATTGACTCTTATATACTGGTCGATGACTTTTCCAGGAAATTACAGCGTGGGTGTTGCCTGGATCGTCGGCCTTATAGTGGACGTCGCGCAGGGAACACTGCTTGGGCAACACGCTCTTGCGTTTACGATCGTCATCTATGTCACCGTCAAGTTTCATCTGCAGCTGCGCCAGTTCCCGATGCTGCAATTGACGGCAACCGTATTTGCGGTGCTTGGGCTATACCAGTTTGTACTGTTCTGGATCAATGGCGTCGCCGGTGTGAATGCGCCCATGGTCACCTACTGGGGCCCGGTGCTCAGCGGCACCGCCATTTGGCCGCTGGTCACGATCGTACTGGTCGGTGTTCGCCAGCGAGCGAGGCGCTAGCCCGTTGAGCCTTTTCTCACCAATCAAAGACCATCACTCGGAGACGCAACTGTTCGTTGGGCGGGTCATCCTGTCATCTGTAATTGGCGTTGTGTTGCTCGGGGTGGTCGTCGGCCGCCTGGTGCAACTGCAGGTTGTCGACCATCAATTATTCGCTGAACAGTCGCAAGGTAACCGCATCCGCATCGAAGCGGTGCCGCCAACCCGTGGCCTCATATTTGATCGTCGCGGACGAGTGCTGGCCGAGAATTTACCCGCGTACCAACTCGAGCTGATTCCGGAGCAGGTCCCGGACATCAATGACACGCTCGCCCGGCTTGCGAAACTTGGTCTGATCGGGGAAGAAGACATTCCGCGATTTAACGGCCTTTCGCAAAGCGGGCCGCGTTTCAAACCCATTACACTGCGCTTTCGACTGACCGATGACGAGATCGCGAATTTTGCCGTTCAGCGACCTCGCTTCCCGGGTGTCGATTTGCAGCCACGCCTCGTCCGTCACTATCCGGACGGCGAGTTGGTCGCCCACGCTGTCGGCTATGTCGGTGCCCTTAGCACGGCCGACCTGGAACGCCTGGATGCTGCGGCCTATTCCGGAACCTCACATACGGGCAAAACGGGCGTCGAACATTTTAATGAGGGCGTGCTGCATGGCGACGTTGGTTTTCGCCAGGTCGTTACCAACGCGCTCGGCCGCCAGGTGCCTGCCGAAACCCGTGATTACGCCGATTCGGCAGCGGAGAGTGAAAGCCCGATTCCGGGAGACAATCTTTACCTGAGCCTCGACATCGACCTGCAACGAGTCGCAGCTAAACAGCTGGAAGGCAGGCGTGGCGCGATCGTTGCGATCGATCCGAGAAACGGCGAAATCCTCGCGCTCTTCAGCGCGCCGGCATTTGATCCAAACTCGTTTGCCACCGGTATGAGCCCAAGCGAATACAACGCATTACAGCAAGACGACCAGCGCCCGCTTTTCAATCGTGCGGTGCGCGGCAGCTATCCTCCAGGCTCCACAATCAAACCGATGCTGGCGCTCGCGGCGCTCGAGATCGGCGCAACAAACCTTACACGCCGCTCCGTTTGCATCGGTTGGTACAGCTTGCCAGGCAGCACACACCGCTATCGCGACTGGCGCCCTCAAGGTCACGGCGAGGTTGATCTTCACGATGCCATTCAACAGTCGTGCGATGTTTATTTCTACGAGATCAGCCGCGACATCGGCATAGACAACATGCACTACTACCTGGAGCAGTTCGGTCTCGGAAACGTTACCGGCATCGACATGACAGGCGAGGCCGACGGGCTCGTTCCGTCGCGCGAATGGAAACGAAATGCTTTCAGAGAGCGTGCTGACCAGGTCTGGTTTCCCGGCGAAACCATCATTGCTTCGATCGGCCAGGGTTATTTGTTAGCGACGCCACTGCAACTCGCCAGCGCGACGGCGACGCTGGCAATGCGAGGCCAGCGATTCAAGCCCCATCTCGTAGCCGCGTTCGAGGATCCTCTGACCGGGAAACGAATACTGATGCCGCCGGAGCGACTGCCCAATGTGCAAATCAACGACGAATTCTACTGGGACAACGTGCTCGCGGCCATGCACGATGTGATGCAAAGTGGAAGAGGAACCGCCAGGGCTGTGGGCCTCGGTGCACCTTATGATATGGCCGGCAAGAGTGGTACCGCACAGGTATTTACGATCGCACAGGAAGAGAAATACGACGAAGATGAGATCGACGAGCGCCTGCGAGACCACGCATTGTTTATCGCCTTCGCACCATTCGAAGATCCGCAAATCGCCGTCGCGGTGATCGTCGAAAACGGCTCCAGTGGAAGTGGCATTGCGGCGCCCATGGCTCGCGCCATCATGGATCAGCACCTGGGATTTAACGACGATGAGCTTTAGCGACACCCAACGACTGTTTAGCGGCGGCAATGCGCCACTGAGTGGTGTCGGCAGTATCCTGCAACGCCTGTACCTCGACGGGCCATTGCTTGGTGGGCTGCTGATGGTTTGCGCGCTGGGACTGGTGGTCCTTTATTCAGCGGTCGCGCAAAACATGGATTTGTGGATTCAGCAATGTATGCGACTGGTCGTCGCGCTCGTTGCCATGCTGATTGTCGCCCAGTTGCCGCCGGATCTGTTGCGTCGCTGGACGCCCTGGGGCTACCTGGGCGGACTCATTCTTCTGATCATGGTGCTCGCAGCCGGTGAGGTGGGTCAGGGCGCGCAACGCTGGCTCGATATCGGCATTCGGTTTCAGCCATCCGAGATCATGAAACTGGCCGTGCCAATGATGGCCGCCTGGTATCTGCACGACCGGCAATTGCCTCCCAAATTCATGGACCTGGTTGTCATCGGCGTGTTGATCATCGTCCCAACCGTACTCATCGCGAGACAACCGGATCTTGGCACCTCTCTCCTGATTGCCATGTCCGGCGTCCTGGTCATTGTGCTCGCCGGCCTGCCGATCCGCGTCATGGTTCTCCTGGCACTGGCCTCGATCCCGGGCGCCTACGTGCTCTGGCAATTCATGCAGGACTACCAGAAACAACGGGTGTTGACGTTGCTCAATCCGGATTCCGATCCACTCGGTGCCGGCTACAACATCATTCAGTCAAAGATCGCGATCGGGTCAGGTGGTCTGTTCGGCAAGGGCTGGACGAACGGCAGCCAGGCACAACTCGAATTCCTGCCCGAGCGCGACACCGACTTTATCTTTGCCGTCATGGGCGAGGAACTCGGATTGCTCGGCGTACTGAGCCTGCTCGCGCTCTACCTTTTCGTTGTTGGCCGTGGCCTGTATATCGCGATCCAGGCGCGCGACACGTTTTCGAGACTCCTCGCCGGGAGTATCAGCCTTACTTTTTTTGTCTATGTATTTGTGAATACCGCAATGGTGACCGGCCTGGTCCCGGTCGTTGGCGTCCCCCTGCCGCTGGTGAGCTTCGGCGGCACGTCGATGGTGACCCTCCTCGCCGGATTCGGTATTCTCATGTCGATTCATCGTCACCGGAAATTGCTGCCACACTAATGATTGCACTATTGAAGAAAGAAACCCTGACGGCGCTGGTTTTTCTGCTTAGCTGCCCGTTTGCATTTGCTATCGATACTGATCGGCCCGATGTTCAGAGCTTCATCGACCGTATGGTCGAGGAACATGCCTACGACCGTGCCAAGCTTGAGTCAGTCCTTGCCGAAGCCGAGTCCAAGGAGTCAATCCTTGAGGCCATCAGTCGCCCTGCTGAGCGAACCCTGGAGTGGCACGAGTATCGTGACATCTTCCTCACCACGGAGCGGATCCAGGCAGGCGCGGACTTCTGGAAAGAGCACCAGGCCGAGCTGCAAATGATTAGCGACAACACGGGCGTCTCGATCGAGATCCTCGTGGGTATCATTGGCGTTGAAACCTACTTCGGCAGAATCACCGGTAATTTCAGGGTCCTGGATGCCCTGGCAACGCTTGCATTCGATTATCCGCCGCGATCGAAATTCTTCACGAGCGAACTCGAGCATTTCTTTTTGCTGGTACGTGAAGAAGGCATGCAGGCAACGGACGCAACCGGTTCCTATGCTGGCGCTATGGGCCGACCTCAATTCATGCCGTCCAGTTATCGCGCATACGCAGTTGACTCGACGGAAGACGGCAAACGGGATATCTGGACCAACTGGGTCGACGTCATGGGCAGCGTCGCCAATTATTTCGTTCGGCACGGCTGGGTTGCCGACCAACCGGTCGTTACGACTGCGACGCTCGGCGCACAGTGGACCGGCGAAACACCGGAAAACAAGTTGAAAGCCGAGGAGACTGTCACCTCACTCAGCCACCAGGGTGTCTTGTTCTCCACCGAATTGCCCGGCGATGAGAAGAGCCAGCTCATCACGCTGGTTGGTGACGAGGGTGAAGAGTACTACGTGGGCTTCCACAACTTTTTTGTCATCACTCGTTACAATCGCAGCGTCATGTATGCGTTAGCCGTGCATCAGCTTGGTCAGGAGATCGCACTTGAGGTCAAGCGCAGTGAATCATGAGCGTTTTGCGCTCGTAATCACGTTCGTCGTTCTAGCCTCACTTGCCGGTTGCGGCTCGCCACCGACACGCGATAGCGCGCCCCGCAGCACCAGCGTCCCATCCCGTTTGCCCGGCAACGCCGTACCACGCGAGGAACCTCGCAGCCGCTACGGCAACGGCCCATTTTACAAAGTGTATGGCGAAACCTATGAAGTGCTGGACTCGAGCTACGGCTACCAGGAACGGGGCGTCGCATCCTGGTACGGAAAGAAATTCCACGGCCGAATGACTTCCAGCCAGGAGCCGTATGATATGTACGCTATGACAGCAGCACATAAATCCTTGCCGTTGCCCACCTATGTTCGCGTACGAAACCTTAAAAACAACCGGTCCATTGTCGTTCGGGTGAACGACCGCGGACCGTTTGTCGATAATCGCCTGATCGACTTGTCCTATTCGGCGGCACTGAAACTCGACATGGTCAAAGACGGGACCAGCCTGGTCGAAGTTACCGCCATCAGCTTCGATGATCCCGGACCCGCGACCCGCAACCCTGCGCCGGTGGCGCGAGCCGCCCCGGTGAAGCCCAAAGCGGAACCGGAAGCGAATATCTTCGTCCAGGTTGGTGCATTCGGTGACGTCAGCAATGCGAGACGGCGACATGAGCTGCTTCGCAAAGGAGGAATCAGCCCGGCTTTCGTGCATGAAGACCGAAGCACGTCGCCCACACTCTACCGGGTAAGAATCGGTCCGATTGCCGACGTGATCCAATATGACACTATCGTCGCGGAATTACGGAAACTCGGAATCACGGATTCTCACCTCGTTACCGAGTAGGTAAAATTCGATCTCGTTGGCGCCGGCCTGTTTAGCACGAGAATGACGCTGCCAACCCTACTCCACTGACGTTTGCGATTGCTCACGCATGTATTCGGCGAGATAGTAAAAAGACGCGATACCCTTACCGGTGCTACCAGAACCTTTCCAGCCACCAAACGGCTGGTAGCCGGGCCACGCGCCGGTTGTTGCGCCTTGTGGTCGATTGGCATAGGTCACGCCGGCTTCGATGTTATCGAAAAACCATTCGGTTTCTTCCGGGTTTCCGAAAAAGCCGGCCGTCAGACCCAGCGACGTATCGTTGGCGAGTTTCATGCCGGTTTCTTTGTCGGGTACTCGGGCAAGCATCACGATGGGCACGAACATCTCCTGTTTCCAGAGTCGATGATCGAGCGATGCTTCGGCCACCGTTGGTGCACAGAAGTACCCCTTCTCCATCTCGCCATCGGTCAGCGCTCCCCCACCCGAGATGATCGTCGCATCGCCCTCCCGCAACTCGCCGACGTACTTCTTGTAGTTTTCGTAAGCCTCGGCATTGCCTACCGGTCCTATGTAATTTTCAACCCGGGTCGGATCACCTACATTGATTGCATCGACGAGCGGCTTTAGCTTGTCGATAAGCGCGTCGGCAACTGACTCCTCCACATACACTCGTGACAGTGCTGAACACTTTTGTCCGCTCAGGCCGAATGCCGAACGCATAATGCCGAGCGCAGCACGATCGAGGTCGCCGTTGGCGGTAACGATGGCAGCATTCTTTCCGCCCATCTCTGCAATACAGGGGCGTGGGAAGGCGCCCGCCGCAGACTTCCTGCAAATCTGCATGCCAACGTCATGAGAACCCGTGAAGGTCACGCCGGCCACATCGGGATGATCAACCAGCAAGGGCCCTGCTGTATCGTCCGGATCGGACAGGTAATTGAATACGCCCTGCGGCACGCCGGCGTCCCGCATGCACTCGGCCAACAATCGAACGGCCCACGGGGTATCGGGCGCGCCTTTGACGACGACCGTGTTGCCCGTCACCAGTGCTGCGGCCGTCGGTCCGCCAGCCAGCGCAAATGGAAAATTGAATGGCGCAACGACTGCCCATACGCCGTAAGGCTTCATAACCGACCGGTTGTGGCTGGCAAAATCCGGCAGCGGATCATCCGGCAGCTTGTGATCAAAGCCTTCGTGTTTTTCGAAGTCGTCGCAATAGCAGTAGAAAAAATCGGCTGTCTCCTGGATCTCCCCCAAGGCCTCCATGCGATTCTTGCCTACCTCCAGCGCAACAGCAGCACTTATTTCGTAAACGCGCTCTTCGATAAGCTTACCTACCCGTCGCAGTATCCTGTTGCGCTCTGCCGCAGGGGTCGCTCGCCAGGACGGGAAGGCCGCCTTCGCGGCGGCCACCGCCTGATCGATAATTTCCGGTGTTGCGACCGGGAATTTGCCTAAAACCCAATCTGTATTGATTGGGCTGGTGTCGTCCAGGGTCGTTTCCGCTGTCACGTCAGCGCCATTGATAAAGTGATCGTTCGTTTTTCCGATTTCGGCACGCACGCTTTTGATCGCCGCATCAAATTGCTCATGCAGTTCCGGCGGAGGATTGAACATCGTTGAATAGGTAAGCCTGAATGACATTAGTCCTGCCTTGCTCGTGATTGACTGGGGCGATCAATATTATATTAGGGACCAGATCAACAACAGTCGATCGAATTTGCGCTTTAATCGTCGCCGATCAGCGTCCCTGACATGCCGGTGATGA